>DATCQX010001033.1:0-13139 GCA_036569285.1 Streptomyces sp.
GCTGAAGATGGCGTCGGCCTCGGCGGCGGCGAACTCGCGGCCCTCGTCGGAGTCCCCGGCCTGGAAGATCACCGGGCGGCCCTGGGGGCTGCGCGGCACGTTGAACCGGCCGTGGATGTCGAAGTGCTTGCCCGTGTGGACGAACGAGCCGGCCTTCGCGTCCCGCAGGAAGGTTCCGGTGGCCTGGTCGGCGAGGATCTCGTCGCCCTGCCAGGAGTCGAAGAGTTCGTGGGCCGTGGCGAGGAATTCCTGGGCGCGCGAGTAGCGGTCCTCCTGCGGGAGGAAGCCGCCGCGCCGGAAGTTCTCGCCGGTGAACGCGTCCCACGAGGTGACCACGTTCCACGCGGCGCGGCCGGCGGAGAGGTGGTCGAGGCTCGCGAACTGGCGGGCCACCTCGTACGGCTCGTTGAACGTGGAGTTGATGGTGCCGGTCAGGCCGAGCCGGTCGGTGACGGCGGCGAGGGCGGCCAGGACGGTGAAGGTGTCGGGGCGGCCGACGACGTCCAGGTCGTAGATCTTGCCGCCCTGTTCGCGCAGCCTCAGGCCTTCGGCGAGGAACAGGAAGTCGAACTTGGCGCGTTCGGCGGTCTTCGCGAGGTGGGCGAAGGAGCTGAACTCGATGTGGCTGCCCGCGCGGGGGTCGCTCCAGACGGTGGTGTTGTTGACGCCGGGGAAGTGGGCGGCGAGGTGGATCTGCTTCAGCGGCTTGCTCATCGTCGGTGTCTCCCTCGCTCTCAGGCGGCGTATCGGTTGGCGGGACGGGTCAGGCCGAGCAGTCCGCGCAAGGTGTCGGCCTCGTACGCCTCGCGGAAGGCGCCGCGCCGCTGGAGTTCGGGGACCAGGCCCCTGCTGATCGCCGGCAGGTCGTGCCCCACGACGGCGGGGCGCAGCCGGAACCCGGTGAGCCCGGCGGTCTGGAACTCCTGGAGCAGGTCGGCGAGTTCGGCGGGGCTGCCGGCGAAGATCCGCGCGTCGCTGCTGTACGGCTCGCCCGCGACCTCGTCGAGCCGGGCGCGGCGTGCGCGTGCCTCGGCCGGGTCGTCGTCGAGGAACACCACCAGGTCGGCGAAGACGTGCAGCGGGTCCCCGGCGCGGCCCGCGGCCTCCTGTTCGGTACGTATCTCCTGGACGATGGCGCGTGCCTGGTCGGTGTCGTGGGGGGTGACGAAGCCGACGTCCGCCGCGCGTGCCACCAGCCGGTAGGGCACTGTCGCGTGGGCGAGGGCCGTGACGAGGGGCTGGCCCTGGGGCGGGCGGGGGGTGATCGAGGGGCCCTTGACGCTGAAGCGGCTGCCCTGGAAGTCGATGTAGTGGAGTTTCTCGCGGTCGACGAAGCGGCCGGTCGCGGCGTCCCTGATCTCCGCGTCGTCCTCCCAGCTGTCCCACAGGCGGCGGACCGCCTCGACGTAGTCGGCGGCTTCGTCGAAGAGGTCGGTGATCAGGGCGAGGGTGTCGGGGTCGCGTTCGTCGTACGCCTCGATGCGCGGGATGGTGCGGCGGCCGAAGTGGGCGGCCTCGCCCGGCCGGGCGGTGATCTGCACGCGCAGGCCCGCGCGGCCGGTGCTGACGTAGTCGAGGGTGGCGACGGCCTTGGAGATGTGGAACGGCTCGGTGTGGGTGGCGACGGTGGTCGGGACGAGGCCGATGTGCCGGGTGAGCGGGGCGACGCGGGAGGCGATCAGGACGGCGTCGAGGCGGCCTCGGACCTGGTCGGTGCGGTCGTCGGCGTCCAAGGGGTGGGAGGACTGCGGGCCCAGGCCGTCCTCGATGGTGACGAAGTCGAGCAGGCCTCGCTCGGCCTCCGTGACGAGGTCGGCCCAGTAACCGGCCGTGAACAGGGCGCGGGGGCGGGCTACTTGCTCGCGCCAGGAGGCGGGGTGCCAGCCGGTGCCGTCGAGGGCTGCGGCGAGGTGCAGAGGGGCGGGAGATGAAGGGGACACGGGCGGAGTGCCTTCCTGGAGGTCCGTACGAGGTCGCCGGGGCGGCCCGGGGCGCGGGCGCGGTGGCGGGGCTGCGGGACAGGTCAGCTACAGAGCGCGGCGGCTGTGCGCAGGAGGTCGATGTGGGGCCGGGAGTGGAGGTGCGTGGAGTGGCGTATGTGTATGTCGGTCACTGCCGTCCCCCCTTCTTCCTCGCTGTGTTCGCGGTCGGCCCGATGGTGGCTCTCATCCGTCACAACGGGCCGGTGCCGCGTCGTGTTCCCGATTCCACGGAAATTCTCGAACTTTTGTGCGAAATCGTTTCTCCGGTCACTCCGGCCACGCCTGCGACGCCGTCCGGTGTCCGCACCTCCACGATCCGCGAGCCGCGCCGCAGTTCGAAGCCGATCGACTCGTACAGCCGGATCGCGTTCGTGTTGTCGGCGGCGGCGTGCAGGAACGGAGTGTCCCCGCGTTCGCGGATGCCGGCGGCGACGGCGCGGATCAGCCGGGTGGCGAGCCCTTTGCCCCGGTGGGCGGGGTCGGTGCAGACGGCGCTGATCTCCGTCCAGCCGGGCGGCTTGAGCCGTTCCCCGGCGAGCGCGATCAGCCGTCCCTCGTGCCGGATGCCGAGATAGGTGCCGAGCAGGATCGTCCGCTTCAGGTACGGTCCCGGCCGGGTGCGGGCGACGAGGTCCAGGATCTCGGGGACGTCGTCCGGTCCGAGCCGCACCGCCTCCGGGTCGGGTTCGGCGCGCAGCGCGGTGTCGACGAGCTGCACACCGCGCCCCTCGCGGATCAGCTCCCAGCCGTCGGGGATCGTTTCAACAGGCTTGATGCGTACGGTGGTTGCCGGGCCGGTGAGGCGGTGCAGGTCGGTCCAGGCGGCGGGGTCCTCCGGGTCGTCGAGGGCGGAGAAGGCGTAGATGTCGGCGGGGTAGCGGGCGGCGCGGCCGAGGCGGTCGGCGAGGTGGGCGTGGGGGCCGTCGAGGGCGGACCAGACGGCGTTGTCGAGGGGGTGGGGGGCGGTGGTGGCCGGGTGGGGTTCGGTGGTGGACGGGGCTCCGCCTCCGCGGGGGTTGTTCGGGTGCGTCACGGAGGCGAAGTCCTTTCAGCCGGGGATGTGTTGATGAGTCGTCAGAAGGTGTTGACGCGTCAGGAGTCGGTGAGGGGCAGGCCGGGCGGGTTGATCTCGGACTTGGTGACGGCTTCGTTGGGGAGGTTCCAGGATGCGAGCCACTTCGCGTACTGACCGTTGTCGATCAGGTAGTTGATGGCGTCGGCGAGCGGCTTGACGAGGCCGCTGTCCTTCTGGGTGGTCGCCGCGATCAGGCCCTGGAGGGTCTCGCCGGCGCCCGAGTAGGTGCCCGCGACGGCCGTCGGCGAGGGCGTCTTGGCGCTCTGGGTGACGTGGTAGGACAGGGCTGGGTTCGGGCCGAGGTAGGCGTCGATCTTGCCGCTGTTGAGGGCCAGGTACGTGCTGTTGTTGTCCTGGAAGTACTTGACGGTGAGGTTCTTGCCCTCGGCCTTCAGCTTCTTCTGCCATTCGAGCAGCAGGCGTTCCTGGTTGGTGCCGGCGCCGACAGCGACGGTCTTGCCCGCGAGGCTCCGGTAAGTGCCGTCGAACTTCCAGGAGTTGGACTTCAGTTTCTCGAAGCCGAGGTTGTCCTGCCGGTAGGAGGCGAAGTCGTACTTCCGCTTGCGCTCCTCGGTGTCGGTGATGTTCGAGAAGCCGACGTCGACCTTGCCGCTGTCGATGCCGACGAAGAGGTTCTCCCAGGTGAACCGCTTGTTCTCGGTCTTGAGTCCGAGGACGGCGGCGACGAGGCGGGCGAGGTCGGGCTCGGCGCCGGTGAGGGTCTTCTGGTCGTCGCCGATGTAGCCGAGCGGCGCGGAGCCGGAGGGCAGCGTGCCGCTGCCGATGACGAGCGTGCCGCGCTTGCGGATCGCCTCGGGCACCTCGGCGCTGATGGACTTGACCTCGGCGACCTTCAACGTCACTTCTTTCGCGGCCCCGTTGGAGACGCGGCCGATGGTGACGGAGCCCGAGGAGTCGGCGGAGGTGGTGGCCGCCTCGCTGTCCCCGCCGCAGGCGGCGAGCCCGCCGGCGAGGGTGGCGACGGCGGCCGTCGCGGTGATGCCTCGGATCAGGGCACGTCGGGAGAGGGGCGCGGGCATGGCTGTCCTTAGGTTTCGTGTCGTGTGGGTCAACGGGGTTGGTTTCAGAGGACCTTGGCGAGGAACTCGCGGGTCCGTTCGTGCTGCGGCTTGTCCAGCACCTGCTCGGGCGGGCCCTGTTCGACGATCTTTCCGCCGTCCAGGAACACGACCCGGTCGGCGACCTCGCGGGCGAAGCCGATCTCGTGCGTGACGATCAGGAGGGTGGTGCCGCTGGTCGCCAAGTCCTTGATGACGGCGAGGACTTCACCGACCAGTTCGGGGTCGAGGGCGGAGGTCGGCTCGTCGAAGAGGATGACTCCGGGGCGCAGCGCGAGGGCGCGGGCGATGGCGACGCGCTGCTGCTGGCCGCCGGACAACTGCCGTGGATAGGCGGCCGACTTGTCGGCGAGGCCGACCCGGTCGAGGAGTTCGCGGGCGAGTTCCCGCGCGGCGGACCCGGACAGCCGTCCGGTGGCGACGGGGGCGGCGGCGACGTTGTCGAGGACGGTGAGGTGCGGGAAGAGGTTGAAGTTCTGGAAGACGAACCCGATCCGCGAGCGCTGGGCGAGGATGGCCCGCTCGCTCAACTCCCTTAGCCGGTCACCGCTTTTGCGTACGCCGATAAGTTCGCCGTTGACGCTGACGTACCCGCGTTCGGGTTTCTCCAGGTGGTTGATGACCCGCAGGAGCGTGGACTTGCCGGAACCGGAGGGGCCGAGCAGAGCGGTGACCTCGCCGGGGCGCACGGTCAGGTCGATGCCGTCCAGGACCCGGTGGGTGCCGAACCACTTGTGGACACCGTGGAGTTCGACGGCGGCCGGGGCGGCGACGGCGGCCTCGAAGGCGGGCGGGGAAGCAGCGGGCACGGTGCTCATACGGCGGCCTCCTTGCGCAGGCGCTCCTTGAACTGGCCGTAGGCGGACCGCAGTTGCTGGAGCGGGGTGGGCGGCAGGGTGCGGATCGCGCCGCGCGCGTAGTACCGCTCGACGTAGAACTGGGCGATCGAGACGAGGCTCGTGAGGATCAGGTACCAGACGGTGACGACGAGCAGCAGCGGGACGATGTCGCCGGGGTAGGTGGAGCCCATCGTCTGCGCAGCGCCGAAGAGGTCGAGGAGCGAGACGTAGAACACCAGCGAGGTGGATTTGACCAGGCCGATCAGCTGGTTGACGTAGTTCGGGACGATCGACCTGAGTGCCTGCGGGAAGACGATCCGCCGGAACTGGTAGCCCTTGGGCAGGCCGAGCGCGGCGGCGGCCTCGTGCTGCCCCTGGTCGACGGAGAGGACCCCGCCCCGGACGACTTCGGCGGCGTACGCGGCCTCGTAGAGGCTGAGGCCGACGACCGCGATGACCATGTCGGTCGCGAGCCGGGACTCGTCGAAGGTGAAGAAGGCCGGCCCGAAGGGGACGCCGACGCTCAACGTCTGGTACAGCGCGCTGAAGTTGTAGAGGAACAGCAGCACGACGATCAGCGGGATCGAGCGGAACGCCCAGATGTAGGTCCAGCTCACCGCCCGCAGCACCGGGCTCTTCGAGAGCCGGGCGAGCGCCAGCAGGACGCCGCCGATCAGGCCCAACACGGCGCTGTAGGCGGTGACTTCGAGGGTGACGAGGAGTCCGTCGATAATGGTCGGGCGCAGGAACCAGTAGCCGAAGCGGTCCCACTGGTAGAACGGGTTGGTGACCAGGCCATGGGCGAACTGGGCGGCCAGGACTAGGACGATCGCGGTGGCGATCCAGCGCCCGGGGTGGCGCAGCGGCTGAACTCGCTGTGCGGTGAGGGTTTTTGACGGTGCGTCGGATTTTGGTGCCGTGGCGAGGGACACGGCACCTGGTGATTCGCTCATGAGGGGCTCCGGCGGGAGGCGGGCTGCCCCGGGTCGCGGGCGGCGGCCGTGGACACGCGGCTCTTTCGGGAGCGGGCACGGTCAACGGGTGCGTACGGGACCGGGGTTCGGGAGGTGCGGGCGGCGCACCGCGGGTGCGGTGGCCGACGAGGGCGCTGCGGTCGGGACCGGTTGCGAGGTCAGACCCGACAGCGGGCACGGCCCGGTGCGGTACACAGTGCGCTGCTGACGCGCAGGAGATCGACGGCGCGGTTGGCGACGAGGTGGCTGAGGTACGGGAGTACGCAGCCCCGGGAGCGGCGGGGCGCCGTCCTGAGAACTGCGTACATGTCGTCCTCTGCTTCCGCTTCGTGGCTCACTGCCGGGGCGCGGCCGACGGGCGGCGCGCGGCGTGGATCGAAAGACTGTTCTGGGTCGCAAGTAATCCAGTTGCCGGGATTCTTGTCAACGCCCGTCCATTTCTCGGACCGGATCAGCCCTGGTGGGTCTGGTTTTCGTCGCTCCGGTACGACGCCCAGTCCAGGATCTGGACAGCGGAACCGGCCGCTTCCATGCCTTGGCAGCGGGCCCTGTGGCGGCGGTCGATGCCGTCGAGGTCGAGGTGGGTGCCGAACGCGGGGTGGGCGGTGAGACGGCGGGCGTAGGCCCACAGAGCGTGGTGGCCGGCGACCTGCTGGACGGCGGCGGCGTCGAGGTGGTGGCGGTGCACGGTGTCGAGCTGGACGAGGGTCACCCACAACTCGACGTCCGCCGCCGTGATCTGATCGCCTGTCACATGCTGTTCCTCGCGCAGGCGTTGCTCCAGGCGGCCAAGCGATGCGAGGAGGGTGTCGAGGGCCTCGGCGCGTTCCGATACCGACACCCCTGCCTCGCCCGCGCGTTGGGCGGCGCGTTCGATCTCGGCGCACAGGCGCACCGCCGCCTCGATCTCCGGTTCGGCGCCACGAGGGTACAGCGAGGGTCGTCCGCCGCCGAAGTGCCTGGCGAGGTCGCGGACGATGTCCGGGCCGTGGGTGGAGACGATCCGCCCCGACCAGTCGTCGCTCAGCACGGGGGCGAGGGCCGGGCCCGGGTAGCGGTGCGCGCTCGCGTCGTACAGCGGGCGCAGGCTCGCGTGTCCGCCGTCGGGACAGTCGGGGACGGCGGGCAGGAAGGTGACGGGACAGGCCGCGCCGAGGCGGAGCAGGCCGTGGGTGACGGCGATGCGCAGGCCGTCGGGGTCGGCCGTGGAGAGGTGGAGGCGGTAGCGGCGCGGCACCGCGTAGTGCCCGCTGCGGGCGTCGCGGCCGATGCGGCCACGGAAGACGGGGGCGGGGCGGTCGTACGCGTGAGCAGCCAGCGGTGCAATGGACATGAGTCTCCCGGGGGCGGGCGCGCGGGGGCGTACGCGCGGCGGCGGTTGCGGCGTCGGAGGGGGTGGGGCGGGAGTGGTGGCCTGTGAGGTGTCGCGGTCAGCGTTGTGCGCTGCACACGCGCAGCAGGTCGATATGGCGACGGGAGGTGAGAAGGGGCGACGACCAGGCCGTGCGGCTCATCCGGCTGGCGATCGGCTCCAGGCGCCCCATGATTCCCTACCTGTTCACTAGGATTCCCGGTTCGAGTGTCGATCGAGGGGTGGGGTGCGTCAAGAGGGCGTCCGAGGGGTGAGAGGGGGTGTCCGAGGGGTGGGCGAGGGGGAAGGGGGCTCGCCTTTCGGACGTGTCAGTCGCTGCGCAGCTTCTGTCAACACCGTGACGGCAAGGACGAGTTGCTAGTCGCCCTCTTCGCAGAGGGGCTGCCGAGGTACCCCGCACATCGAAACACACCGGCCCACCGAGAGCGCCCCCCCTAAGGGTCACCCCTGACCCCCGCGCCCATGCACTCGGGACCCCCGCCCCACCTCGCCCCCGACCCCTCCCCTCACCCTCCGGCCCCACCCACGCCGGACCCCCGTCCCATACGGGACCAGGCCCGAGCAGGGCCGCAACGGGGCCGGGGGCTCAAGCCGCCGGGACACCGGGCGGGGGACCTTGAGTGAGCAAGGTTCCGAGAGGGTCGCTCTCGGAGGGAGTTCCCGAGAGGTGGTGGGTCACATGTCATACAGCACAGAGGCCCTCACCGCCCTCGGGACTGCCCCGCTCCGCATGGAGGCCGAGCACACCGACCAGCCGGACCGGACCGGGCGCTCCCCGCGAGCTGCCCGCGACGCCGGCCGCCGACGGGGGCGCCGTAGGGGTGCGGCGCAGCGGCGGCAGGCGAGGGCGTCCACCGGTCCGGCTTCCCCGCCCCGCCCGCACGAGGCCGAGCCGCTCCCCCCGGCCGCCTCGTGCGGAGCGTGGGCACCCCTTCACCGTCAGTGGCACATCACATACCACTGCGCCTCTTGCGACGGGTGGCACATCACACCCCACCGCCCCGCCCTCGGCCAGTGGAACCTCACACATCACCGCCCCTCCCCCACTCGGTGGCACATCACACCCCACCGCTTCTCCCTCACCCGGTGGCACATCACACAGCACCCCCCAACCCGGCCGCACACCGAAGGACCCGTCATGCCCTTCCCGCCTCCCACCACCCACGGACTCACCACCACGGACGGCCCCGGTCCGGCCCGCAGCTGGACCGTCGCCACCGCGAAGCCCGTCACGTACCGGGTCCGCTTCGCCCCCGGCGTCCTGGACCCCCGCAACCCCGCCCTCGCCCTCGCCGGACTCCCGGACCACGAGGCCGACGGCACAGGCCCGGCCCGGCGGCGGCTGCTGGTCGTCGAGGAGCACGTGGACCTGCTGTACGGCGACGCGCTGCGGGCCTACTGCGAGGCGGCACATCACGCGTCATACAGCATCCACGTCCTGCCGGCGCACGAGCGGCTGAAGACGATGGACTCGGTCTACTCCGTGGTCGACGCGATGGACCGGTTCGGTCTGGACCGGCGGCGTGAGCCGGTCGTGGCCGTCGGCGGCGGGGTGCTGCTGGACATCGTCGGCCTGGCGTGCAGCCTGTACCGGCGCAGCACACCGTACGTCCGGGTGCCGACCACCCTCATCGGGCTGGTCGACGCCGGGGTCGGCGCGAAGACCGGCGTGAACTTCGGCGGCGGCAAGAACCGCCTCGGCACCTACCACCCGGCCGTCGAGACGCTCCTCGACCCGGCGTTCCTCGCGACGCTCGACGAGCGGCACATCGGCAACGGTCTCGCCGAGATCCTCAAGATCGCCCTGATCAAGGACCGTGACCTGTTCGACCTGCTGGAGAGCAGCGGCGAGCGTCTGCTCGCAGGCCGTTTCCAGACGGACGGCCCGCTGCGGACCACCGCGCATCACGTGCTGGCCCGCGCGGTCCACGGGATGCTCGAAGAACTCCACGACAACCTGTGGGAGCACCGGCTCGAACGGGTCGTCGACTACGGCCACACCTTCAGCCCGACGCTGGAGATGCGGGCGCTGCCCGCCCTGCTGCACGGCGAGGCGGTCAACCTCGACATGGCGTTGACCACCGTGATCGCCCGCGGGCGCGGCCTCATGACGGACCGTCAGTGCACGCGCGTGCTCGACACGATGCGCGCCCTGCGACTGCCGGTCCACCACCCCTTGCTGGAGCCGGAGTTGCTCCGCTCCGCCCTCGCGGACACCGTCCGCCACCGGGACGGCATGCAGCGCCTGCCGCTGCCGGTCGGGATCGGTGACGCGGTGTTCGTGAACGACCTGACGGATCGTGAGATCACCGGCGCGGCCGCGAAGTTGGCGCGCGCCGCGAAGGAGGTGCGCTCCCATGCGTGACGCACTCGTGGTGGCCGACGTGCACGCACCCGCCGTGGTGCACGGCGTGCACGACTCGGACGGGATCTCCCGCTGGTCCTGCCTCGCGCGGCGGACCGGGCTGTACGGCGGCTGGGAGGCCGTCGAGTGGGCCTGGCTGCCGCCCGGCGGGGTCAGCGGGGAGCATCTGCACTCCCGCACCGAGGAGTTGTACTTCCTGCTCCGCGGCCGGGGCGAGATCCACCTCGACGGCACGGCGCACCAGGTGCGCGCCGGGGACGCCGTCCTCACCGGGATCGGTTCCCGGCACGCGCTGCACAACACCGGGCGACGGCCGCTGTCCTGGCTGGTGGTCGAGTTGCCCGCCGTCTTCCCCCGGCCTCGCCGGTCCTCCGAGGAGGAGCCTTCCGTGAACAGCATCGTCGTACGCGATCTGCGCGCCCATGGTCCGCTGGACGCACAGAGCGTCCTCACCGGGCCGCTGCGCACCATCCATGTGCAGGACCTTCCGCCGCACGCGGGCGTGGAGTTCGCGGCACGCGGCACCGAGCACACCGTGTTCGTGCTGAGCGGCACGGGCACCGCCCGCACGGCCGACCGTGAGGTCCAGTTGGCCTCGGGGACGGCGCTGACCCTGCCGCTCGGCGGGGCGGTGCGGCTGTGGGCCGGGGACGCCGGCCTGGAGTTCTTCCACGCCGTCCTGGACGTCCCCCTGCCGGGCGAGCGGTCCGCGTGACCCGCTCCCCCTCCCCTCACCCTTCTACTCACTTCGTCCACAAGGGAGTTGACAGTGATCGTCCACGACGGACCGCTGAGCGCCGTCCTGTTCGGGCCGGGCGAGGAGCGGGCGACCGTCCGCTGCCTCGCCCGGCGGGGGATGCTCCACAGCGAGTGCGAGGCGTTCGACGAGGTCGAGTTGGCGCCCGGCACCCGCTGGGAGCCCGCCGGCCGCGACGGCACCGAGACCGTCTGGTACGTGCTGACCGGGACGGTCCACGCCGACCGGCGTCCCGTCCCGCTCACCGCGGGCGGCCTGGTCCTCGCCCCGCACGGCGGCGCCACCGCCCTCACGGCGGGCCGGCGCGGCGCCCGCCTGCTGTGCCTGACGCTCGGCCCGGCGGCCGTGACCCGCGCCCTGCCCGTCCGCACCCCCAGCACCTCCGCCAACTCCCGTACGCCACAAGCCTCCACCGGCTCCCTCAACCCCCGCGACCCCCACAACTCCCGCAAGGACCAACCATGATCACCGTCCCCGGCGTCGGCGCCGTCCACCACGTCGCCTACACCGTCCCCGATCTCGACCGGGCCGTGGCCTTCTTCACCGGCGCGCTCGGCGCCGAACTCGCCTATCTCACCGGCCCGGTGGCGGATCCGGCCGGCCTGTGGATGCTCCGCCAGCTCGGCGTGCACCGCGACGCCGTCGCGCACATCGCGATGCTGCGCCTGGGCCCGGTCACCAACGTCGAGCTGTTCGAGTACACCTCCCCCGACCAACGCCGCGTCTACCCGCGCAACAGCGACTGGGGCGGCCATCATCTCGCCCTGGCCACCGAGGACTTGGACGCCTCGATGGACCATCTCACCGCGCACGAAGGGGTGGTGGCCCTGGGTGAACCGCAGACCGTCGCCGACGGCCCCATCGCCGGCGTCCGGTTCATCTACCTGCGCACGCCCTTCGGGCTCCACCTCGAACTCTCCGAGGTCCCCGAGCGGCTTCCCTTCCACGCCGACACGCCCGTACGTCTCTACGATCCGCCGAGGGCCGTGTCATGACCGGCATCTGGGGTCCCGGCTCGCCGCCCGTCGTCACGCAGGAGCGGGAGGTGTACGACGCGGACGTCCTCGTTCTGGGCTCGGGTGCGGGCGGTGCCACCACCGCGTGGGCGCTGGCCTCGACGGGGGCGCGCGTCCTCGTCGTCGAGCGGGGCGACTTCCTGCCCCGTGAGCCCGAGAACTGGTCCCCCGAGGCCGTGTTCGTCGGCAACCGCTATCACAACACGGGCTCCTGGCGCACGGCCGAGGGGCGCCCCTTCACCTCGGGCGGCTTCTACGGCGTCGGCGGCACCACGAAGGTGTACGGTGCCGCCCTCCCCCGGCTGCGCGCGAGCGACTTCCGGGCGGTCGAGCACCTTCAAGGCACCTCGCCCGCCTGGCCGTTCACGTACGGCGACCTGGAGTCGTACTACACGGAGGCCGAACGCCTCTACCGGGTCCACGGCGCCGACGGCACCGACCCGAGCGGCCCGCCGCGCAGCGGCCCCTACCCGTGGCCGCCGGTGCCGCACGAGCCGGTCATCGCCGAACTCGCCGACCGGCTCACGGCACA
This sequence comes from Streptomyces sp., assembly GCA_036569285.1. Lineage (GTDB taxonomy): Bacteria > Actinomycetota > Actinomycetes > Streptomycetales > Streptomycetaceae > Streptomyces. Next base: position 11,992 of record DATCQX010001033.1, read on the forward strand.
GGGGCTGCACCCCTACCCCGTCGAACTCGGCGTCGACCTGACGCCCGAGGGGACGTGTGAACGATGTGGCACATGTGACGCCTTCCCGTGCCGGGTCGGTGCGAAGAGCGACGCCGAGACCCGGGCCCTGCGTCCCGCGCTGCGCACCCCGACAGTGCGTCTCCTCACCCGCACCCGTGCCGTGCGGCTGCGCACGGACCCCGACGGGCGGCGGGTGACGTCCGTCGACGCGGTCCGGGACGGGCGGGCGGTGCGGCTGCGGGCCGGGACCGTTGTGGTGTCCTGCGGGGCCGTCAACTCGGCTGTCCTGTTGCTACGTTCGGGCGGTGCCGCACATCCCGACGGCCTCGGGAACGGCAGCGGGCTCGTGGGGCGCAACCTCATGCTGCACAACAACTCCGTGCTGATGGCGGTCGATCCGCGCCGCCGCAACCCGGTCACCTTCCAGAAGACGCTCGCCGTCAACGACTTCTACCTGCCGGACGGCCCGCAGGGCGAACACCCTCTGGGCAACCTCCAGTTGATGGGCAAGGTGTACGGGGCGACCCTCGCCGCAGCCCATCCCCGGCTGCCCCGGCGCCTGTTGGGGGCGCTGGCCTCGCGCAGCGTCGACTGGTGGGTGATGTCGGAGGACCTCCCCGATCCGGACAACCGCGTCCTGCCCGGCCCCGGGCCCGACGACGTGACCGTCCGCTGGCACCCCACGAACACCCGCACCCACCGCCGGCTCGTCCGCGCCGCCACCACGATGATGCGCCGGGCCGGCTATCCCCTCGTGTTCTCCCGGCAGTTGGGCGTCGAGGCGACCGGGCACCAGTGCGGCACGACCGTCGCCGGGACCGATCCCGCACGGTCCGTCCTCGACCCGTACTGCCGCAGCCACGAGGTGGGGAACCTGTTCGTCGTGGACGGCGGCTTCTTCCCGTCCTCGGCGGCCGTCAACCCGACCCTCACGATCGCGGCACAGGCGCTGCGGGTGGTGCGGGAGGGAGGGGTGCTGCCGTGAGGGGGGCGGGGTGCGATGTGTGATGCGTGAGGTATCACGCATCACCGCGCGCTCACTCGCGTCCCCGCACTCACCCTCAGCACCCGCACCACCGACGCCGCGGCACATGACACGTGATACCTCGCACCGCGACACATGACAC
>DATCQX010001034.1:0-3607 GCA_036569285.1 Streptomyces sp.
CGGTACGCCACGCAGTCCTCGTACCGCGGCAGCATCCCCTTCTCCAGTGCCTCCGCCAGCGTCGGACCCTGCGCGTCCCGTGCCGAAAGTTCCGGCTCCCCCACCACCGGCCACTCCACACCGATCTCCGCGTCCAGCGGATACAGCGTGTGCTCCCTCTCGGGTGCGTACCCCTCCGAGCACAGGTACGTCACCGTCGCCCCCTCGGTGAGGGCGCAGAAGCCGTGGCCGAGGCCCTCGGAGATGTAGACGGCGCCCCGGGTCTCGTCGTCCAGGCGGACGGCCTCCCACTTGCCGAACGTGGGGGAGCCGACGCGGACGTCCACGATGACGTCGAGGACCGCGCCCTTGACGCAGGTGACGTACTTCGCCTGGCTCGGCGGGACGTCCGCGAAGTGGATGCCGCGGACGACGCCCGGCGAGGAGACGGAGAGGTTGGCCTGGCGGAGGTCCAGCGCGTGGCCGACCGTCTCTTCCAGGTGCTCGGCCTTGTACAGCTCCATGAACATGCCGCGGGAGTCGCCGAACTGGCGGGGGACGAACTCCCAGGCGCCCTCGATGGAAAGGGGGTTGATCTTCATGTCACGCCTCTCAGACGCCGTACTTCAGCAGGTCGAGCAGGTAGTCGCCGTACCCGCTCTTGGTCAGCGGCTCGGCGAGGGCGCGCAGCTGGGCGTCGTCGATGAACCCGGCACGCCAGGCGGCCTCTTCGAGGCAGCCGATCTTCATGCCCTGGCGTTCCTCGACGACGCGGACGAACTCGGACGCCTGGACGAGGGACTGGAAGGTGCCGGTGTCGAGCCAGACGGTGCCCCGGTCGAGGACGGAGACCTGGAGTTCGCCGCGGTCGAGGTAGTACCGGTTGACGTCGGTGATCTCCAGCTCGCCGCGCGCGCTCGGCTTGAGCCCCTTGGCGACCTCGACGACACGGCTGTCGTAGAAGTAGAGCCCGGGGACGGCGTACCGGGACTTCGGCTCGGCCGGCTTCTCCTCGATGGAGCGGGCACGGCCGTCCTCGTCGAAGTCGACGACGCCGTACGCGGTCGGGTCGGAGACGGCGTGGGCGAAGACGACACCGCCCTCGGGGTCGGCGTAGTCCGCGAGCTGCCGGCCGAGGCCGACGCCGTGGAAGATGTTGTCGCCGAGGATGAGGGCGACGGGCTCGTCCCCGATGAAGTCCTCGGCGATGAGGAACGCCTCGGCGATGCCGTTGGGCTGGTCCTGGGTGGCGAACTCGATGGTGAGGCCCCAGTCGGAGCCGTCTCCGAGGAGCCGCTCGAACTGGGGGCGTTCGTCGGGTCCGGTGATGACCAGGATGTCCCGCAGGCCGGCCATCACGAGGGTGGTCAGCGGGTAGTAGATCATCGGCTTGTCGAAGACCGGCATGAGCTGTTTCGACACCGCACGGGTGATCGGCCACAGTCGGGAACCGGTACCACCGGCGAGCAGAATTCCACGCATGGAGTAGCACCCTACGGCAGCCCGGGGCCCCCGATTGTCCTCGCGTCGTCCGCGTCGGGCACAGTTCGCACAACAAACACCGCGACAACAGCCGCGGAACAGTACCCATCCCGACGGCCTAGAATGCGGGTTCTTATGAGGATTCTTGTCACCGGCGGCGCCGGATTCATCGGGTCACAGTTCGTGCGGGCCCTGCTTCTGAACGAGCTGCCCTCGGGCGAGGGCGCACAGGTCACGGTTCTCGACAACCTGACCTACTCCGGCAACCGGGAGAACCTGGCCCCGGTGGCGGACAAGGGGGGCTACTCGTTCGTCCACGGCGACATCCGCGACTACGCGACGGTGGACGACGTGATGCGCGGCCAGGACGCGGTCGTCCACTTCGCGGCCGAGTCGCACGTGGACCGCTCGATCGCGGACTCCTCCCCCTTCGTCACGACGAACGTGCTGGGCACGCAGGTCCTGCTGGACGCCGCCAAGCGGCACGGCGTGGGCCGCTTCGTGCACGTGTCGACGGACGAGGTGTACGGCTCGATCAGCGAGGGCTCCTGGACGGAGGACTGGCCGCTGGCCCCGAACTCCCCGTACTCGGCGTCGAAGGCGGGCTCCGACCTGCTGGCCCTGTCCTACCACCGCACGCACGGCATGGACGTCGTCGTCACCCGGTGCTCGAACAACTACGGGCAGTACCACTTCCCGGAGAAGATGATCCCGCTGTTCACGACGAACCTGCTGGACGGCAAGAAGGTCCCGCTGTACGGCGAGGGCCTGAACATCCGGGACTGGCTGCACGTCTCGGACCACTGCCGGGGCATCGAGATGGTGCTGCGCGGCGGGCGGGCCGGTGAGGTCTACCACATCGGCGGCGGCACCGAGGTGACCAACAAGGAGCTGACCGGTCTGCTGCTGGACGCCTGCGGCGCGGGCTGGGACATGGTCGAGCACGTCGAGGACCGCAAGGGCCACGACCTGCGCTACTCCCTGTCGATCGAGAAGATCCGCGGCGAGCTGGGCTACGAGCCGCTGGTGACGTTCGAGCGAGGTCTCGCCGACACCGTCCAGTGGTACCGCGACAACCGCGCCTGGTGGGAGCCGCTCAAGGCGAAGGCGGCGCTCCCGGCATGACGCGCTGGCTGATCACCGGCGCGGGCGGGATGCTCGGCCGGGACCTCGTCGAGACGATACGCGGTGACGTCACCGCGCTGACCAGGGCCGACCTGGACATCACCGACCCCGCGGCCGTCCGCGAGGCCGTCGCCGGCCACGACGTCGTCGTCAACGCCGCCGCGTGGACCGACGTGGACGGCGCGGAGGCGGACGAGGCCGCGGCGACCCGCGTGAACGGGGACGCCGTCCGCGTGCTGGCCGAGGCGTGCGCGCACGCCGGTGCCCGGCTGATCCAGGTCTCCACGGACTACGTCTTCGCGGGCGACGCGACCGAGCCCTACCGGCACGACTCCCCCACGGCTCCCATCAACGCCTACGGGCGCGGGAAGCTCGTCGGTGAGGATGCGGTGAGGGTTCTGCTGCCGGACACGGGTTATGTCGTGCGCACGGCGTGGCTGTACGGCGCGCACGGCCGCAACTTCGTGTCGACGATGCTGAAGCTCGCGCAGGCGCGGGAGACCGTCGAGGTGGTGGACGACCAGCGCGGGCAGCCGACGTGGACGGTCGCCCTGGCGGAGCAGATCGCGGCCCTCGGTGAGGCTTCTTTGAGAAACGCCGCTCCGGCGGGCGTCTACCACGGCACCGCCTCCGGCACCGCGACCTGGTTCGACCTGGCGCGCGCGGCCTACAGGCTCGCCGGTCTGGACCCCGAGCGGGTGCGCCCGACGACGTCCGCGAAGTTCGTGCGCCCGGCCCCCCGCCCCGCGTACAGCGTCCTCGCGCACGACCGCTGGGAGGCGGCCGGGATCGCCGTGCAGCCCGACTGGGAGAAGCAGCTCGCGGAGTACCTCGCGTGAGCCTCCTCGACCGCATCACCACGGCCCTGCCGACGGGCACCGCGTTCGTCGGGGCCGGGACGGCGCTGCTCGGCGTCGCGAGCTACGTCCACCTCGCGGCGGCCGGGCACACGCTCGACGTCGACGACATGGCGAGCTTCTCCGTGCTGTGGACGGTCGTGTCGTCCATCGGGCTCGGCCTG
>DATCQX010001035.1:0-4732 GCA_036569285.1 Streptomyces sp.
CGCCTGGTCTTCCTCGACGAGCCGACCAACGGCCTCGACCCCGTCGGGCGCGACGAGATGCTCGGCCTGATCCGCCGCATCCACACCGACTTCGGCATCTCCGTCCTGGTCACCTCCCACCTCCTCGGCGAACTGGAACGCACCTGCGACCACGTCGTCGTGGTCGACGGCGGCAAACTCCTGCGCTCCAGCTCCACCACCGACTTCACCCAGACCACGACGACCCTGGCGGTCGAGGTCACCGACACCGACACCCACCCGGACGGCACGAAGGCCCTGCGCGAGGCCCTCCTCGCCCAGGGCGCGGACGTCCAGGACGGCGGCGCCGGCCTCCCCGGCGCCGGCCACCTCCTCCTGCTGACGGCACAGAGCGAGGAGACCTACGACCTCGTCCGCGACACCGTCGCCGGCCTCGGCCTCGGCCTGGTCCGCATGGAACAGCGCAGACACCACATCTCCGAAGTCTTCACCACCGCCGACGAACAGGGCGACCAGCAGCGCAAGGAGGCCGTCGGCCATGGCGGTTGACCAGACAGCGGGCGAGACCTCCCGCATCCACGACATCGGCTACCGCGGCTACGACGGCCCCCGCCTCGGCCGCGCCTACGCCCGCCGCTCCCTGTACGCACAGTCCCTGCGCGGCGCCTACGGCCTCGGCCGCTCGGCGAAGTCCAAGGTCCTGCCGATGCTCCTGTTCGCCGTGATGCTCGTGCCGGCCGCCATCATGGTCGCCGTCGCGGTCGCCACGAAGGCCAAGGAACTCCCCCTGGACTACACGCGCTACGCGATCGTCATGCAGGCCGTCATCAGCCTGTACGTCGCCTCCCAGGCGCCCCAGTCGGTCTCCCGGGACCTGCGCTTCAAGACGGTCCCGCTGTACTTCTCGCGCCCCATCGAGACCGTCGACTACGTCGTCGCGAAGTTCGCCGCGCTCGCCTCCGCGCTCTTCGCGCTCACCGCCGCCCCGCTGGTCGTCCTCTACGCGGGCGCGCTGCTCGCCAAACTCGACTTCGCCCACCAGACCAAGGGCTTCGCCCAGGGAATCGTCTCCGTGACCCTGCTCTCCCTGCTCCTCGCCGGCCTCGGCCTGGTCATCGCCGCCGTCACCCCCCGGCGCGGCTTCGGCATCGCCGCCGTCATCGCCGTCCTCACCATCTCCTACGGCGCCGTCTCCACCCTCCAGGCCATCGCCAACGCCCAGAACAGCAACAGCTCCATCCCCTGGATCGGCCTGTTCTCGCCGATCACGCTGATCGACGGCGTCCAGTCCGCGTTCCTCGGCGCCAGCTCCGCCGCCCCCGGCGCGGTGGGCCCCTCCCACGCCGAAGGCGCGGTCTACGTCCTCGTCACCCTCGGACTGATCGCCGCCTGCTACGGCCTGCTGATCCGCCGCTACCGGAAGGTGGGCCTGTGACCACGCTCTCCCTCGACCACGTCTCCCGCTGGTTCGGCAACGTGGTCGCCGTCAACGACATCACCATGACGATCGGCCCCGGCGTCACCGGCCTCCTCGGCCCCAACGGCGCGGGCAAGTCCACCCTCATCAACATGATGGGCGGCTTCCTCGCCCCCTCCACCGGCACCGTCACCCTCGACGGCGTCCCCGTCTGGCGCAACGAGGAGATCTACCGGCACATCGGCATCGTCCCCGAACGCGAGGCGATGTACGACTTCCTCACCGGCCGCGAGTTCGTCGTCGCCAACGCCGAACTGCACGGCCTCGGCGCCAAGGCCGCCCAGCGGGCCCTGGCCACCGTCGAGATGGAGTACGCGCAGGACCGCAAGATCCAGACGTACTCCAAGGGCATGCGCCAGCGCGTGAAGATGGCCAGCGCCCTGGTCCACGAACCGTCGCTGCTCCTGCTCGACGAACCCTTCAACGGCATGGACCCCCGCCAGCGCATGCAGCTCATGGACCTGCTGCGCCGCATGGGCGACGAAGGCCGCACGGTCCTGTTCTCCTCGCACATCCTGGAGGAGGTCGAGCAGCTCGCCCGGCACATCGAGGTCATCGTCGCGGGCAGGCACGCCGCCAGCGGCGACTTCCGGCGCATCCGCCGCCTCATGACCGACCGGCCCCACCGCTACCTGGTCCGCTCCAGCGACGACCGCGCGCTCGCCGCGGCGCTCATCGCCGACCCGTCGACCGCCGGCATCGAGGTCGACAAGACGGAAGGCGCGCTGCTCGTCCAGGCCGTCGACTTCGGCCGCTTCACCGCCCTGCTGCCGCGGGTGGCCCGGGACCACGGCATCCGGCTCCTCGCCGTCTCGCCGTCCGACGAGTCCCTCGAATCCGTGTTCTCTTACCTGGTCGCGGCGTAGGAGGCCAAGATGTACGACCCCACTGTCGCCCGGCTCACCTACCGGGCCCTGCTCGGCCGGCGCCGGGCCCTCATCCTCGGCGCACTGCCGATGCTGCTCGTCGTCATCGCCGTGATCGTCCGGGCCCTCGCGGGGGCGGACGACCAGACCACGGTCGACCTGCTGGGCGGGCTCGGGCTCGCCACGATGGTGCCGATCATCGGTGTCATCGCCGGGACCGGTGCGATCGGGCCCGAGATCGACGACGGGTCCGTGGTGTACCTGCTGTCCAAGCCGATCAAGAGGCCGACGATCATCTCGACGAAGCTGATCGTCGCCATCGCCGTGACCATGGTGTTCTCGGCGCTGCCCACGCTCGTCGCCGGGTTCATCCTCAACGGCAACGGGCAGCAGATCGCCGTCGCGTACACCGTCGCCGCGCTCGTCGCGTCCATCGCCTACGCCGCCGTCTTCCTGCTCCTCGGGACCGTCTCGCGGCACGCCGTGGTGTTCGGGCTCGTCTACGCGCTCGTCTGGGAGGCGCTGTTCGGGTCCCTCGTGCCGGGGGCGCGGACGCTCAGCGTCCAGCAGTGGTCCCTCGCCGTCGCCCATGAGGTGACCGGCGGGAACCTCGTCGTCTCCGACGTCGGGCTCACCACGGCCACCGTGCTGCTGGTCGCCGTCACCGGGCTCGCGACCTGGTACGCCGGGCAGAAGCTGCGGTCGCTGACGCTCGCCGGGGAGGAGTGAGGGGGCTGTGAGGTGCCGGTCGGCCTTGACGGAGGTTTCACCTCCGTCCGGGCACACTGGCGCAAAGGGGGCGAGAGGCGGGGGCGACCTGGTACGAGGGGCAGGAGGGAACGGGGATGGCCGAGGAGAGCTGGGACGACGTCGTGCTCGACGAGGACTTCATACGGTCCGCCGAGTCCGTCGAACCGTCCGCCCGGGCACGGATGCTGTCCGCCCGCTGGAGGCGCGAGGCGCCGGAGCCTCAGCCGTGGAGGTCGGACGAGCCGCCGGCGGGGTGGTTCTTCAGCAAGGGGCGGCGGAGGCGGTGGCGGAGGAAGTAGGGGGCGCCGGCGGTTTATTCGGTGGCGGGCAACTCGCCGAACGGGCACAGTAGTTGTGTCCACCTCGCCGGGATCGTCCCGGTGTCACGCGCTGGGAGAGGAGCGGGGCGTTGTCCATGTACGGCAGTACGTTCCGCTTCCGTCAGGGCAGTCCGCCGCGGGCTCCGGAGTAGTCGCTCACTCCGTTCGAGTCCGCCTACGAGAACTGCCCGGGGCGGCCGCTTCGAGCACGCGATGTCGCTCTCGCGTGGGCCGCCCACCCGGAGGATTGGCCGAGAGGTAAGGCACCGGCTTGCACTGTGTTTGATCAGAAGCAGTCGTGGTCGGGGATAAAACTCCGCGCACGTTCGATCCGTGCATCCTCCGCTGGAAGTGGGGCCGGCCGGTATGGCCGGCGTGAGTTGGGTTCTGGACCGGCGTTGACCCGGGGTCGGCGGTGGGAAGGGACGATCGTCGGCACAGTCCGGACCTTGAGGAGCCCCACGTGAACCATCAGGACGTCGACGCCGCCCTGGCCGAGATGCTGGCGGTGCTCGGCCCCCGTACCGCTGAGGACTGGACGGTGCGGGCGGGGCCCCTCGACTGGACCTGCCGGCAGACCGCGGAACACATCGGCCACGATCTTCTGGCCTACGCGGGGCAGTTGGCGGCACAGCCCGTCGACGCCTATCTGCCCATCGACCTGCACGTCCGTCCCACCGCCACGCCCGCCGAGGTGCTCCAGGCCGTCACCGCCTGCGGTCGACTTCTCAGCAATGCCCTGGCCGCGGCCACCCCGGAGGTTCGGGCCTGGCACTGGGGTCCGTGCGACTCTACGGGGTTCGCGGCGATGGGCGTCGCCGAAACCCTGCTCCACACCCACGACATCACGCGGGGGCTGTCGGTGGACTGGCTGCCGCCGGGCCCGCTGAGTGCGGCGGTGCTGGACCGGCTCTTCCCCACCGCCCCGCCCGGCGACCCCACCCAGGTCCTCCTCTGGTGCACCGGCCGCGGCGAACTCGACGGCCTCCCACACCAGACGTCCTGGACGTGGCAAGCGGCACGCGGGGCCTGAACGAGCCGTCCCCGACGAATCGCAGGACGAGCTATGCGGCGCCCACCGGCTCGGGTGGTTCGGTGCGTGGGCGGCAGGTCCGTGGCGGTCGTTCGCGCCCACGCGGCGGTAGCCGCACATGAGATACGGCCCCGCGCCCCTGCGGCGCCCACCGGCTCGGGTGGTTCGGTGCGTGGGTGGCTACAGGTCCGTCGTGGCCGTTCGCGCCCACGCGGCGGAGCCGCATGTCAACACAGCCCCACGCCCCTCAAAGGCGGCTACGCCCCCCCACCCGCACCCACGTCTCCCGCGCACCTCAGCCACGAGC
>DATCQX010001036.1:0-31166 GCA_036569285.1 Streptomyces sp.
CTGCACACCCGCCTCGCCGCCGACCCCGTCCCCGAGGTACGGGCCGCCGCGACCGCCCACCCGGACGGCGACGCGGCCTTCCTCGACCGAGCGCTGGACGACCCCTCCGGCGCCGTACGGGACGCCGCGCTCAAACACCCCGCCTGCCCCCCGGCACGCCTCGCCGACGCCCTCACCGACCCCGCCCTCTGGTACCGCCTCACCGTCGCCGCCCACCCCGCGACCCCGGCCGACGCGCTCCTCGCCCTCGCCGACGACGAACACGACGAGGTACGCGCCGCCCTGGCCCGCAACCCCGCCGCGCCCGCACCCGCCCTGGAGAAGCTCGCCGAGGACCCCGACCCCTGGGTCGCCGCCGCGGCCCTGCGCGCCCCAGCCCTTCCCGCGCACCTCCTGGAACGGGCCGCCGTCTCCCCCCTGGGCCGGCTGCGTGCCGCCGTCGCCGCTCACCCCGGCTGCCCGCCCTCCCTGCTCACCGAGCTGGCCGCGGACCCGCTCGCGGACGTACGCCGCGCGGCCGGCGGACACCCGGCATGCCCCCCGGCGGTACTCGGCGCGCTCGGTGCCGACACCGCCGTCCGCGACCGGGTGGCCCGCAACCCCCGCTGCCCTTCCCCCTTGCTGGCCGCGCTGACGGCCGTCGTGCCCGCCTCGGCGGCCCGCAACCCCTCCTGCCCGCCCGGTCTCCTGCGCGGCCTGGCCCGGCACGCCGACCCCATGATCCGGACGGCGGCGGCGCGCCACCCGCACTGCCCGGTGGGTACCCAACTGCGCCTGACGGCCGACACCAGCGCGGACGTCGTCGCCGCCCTCGCGCTCACCAGCGTCCACCCCATGGTCCTCGTGCGCGTGCTGCCGGACGCCCGGCCGGGCCGCGTCGTCGGGAGGCCCGCGTGAACACGCCGCCCCGGGTGCCCGCTCCGACCCCCGCGCGGTTCCTGACCGACCACGTGCTCCCGGCCCGCCCCGCGGTCTTCACCGGGCTGTTCCACGGCCAGCGCATCGGACGGCTGGCCACCCGCACGGCCGCGCTCGCCGAACTCGGCGGCCTCCCGATCGAGATCACCACCCCCTACCACGCCGACGACTTCGCGGCCTTCCGCCCCGGCGCGACGCCCCCGCCCGTCGAACGGACCACCCTGCGCGGCTACTTCACGCACACGGACGCCCACCCCCACACCCGGATGCTGTGCCTGGAGCGCCCGACCCCCGCCGAACTGCGGGACCTGTTCACCCCGCCCGGCTACTGCGCGCCGGGACACGAGGACGGCTGGGAGACCCGCTTCTTCGCCGGGAGCGCCGGCAACACCTCCCACCTCCACTTCGACGCCGACTTCCGGGCGGTCCTGCTCCACCAGGTCTTCGGCGAGAAACGCCTCGTGTGGGTGGCCCCGGACCGCTCTCCCGGGCTGCGCCCGTTCATGAACCTCAGCCGCGTCCGGCCGGACGCGGAGTTCCTCTCCTCCGTGGGGGCGTACGAGACCGTGCTGCGGCCCGGCGAGACCGCGTTCATCCCCACCGCCCACTGGCACCACGTCGACTACCTGACCGACTCGCTGTCCATCAACATCCGCCTGCCGCGCAACGCCTTCACCCGTGCCCTCGGCGGCCGTGGCCTGCACAAGAACTGGCGCCTGGGCGCCGTCGCCGCCACCTCCCCCGACCCGCACCGCACCACCGCACGCGACCGCGCCGACCTGCGCCGCCTCGACGCGGCCCGGCATGCCCCCGGCACTCCAGCGGCCCGCCTCGAACGCGTGGAACACCTCGTGCGCGCCCTGTGCGCGGAACGCTGCCCCGGCCTGTCGGCGGACGTGGCCGACGCCGACGAGCGGGCCGTGTGGGAGCAGTTGCTGAAGGACGGCGTGCTGTACGCGGACCCGGAGCCTGGAGCGTGACGCTACGTCAGCCCGCCGCGTTCAGCCGACCGAGACAGGAGCGGATCGTCTCCGGGTACAGCCGGTGCTCCACCCGCTGGATACGGAGCGACAACGACTCCACCGTGTCGCCGGGCAGCACCGGCACCGCCTCCTGCGCGAGGACCGGCCCGCTGTCCACCTCGGCGACGGCGATGTGCACCGTGCAGCCGGTCGTCTCCACGCCCGCCGCGAGGGCGTCGTCCACGGCGTGCAGCCCGGGAAAGTCCGGGAGCAGCGACGGATGGAGGTTGAGCACGCGTCCGGGGAACGCCTCGAAGGCGGGCTCGGCCAGGATCGTCATGAACCCGGCCATGGCCACCAGCTCCACCCGGTGCCGCCGCAGCGCCTCCACCACGCCGAGGGTGAAGCGCGTCCGGTCGGCGCCACGCCGCACCAGCTCCCACGGCACCCCGCAGGCCTCCGCGACGTCCGTCGCCGGACAGGGCCGGTCCACGACGACCACGCGGACGGGCAGCCCCGCCGCGAGGATCGCCCGCAGCCCGGCCCCCTTGCCGGACGCCAGCACGCCGATGCTCATACCGGCGGAGTCTACGAACAGCGGCATACACGGACATCGGTGCGTTTCCGGCCAACCGCCGGAACGCGGGCGACAGGAGAGGCCACTGTGACCCCATCCGCGAGGAAGTACCGGGCAGGGCTGCTCGTCATGGCGAAATCCCCCGTGCCGGGCCGGGTCAAGACCCGGCTGTGTCCGCCGTGCACCCCTGAGCAGGCGGCCCGGCTCACGGAGGCGATGCTCGTCGACACCTTCACGGCCGTCACCGCCGCCCCCGCCGCCTGGGCGGCCGTCGCACTGGACGGCGAGCCCGGCCCCTGGCTGCCACCGGAGGTGAAAGTGCTGCGGCAACGCGGGGACGGACTCGACCAGCGGCTGGAGGCGGCCATGAGCGACGTGGACGCCTGCGCCGTGGTCATCGTGGGCGACACCCCGCAGGTGACCCCCGAACTACTCCAACTGGCGCTCGCCGCGCTGGAGGAGCCGGGTGCGGACGCGGTGTTCGGGCCCACCGAGGACGCCGGGTACTGGGCGCTCGGGCTGCGGTGTCCGGTCGCCGGGGTGTTCGCCGGGGTACCGATGAGCCACGCCTCGACCGAGCGGGCCCAGCGGGAGCGGCTCACCGCCCTCGGGCTGCGCGTGGCCGAACTGCCCCGGCTGCGGGACGTGGACACCATCGACGACGCCCGGGCGGTGGCCGGTGACGCCCCGGGGACGCGGTTCGCCGCGGCGCTGGCGGAGGTCGGCCGTGGATGAGGTGAGGGAGTCGCCGTGGGGCAATCCGCCCGGCGCCGGGGTGGTGGGTGGGGAAGCACCGGGGACCTCGTGGAGGCCGGCCGTGAGTGAGGTGAAGGAGTCCCTGTGGGGCAGCCCGCCCGCCGCCGACGCCGTGGCCCGCGCGGTCGCGCGCCTGGACCGGCCACCCCGCAACTGGGCCGTGTTCACCATCGCCCGCGACGAGGCGTTCTTCCTCCCGCTGTGGCTGCGCCACTACTCCCGCTTCTTCGGCCCCGCCGACATCCACGTCCTCGACCACGGCTCCACGGACGGCTCCACCGGCGGCACCGGGTTCGTCCGCGTCCCCGTGGAGCACCCGCTCGTCGACGTGCTGTGGCTGCGCGACGTCGTCCAGGCGTATCAGCACCGGCTCATGGAGCGGTACGACGCGGTGCTGTACACGGACGTCGACGAAATCGTCGTCCCCGATCCACGGGCGGGCGCCCTGACCGACTACCTGGCCCGCCTGCCCGGCCCGCTCGTGCGGTGCACCGGCTACGAGGTGGTCCACCAGCCCGGCACGGAGGCGCCGCTCGACCCGGACCGGCCGGTGCTGGCCCAGCGCGGCCGGTGGTTCCGCAACCCTCTCTACGACAAGCCCGCACTCGCCCGGATCCCGCTCACCTACGGCCCCGGCTGGCACACCTGCCGCGAGGCGCGTGAAGAGCCCGACCCGGACCTGTACCTGATCCACCTGCACCGCGTCGACTACGAGCGCGCTCTCGCCCGGCACCGCGCCCGCGCCGCGCAGGACTGGAACCCGCGCGACGTGCGCAAGGGCTGGTACCACCAGATGCGGATCACCGAGGACGCCGAATTCGCCCACTGGTTCCAGCAGGACACCGGCACCCGGGGCGAGGTGCCGATGTGCCAGGAGGAGATACCCGGGCGGCTGAGGGGGCTGTTCTGACGGCGCCCGGCTGTCGTGTCAGGGGTGGGGGCGGCCGGCCTCGGAGGAGATGGTCCGGTGGTTGAGCGGATTGTTCTGACGGTGCCCGGCTGTCGTGTCAGGGGCGAGGTCGGCCGGCTTCGGAAGAGATGGCCCGGCGGCTGAGGGGGCTGTTCTGACGGCACCCGGCCGTCGCCTCGCGGGCCAGGTCGGCGAGCCCCACGTGCAGCGGGACGCGCGGCCGGTAGCCGAAGGCCTCCTGGGCCCGGCGGATGTCGGCGGCGGTGTGCCGGGCGTCCCCGGGCCGGGCCGGTTCGCCGCGCACGGGCAGCGGGCCGGTGACCTCCTCCACCACGCGCAGCGCCTGCGCCATCGTCGTCCGCCCGCCGCCGCCGATGTTGGCCACGCCCCGGAAGTCCGAGCGCGCCGCCTGCCGCATGGCGGCCACGACGTCCGAGACGTGGGTGAAGTCCCGGCTCTGCGTGCCGTCCCCGTACAGCGTGAACGGCGTTCCCTCGACGGCCGCGGCGATCAGCCGGGCGAAGGCCATGTCCGGGCGCTGCCGAGGCCCGTACACGGTGAACAGCCGCAGCGACACCGTGGGGACCGCGAACACCCTGCGGTAGGTCTCGCAGAGCTGCTCCGCCGCCAGCTTCGTCACCCCGTACGGCGAGACGGGCGCGGGCGGCGTGCTCTCGGACGTGGGATGGTGGGCCGCGTCGCCGTAGACCGACGAACTCGACGCGAAGACGAACACCCGCGGCCGGCGCACCCGGGCCGCCTCCAGCAGGTGCTGGGTCGCCAGCACGTTGCGCGCGGTGTACACGTCGAACCGGGGCCCCCACGAGTCGCGCACCCCCGGTTCCCCGGCGAGGTGATACACCGCGTCCACCCCGTCCAGCAGCCCCTCCAGATCGGCGGTGAGCAGATCGGCCCGCCGGAAGGAGAAGGCCCGGCCCTGTACGGCCATGAGGTTGAGGCGTTTCAGCGCGACCGGGTAGGTGCTGGTCAGCGCGTCCACCCCCACTACCTCGTCCCCCTGTTCCAGCAGATGGGCGCAGAGGTGGGAGCCGATGAACCCGGCGGCGCCGGTCACCAGGGCGCGCAGGGGCTTCGGTGCTTCACCGGGAGGCGGCATGCCTCATTTATCGCGGACGGCCGATTCGAGGGAAAGGAGCGGAAACCGGCCAGACGGGGTCCGCTCCACCGGTTCCCCGGCCTCCTCGGCGCCCGCCTGGAGCTTCCACAGCGTGGCGTAGAGGCCGCCGCGCAGCACCAGTTCGAGATGGGTGCCCTGCTCGGCGACGACCCCGCCGTGGTCGAGCACATAGATCCGGTCGGCGCCCCGGACCGTGGAGAGCCGGTGCGCGATGACGATCATCGTGCGGTCGCGGCCGAACGTCTGGAGCGCGTGCTGGATGACCGCCTCCGTCTCGTTGTCGACGGCCGAGGTGGCCTCGTCGAGGAGGACGACCGGCGGGTCGCTCAGGATGGTGCGGGCCAGGGCGATGCGCTGGCGCTGCCCGCCGGACAGGGCCGTCCCGCGCTCCCCGACCCGGGTGCCGTAGCCGTCCGGGAGCGCCGTGATGAAACCGTGCGCACCGGCTGTGCGCGCGGCGGCGAAGAGCTGGTCGTCGGTGGCCCGCGCGTCCCCGTACCGGATGTTGTCGGCGATCGTCGCGTCGAAGAGGAAGGGGTCCTGCGGCACGTATCCGACGGCACGCCGCACCTCGCGCAGGGAGAACTCCCGGACGTCGGCCCCGTCGAACAGGACGCGTCCCGCGTCGGGGTGCCGGAACCGCATCAGCAGCTTGGCGATCGTGGTCTTCCCGGCACCCGTCGGGCCGACGATGGCGGTGACCCGGGACGCGGGGAAGGCGAGCGACACCTCGTCCAGCACGCGCGGACGCCCGGGGTAGGAGAAGCTCACCCGGTCGAGAGCGATGTCACCCCTCACCGGCCGACGTGCCGGACGTCCGTCGCCGGTGTCCGGCTCGGCGGGCAGGGAGTGCAGCCGCTCGACACGGTCGAACGCGGCGAGCGTCGTCTGGTACTGCTCCGTCACCGTGCCGAACCGCGCGAGCCGCCACAGCGCCTGACCGGGCATCTCCAGCAGCGGACTCAGCTGGGTGACGGACAGAGTGCCACGGAGCACGGCGCGACCGCCCAGCAGCATGGTCAGCGGCAGCGCGGCCATGGCCGTACCGCGCACGATCTGGGCCTGCGTGACGGCACTGCGGTCGGCCCGCAGGTTGCCGGCCCGGTGCTCCGCGCTCAGCTCCGCCATGCGGTCCGTCTCGAACTCCTCGGTGCAGAACGCCTTGACGGTCGTGTTCGCCTGGAGCGTGTCCGTGACCCGGCCACCGATACGGGAGCGGCGCTCGCCGGAGCGGGCGTGATCGGACAGGGCCCGCTCGTGGTAGCGGAAGGACAGCCAGACCATCACCGGGACGGGGACGAACGCCACCCACGCGAGCTGCGGAGCGAGCAGCAGGAACGCCGGTACCAGCAGGGCGACGCTGGTGGCCAGTTGCACGGCCTCGTGCGGGGCGCGGGCGAAGAAGGAGCCGAGCTGTCCGACGTCCTCGGTGAGCACCGAGGCGACACGACTCGTCCGCTCGTTCTCCATCGTGGCGGGGGACAGGCGCTGGACGTGCGCGTAGGTACGGGTGCGCCAGTCGTGCTCGACGGCCTGGCCCAGGTTCCGCCAGGCGAGGCCCGCCGCGTAGCCGAGACCGACCGCCGCGAGGGAGGCGAGCGCGGTGGCCCCCGCGAAGAAGGCCAACTGCGCACCGGTACCGGCGATGCCGAGCGCCGCCAGGGCACCGAACTCCCCGCGGACCAGGAGCAGCAGCCCGGAGGTGGCCGACATGTACAGGGCCGTCTCGACGGTCTGGCACAGCGCCGACAGGGCGACGGCCCTCCTCGCCTGCCGCCGGTACGGTCCGACGAGCCGCCACAGCGGGGAGCCGCGCTCGCCCCGCGGGTCGCGCGGATGCCGCCGCGCGGACCGCCGCCAGGCACCGCGCACCACGGCGGCGGTCGCCACGGCGGCCACACCGATACCGGTCAGGGGATGGGCGAGGAGAGGGAGACAGGAGGTGCTGTACCGGGCGAGCAGGGCGATACCGGCACCGATGGCGAGCAGCCCGCGGCTACGGCCCGTCTCCGACGGCGCGGTGAGAACCCGGCTGCGGACGTCAGCACCCGGCAGCCCCGGTGTCAGGGGCCGGGGGGCGGCGGTGAGCGCCTCGGCGACGCGCCTCATGACCCGCCGTACCGTCCGCGCGACGAGGACGGGCTCCAGCGCCGGATCGTGCCGGACGAGGACCCGGCCGGTGACGGGGTTGGCCCGGACGTGCTCCACGCCTTCCGCCGCCGGCAGGGCGCGTTCGAGCAGCCGGCCCAGCACGGGGTTGCCTCGCAGTCCGGGCATCTCCCAGCGCTGGCGGCCGGGCACGATCGAGGTGGGAAGCGGGTCGCCCGGAAGAGGCATGGGGATCACCTTTGTGAGACGGACGTCGGGCCGCCTTCGTGCGCGTCGAGCCGTGACCCCGCCGCGATGAGCGGGGTCAGAGCTGTCGGAGGCTGAGCATGGACAGATAGACGGGCAGCTTTCCCACCGTCTTCGGGGGCACGCGCGTCGAGCTGCGGGTGCCCCGCACATGGTCCGTGACGGTCAGGACGTAGACGCCGCCGTCGTCCACGAGTTCCGCCGTGTACAGCGAATTACCGGACAGGGAATCATCCAGCGGTTCCCTCTGCGCGGCGACGAGAGGCTCTTTCATGGCGCTTCCCTTTTCCTCAAGGTGTGGCGGTTTTCACGGTCCGCGACTTGGCCGCCGGGGGTTCCGGGCTGCTCTTCTCCTCGTCCCCACCCTTTTCGGAGAATTCCTCGCTCAGCATTTCGGCGACCACCTCGGCCGTCATGTCCTGCAGCTCCTCAGTGGCTTCCTGAACGGTCTTCTTCACCTCCATGACCACGTTCATCGACGTTTTCACGATGCCGAGGGCGATCGGCTTGACGACGCGCTTCGCGAGCGGAGCCGCGACGACTCCCAGCAGGAAGGGGGGAATGGCAGGCAACACGTTTCTGGTCTCCCGTACACGATGTGGTTCGACCGCCCCGGACGTTGCTCAGGGGACGCTGCCTCAAAGAACGAGGGAGCGTGAGCGGTGGTTATGAACGAATCCGAAGCGGAACCGAGGGAACTCGACGCCGCCGGACCGAAGGGCATGCCGCACGACCAGTGCGTTTACGCCGACAGGGTGCCGGGATACGACAAGAAGGGCGGAGTTTAATCACTCGTCAGGGTGAATTGACGTGCGGTCGCCGACGAATTTCCGGATCGGTGTCTCCACGATCTCCACCGCGCCCGCCGCGACGAGCAGCGCCACCGCCTCGGCGACCTCCCCCCGCGCGTAGGCCCCCTGGAGGACCACCGTGCCGGGGCCGCCGTCCAGGCGCCACCAGCGCGGCGGCAGCAGCGGCTCGGCGTCCGCCCAGCGGTCCGCGGGCAGCACGATCGTCAGCAGCCGGTACTGGTGCCCGGCGTACGCGGCCCGCAGCAGGGTGGACAGCGTCCGGATCGACTCCCGGCCCGCCTTGTCGGCCCACGCGGCGGGGCTGGCGACCAGGTTCACCCCGCACCGCCTGACGGTGTCGAGCACCCGCAGACCGTTCTCCCGCAGGGACGAGCCGGTCTCCACCACCTCCACGACGGCGTCGGCGAGATCGGGGATCTTCGCCTCCGTCGTGCCGTGGGAGTGCAGGACCTCGGCCCGGACGCCCGACCGCCGGAAGTACTCCCGCGCGATGGCCGGGTACTCCGTCGCCACCCGCACCCCGTCCGCCAGGTCCGCCACCGTGCGCGCCGGATGGCCCTCGGGCACGGCCAGGACCACCCGCCACCCGGAGCGGCTGGACCGGGAGTAGTCGAGGGTGTGCACGACCTCGACCTTCGCCCCCGTCTCCACCACCCAGTCCGCACCGGTGATCCCGGCGTCGCAGGTCCCGTTCGCCACGATCAGCGGGATCTCCCGGGGCTTGTAGAACACCACCCGGTCGACGGCGGGATGGTCGATGACCGCGCGGTAGGCGCGCGGCGCGCGTCTGTCCACGGGCAGGTCGGCGGCGGCGAACAGTTCGAGCGTCGGCTCTTCGAGAGAACCGGTGGGCAGCGCGAGAGAGACCATGTCCTTCACCCCGTACGTGGTAGGCGGTCCGAGGACGTTTGCCTGAGGTCAGACGTGCAGCAGCCGGTCGATGCCGGTCACCGGGGGACGGGGCGGACTCGCCGGGCGGATCTCCAGCTCGCCGACGACCACGTCGCGGGGCCACGTGTCGATCATCGCGGCCACGCAGTCACCGACCGACGCCGTGCTCATCTTGTGCGGCGAGTCGTCCCCGTCCAGGTTGGAGATGGCCCCGGGGGAGACCAGGCAGGCGCGGACACCGGTCGCCCGCTCCTCCAGCAGCAGCGTCTCCACCAGCGCCTTCAGGGCCGCCTTGGTGGCGCTGTAGACGGCGCCGCCCTCGAAGAAGCGGCTCCCCGCGTGACTTCCCATCGCGACGAACAGACCCCCGCTCCCGCGCAGGGCCGGCAGCGTGTGCCTGATGAGGTGGAACACCGACGTCAGGTTGATCGCCACGACACGGTCCCAGTCCTTCGCGGGCAGCTGCTCCAGCGGAAGGAAGACCCTGTCGACGGCGTTCGCGACACAGACGTCCAGCCGCCCGGTCTCCGAGACGACCTCGGCCACGCACGCCGCCAGCCGGTCCGGATCCGTGAGATCGCAGCGCCGCTCCCCGAGCCACTCCTCCCCGGACAGGGTGCGGTTGAGCGACCGCACCCGGTACCCGCGCGCGTGGAGGGAGGCGGCGATGGCCCTGCCGGTGCCCCGGTTGGAGCCGGTCACCAGCGCCACCGGCCGCCCGGCCTCAGAGGGCATCGAAGGCCCGCTTCCACTGGCTGACGATCTCGGCGCCCGCGACGCCGCCCCGGAACAGGTCCTTGTCGAGAGGGGAGCCGTCCGCGTGCCGCAGCCGCATGCAGTCCTGGGAGACCTCCGAGATCAGACACAGCTCGCCGTCCGCGCCGACACCGAAGATGAGGCAGAAGTCCCACAGTCGCAGCGGGGAGAGCCACTCGCGCAGGACGTCGTTGACCGCCAGGGCGCGCTCCCGCAGGGCGTCCACCGGCAGGCCGAGGGCCCGCAGATAGTCCTCCCCGATCGGCTGGTCCTCCGGGTCGGTGCGGTAGTCGAACTTCACGACCGGGCGCGGCAGGGGCTGCCCCTCCTCGAACAGCCCCGGGTATTTGCGGGTCGTGGAGCCGGTCGCCACGTTCTTGACGATGACCTCGAACGGCGGGGCGGGCCGGTACTCCGCCAGGTACATGGTCCGCGCGACGCGCCCCCGGAAGGCGCAGCGGATCCCGGCCTCGGTGAGTACCGCGGCGGCCCGTTCGTAGAAGTCCAGACGCAACGGACCCGTCTCGTCGACGAGTTCGTCCCGCCCGTAGGTGAAGCTGCGCAGGCTGGGGACGATCCTGACCAGGCACAGGTCGTCGGGCAGCAGCCACAGTTTCTTGCTGCGGCCGGTGATGTCGGGCGGTCTCGTCCGCGCGAGCCGTGTCAGGTGCTCGGGGTCGTGCAGGCCAAGGGGCCCGGTGCTCATGTCGCAGCCTCCCGCTCGCATGTCCGTCGAGGGCGCCGGGGCTGTCCCTTCATAAGGCCGGCGCGAATGTGCCGTGCGCGTGGCTACGAGGGGCTCTTCCCGAGCCCCGCGAACCTGTGGGCGATGAAGTCCGCCCACGTGGAGTCCAGGACCGTCAGCTGCCCCTCCTCGGAGATCCGCCACTGGCGTGCGTTGTGCGGCGGATAGGCGAACAGCACGGACGACAGCCGCACATACCCCTGCCCGGTGTCCGAGCAGTGCACCCGGTGGGTGGAGGGCCGCAGCCGGCCCTCGGAGGCGGCGGCGAGCATCCTGCCGATGTTGCACAGCACGATGTCCGTCCGGGCGATCACCGGCTCGACCCAGGTGCCGTCGTGCAGCACGTACTGCAACCCCTGGTCGCCGGGCGGCAGTTGCAGGCCCAGCATCTGGATCCCCGAGTGCTCGTGGGCGAGGACCTCGCGCCCGCCCGTGTCCCGGTAGCGGATGACCCGGAGGTTGGCCGCGTCCCGCGACAGCTCCAGAGCGGGCGCTCCCGCCGGGAGGATGCCGTGGACGGCCTCGGCGAACAGCCGGATCAGGGTGAACGCGGTGGCGAAGACACCGGAGGCGGCCTCTCCGAACCGGGGAAAGGCGCGCAGGACCTCGGCGGCACCCGGCGGCCGGTCGTCGATCATCGCGCCGCTCACATGGATGAACTCCTTCGGGTCGGCCACGCCGTTGGCCAGGCGCGGCACCTCCGAGAGGTAGGGGAAGAAACCGTGGGTCCCGCCGCTGGAGATCTGCGGCACCTTCGCATAGGCGTAGTCGGACAGGCTGGGATCGGCCGAGTCGCAGGCGTCGGAGAAGCCGCTCATCATCGCCGCGACCCGCTCACCGATGCCGGGCACCTCGACGGCCATGAAACCCCAGTCGGTGAGCTGGGCCCTGATTTCCCCGGCTGCGGACCGCATGTCCGCCTCTGCGTTTTCCGTCCTTATCGAAGGGACACGGCCGCTGAGTTTCATCGCGGGAACACCCATGGGTACTCCAGATCAAACGCGGAAAGGGAATATCGAGAACATGCCGACGGCACCACGCAAGGCAGA
The DNA here is from genome assembly GCA_036569285.1 of Streptomyces sp. Taxonomy (GTDB): domain Bacteria; phylum Actinomycetota; class Actinomycetes; order Streptomycetales; family Streptomycetaceae; genus Streptomyces. Next base: position 11,870 of record DATCQX010001036.1, read on the forward strand.
ACAGTCTACCGAGGGTCCCGTACCCGTCAAGGAGTCGCGGAGTCGCTTCCCGTAATCCCCTGATGTTGTCGGGATATGCACTTCCGGAATCACGTCCGGGAATCGGCCGGCATGACGGTGACAGCCACAGAACAGCAGCTCAGAGGCGGTCGGTGGGCCGGGCACCGACCGGATCGGCACGGTCGGTGAAGACCACGAGCGACGATAACCGGCCTGATGCACGCACCCACTCCCACCCCGGACGGCGATCGTTTAGATTGCTGGTACAGCTTCTGTTCCGACGGCGGGAGTGGTTGCCGTGGCCCACCCCTTCAGTGACGATCACGAGCAGTTGCGCGAGGTGGTGCGCCGCTTTCTCGCGGAGAAATCCCCCGAAAGCGAGGTCCGCCGCCTGATGGAGCAGACGGAGGGTTTCGACCCGGCCGTCTGGAAGCAGATGGCGGACCAACTCGAACTGATGGCGCTGACCATTCCCGAGAGATATGGCGGATCGGGTCACTCCTACGCGGAATTGAGCGTCGTTCTCGACGAGATGGGCCGCGTGCTGCTGTGCGCTCCCTACTTCGCGACCGTGGCGCTGGCGGCCAATCTGCTGCTCGCCGCGCCGGACGAGTCCGCCAGGCGGGACTACCTTCCCGGAATCGCCGCCGGCCGGACCGTCGCGACCGTCGCGATCGCCGAACGGCAGGGCCGGTGGAGCGAGAGCGGCATCACCCTGGAGGCCACGAGGACACCGGACGGGGCGTGGCGGCTGACGGGGGAGAAGCACTACGTCCTCGACGGCCACGTCGCCGACCTGGTGCTCGTCGTCGCCAGGGCCCCGGAGGGCGTGTCGGTGTTCGCCGTGGAGAAACACACCACCGGCTTCCTGGCCACCCCGGTCCCCACCCTGGACCCCACCCGCAAACTCGCCAGGCTCTCCTTCGACCGGGCACCGGCCCGCCTGATCGGCGCCGCCGGAGACGGCTGGCCCGCCGTGGCCAGGATGCTGGACCTCGCGGCCGTCGCGCTGGCGGCCGAACAGGCCGGCGGAGCACGGCGGGTGCTGGAGATGGCCGTCGACTACGCGAAGCTCAGAGTGCAGTTCGGGCGGCCCATCGGCAGCTTCCAGGCCATCAAGCACAAGTGCGCCGACATGCTGCTGGAGGTGGAGTCGGCGCGGGCGGCGGCCTACCGCGCCGGCTGGGCCGTGGCCGACGGCGACGACGACGAGGTGCCCGCCCTGGCGAGCCTGGCCAAGTCCTGCTGCTCGGACGCCTACTTCCACGCCGCCGCCGAGAACATCCAGATCCACGGGGGCATCGGCTACACCTGGGAGCACCCCGCCCACCTCTACTTCCGGCGGGCCAAGAGCAGCGAACTGCTCTTCGGTGACGCCGCCCACCACCGCGAGCTGCTGGCCCAGCGGACCGGAATCTGAGCACCGACGCACCGGAGGGGAGACCACAGTTGGGCGAACCCGAGCTCTCACGCCGTCCCCGTACCGAGTCCGCCGCACCGTTCCGCCGACGCGTACGGGAGTGGATCTCGGCCAACGCACCGGCCGGACACACACCCTGGCACGAACCGGCGACGGACGGCACCACCGCCCACCAGAAGGCCACGGCACCGTACGCGCAGTGGGAACGCAGCCTGCTCCGGGCAGGCCTGGTGTGCCCCGCCTGGCCACGCCGGTACGGCGGCGCGGACCTCGACACCGGCGAGGTGCTGGTCCTTGAGGAGGAGTGCGCACGAGCCGGCGTCCCCAGGATCGGCCGGGGATGCGGCGAACTGGTCCTCGGACCGGTCCTGTTCGCGCACGGCACCGAGGAACAGCGCGCCCGCCTGCTGCCCCGCATCCTGCGCGGCGAGGACACCTACTGCCAGGCCTACACGGAACCGTCCCACGGATCCGACCTCGCCTCCGTACAGACCCGCGCCACGGTCACCGGGGACGAGATCGTCGTCACCGGCCGCAAGGCCTGGGTCCACGGCGCCCGCGGAGCCGATACGGCGCTGGTCCTGTGCCGGACGGACACCGACGCCGGCCCCCGGCGCGGCCTGTCGCTCGTGGCGGTACGCCTCGACGACGGCAACGGCACGACGGTCCGCCCGGTGCGCTCGGCCGACGGGACACAGGACGTCTGCGAGGTGGACTTCGACGGCGCCCGCGCGCCCGTGCGCGACGCCATCGGCGGGCTGGGCGGCGGACGGCCCGCGGTCAAGACCGCCCTCGCACACCAGCGGGCCGGGCGGGCGGCAGCGCAACAGCTCGCTCTCCAGGCCGAGTTCTGGGATCTCGTCCGGGACGCCCAGAAAGCGGGACGGACCGACGACCCCCTGGTCAGGGACCGACTGGCGTGGGCCTACACGCGGATGACACTGCTGCGCTGGCTGGCCGTCGACCGCCCGGACCCCGGGGGAGCCGTGGCGGGCCTGCTGCGCGCGGAGTACCACCGCCGGTTCGCGGAGATCGCCCTCGACGTCACCGGCGCGGCCGGCCTGGTCCGCCAGGGCCCCGGCAACTCCCCGCAGCCGCAGGACCGTTGGCAGCGACTCCTTCTGTCGTCCCGGGCCGACACGATCGCCGACGGCACCAGCGAAGTGCTGCGCGACCTCATCGCGGAGCGCGTGCTGGGGCTCCCCGAGGACCCTCACTAGGATCTCGCCCATGGTCACAGCCCACCGTGAAGTCCTCGACGTCCTTGCCCGTTACCAGCCGAAGACCGACGCCGAACACGCCGACGTGCACAGGGTGCGCGCCCTCGTCGAGGCCGGCGACCCGTGGGGGCGGTCGAACCCGCTGCACGTCACCGCGTCCGCGCTGATCGTGCACCCGGACAGCGGGCGGGTCCTGCTGCGCTGGCACCAGCGGCACGACTCCTGGCTGCTGGTCGGGGGACACGCCGACCCCGAGGAACACGACCCGCTCGCCATCGCGCTGCGGGAAGGGCAGGAGGAGACCGGACTGCCCGACCTCGCACCCTGGCCGGACACCGAGATCCGGCACCTGGTGATCGTGCCGGTGCCCGCCAACAGCAAGGAGGCGGCCCACGAGCACGCCGACCTCCGCTTCGTCCTGGCCACCCGCACCCCCGAGGCGGCCCGGCCGGAGAACCCGCAGGCGCCGCTGCGCTGGCTGACACCGGCGGACGCCCGCCAGGTGATCACCGAGGAGAACATCAAGGACACCCTGTCCCGCGTGGAGCCACTGCTCGCGGGCTGAACCGGCCGGAGGGGACGCGGATGTACGCCGTACTGTCGGTGACGGACAAGACGGGCATCACGGAGCTGGGTGCCGCTCTGAGCCGTCTCGGCATGAGCCTGGTGGCCACCGGCGGCACCGCCGGGCTCCTGCGGGAGGCCGGCCTGGACGCGACGGTCATCGGCGACCTGTCCGGGGTGCCCGAACTGATGGGGGGCCGCGTCCGCGCGTTCCACCCGTCGGTCTTCGGCGGCCTGCTGTACCGCAGGGGACACCCCGAGGACGAGGCCGACGTCCGGCGCCACCGCGTCCCCCGCATCGACGTCCTCGTCTGCAACTTCCGGGACCTGACACCCGACGGCACGGTCGACGCCATCGACATCGGCGGTCCCGCCATGGTGCGGGCCGCCGCCAAGAACCACGCCCACGTCCTCACGGTCGTCGACCCGCAGGACTACGGCGACGTCGTCGGCGCACTCACCCTCGCCGACGGCGTCGTCAGCGCCACCGCCCCGGAGTTCCGGCGCCGCCTCGCCACGAAGGCGTTCGTCCGCACGGCCGCCTACGACGAGTCGATCCACCGCCTCCTGGCCGGACAGGTACAGCCGCACCCCTGAGCACCCCTCATCCCCTACCTCGGAAGCGGTGGTCTCCCTCATGGACATCCGGGACCTGCACGCGCAAGCCCTCCGGTCGACCCACCGGTTCGTCGCCGCCGTCGGCGCGGACCAGTGGGAGGCGCCGACACCCTGCGAGAAGTGGAACGTACGACAGGTCGTCAACCATCTCGTGGCCGGGAACCTGTGGGTGCGCGCGTTAGGGGGCGGCCGGACGATCGAGGACGTCGGGACAACACTCGACGGAGACCTCCTGGGCGACGATCCGGCCGCCGCCCACCAGGCGTCCGTCGAGGCGGCCACCGAGGCGTTCGCCGCCCACGACGCCATGGACCGCCTGTGGCCCCTGTCCTACGGCGACCGCCCGGGCCGCGTCTACGCCCGGCAGCGGTTCGTGGACGTCCTGATCCACGGCTGGGACATCGGCCGGGCCCTGGACGAAGACCCCCGGCTCCCGGCCGGACTCGTCGACGCCTGCCTGGAACTCTTCGACAGCCGCCCCCAGATGTTCGCCCAGTGGGGCTTCGCCGACGTGACGACGGCACCGGACGCGGACCCGCAGACCCGGCTGCTCGCCCTCACCGGCCGCCGCCCCTGAACCTCCCCTACCCGCCCGCCTGTTCCCCCTCGGCGTCCAGAGCGGCCAGGACCTCCTCGGTGTGCTCACCGAGCAGCGGCGGACGCCGGTACACGCCGGAGGGGGTCCCGGTGAAGCGGATCGGGCAGTTGGGGAACACCACCGGCCGGGCGCCGCCCGGCTGCTCCACGGCGACGAGCATGTCACGGGCCCGGATGTGAGGGTCGGCGAACAGGTCGGCCGCGTCGTTCACCGGCCCCACCGGGACCCGGCCGCCGAGTTCCCCGGCGATCTCGGCCGTCGTCCGCTCCCGCGCCCACCCGGCGATCGCGCCGTACACCAGCTCCGCGTTGGCGACCCGGTCACCGTTCGTCCGGGTCCGCTCGTCACCGACGAGCTCCGGGCGGTCCATCGTCTCGCACAGCACCTTCCAGTGGTTGTCCGTCGGCGCGGCGATCGCGCACTGGCCGTCCTTCGTGGGGAAGACGTCGAACGGCACCAGCTGCGGATGGCTGTTGCCCGTGGGCCGGCTCACGACCCCCGTGTAGGAGTAGCGGTAGACGGCGGTCTCGCACAGGGACACGATCGAGTCGACCATCGCCACGTCGACCATCTGGCCCTCGCCCGTGGCCCGCGCGTGCAGCAGCGCGGAGAGCAGCCCGACGGCCGCCAGCGTGGCGGGATACAGGTCGCCCACGGTCGGCCCCACGCGGACGCCCTCGTCACCCGCGGGACCGGTCATGCTGACCAGCCCGCCCATGGCCTGCGCCACGATGTCGTAGGCGGGCCAGTCCACATAAGGGCTGACGCCGGTGCGCGGGTCGCCGAACCCGCGGATCGACGCGTACACGAGCCGGGGGTTGCGGGCGTGCAGCGCCTCGTACGCCAGGCCCCACCGCTCCATCACGCCCGACCGGTAGTTCTCCACCAGCACGTCCGCCGTGTCGACGAGCTTCAGCAGCCGCTCCCGGTCGGCGGGCACCCCGAGGTCCAGGACGATCCCCAGCTTGTTCCGGTTGATGCTGGCGAACAGCCCGCCGAAGCCCCGGCCGTCGTCGTCCTTGGTGAAGGGCCCGGCGAACCGGGGGAGATCCCCGCCGGGCGGCTCCACCTTGATCACCTCGGCGCCGAGATCGCCCAGCAGCATCGTGCAGAACGGACCCGACACCGCACGGGTGAGGTCGACGACCCGCACACCCCGCAGCGGACCCGAGGGTCCTGGCCGCATCGGCGCGGCGTTCTCGTGGCCCGTGAGATGGGCGCCGCCGTCGTCCGGCTTCTCATGCGTGGTCAACGCGTTCCGTCCCTTCCAGAGCGCTCACATCGGCCCGGCACACGTAACGGACCGGCCGGAACACCACGTCCCCGGTGAGCGAGACCGCCGAGACCGGGCGCGACGGGCACAGCCGCGACTCGCCCCAGGCCGCCGCGTCGAAGACCGCCAGCGCCGGCCGGCCGCGCTCCGCCGCCGTCACCTCATAGGCGCGCTCGGCCTGGATGAGCCGGTTCCCCCGAGGCGTGCGGGCCAGGTGCATCGAGTCGGTGAACTGCAGGTCGGCCGCGGACAGCGGGACGGGGTCCAGGAGCCGCACGTCGAGCACGGCACGGCCGTCGGCGCGGACCTCGGCCGCCGTGCCGTGGTAGCGGCGGTGCAGCGCGACCGACGCCGGACGCACCCGGTGCCCCCACCGCCGGGTGAGTACCGCGGCGGCCTGCGCGCCGTCCACGAAGCACGACACCTGGAACCCCCGGCTGCGGGCGCCGCTGCGGCACACGATGCGCGTCTCGGCCAGCATGAACGGCCCGACCTCGCTCTCCTCGGCCCGCAGCACCGTCAGCATGATCGCCGGGGGACTCACCGGATGCAGAGCCGGCGGCAGGACGTCCTGCCGGGCACGGCCGTCCACCTCGTACACGGCCTGGAGCAGCTCCGCCCCCCGGCACACCAGCGGCTCCACGGCCCAGTCGGCGACGTAGGGCGCGTCGGCGGCCAGGGCCTCGGGGTCAGCGGTTCCGCTGAGCATCAGCGGCCTCCCTCGGCGAAGTGCGGCATGACCTCCGCCGCGAACAGCCGCATACTGTCGAGGACTTGCTCCTGGGGCACCAGATTCGCCGTGTTCAGCAGGAAGTTGATCGCGTCCACACCCATGCTCTCCCAGATCTTGACGGCCCTGACGATGTGGTCCGGGTCCCCGATGGCGACGCCCTCGGGCACCGGGCGCCGCGCCGCCGGGTTGTCGTCCCTCACCTGCGCGACACTGCCCGCCGCGAGGTTGCCCAGCGACCGGTAGGCCGGGGTGGGATACACCTCCCTCGCCCACAGCAACTGGCTGTTGAGCATGCCGAAGGCGCTGAACATGGCGCCCCCGACCCGGCTCGCGGTCGCGTCGTCCTCGTGGCAGAAGAGGTAGTTCATGGTGGCCACCTGGTTGTTGACCTGCCCGACCGGATCGCACTGCTGGATGCGCTTGCGGTACTCGGTGGTGCGCCGCTCCTGCTCCTTGAAGCTCGCCGCGGCCACCCCCAGACAGCCGATCCCCCGGTCGGCGGCGTCACGCTCGGTCCCCGGCGACGTCACCGTCACCCACAGCGGCGGGTGAGGGTCCTGCACCGGCTTGGGCACGACGGGCCGCTCCGGCAGGCTGAAGGTGGTCCCGTCGTACCGCACGCGTTCCTCGGTCCACATGCGGGGCAGCACATGCACGTACTCGTCCCACGACATCTTGGTGCTGTCGGGGTCGGCGAGGAAGCCGCCCAGCTCCGTGATGGTCGACGCGCGCGCGGTGCCGACGTCCAGCCGCCCCCCGGAGAGGATGTCGAGGGCCGCGGCCCGCTCTGCGACGCGCACCGGATGGTTGATCTGGGGCACGCACACCACACCCCCGTGGCCGACCCGCAACCGCGACGTCGACATGGCGACGGCGGTCAGGAAGACCTCGGGAGCCGAGCAGTGCGAGTACTCCTGGAGGAAGTGGTGCTCGACCGCCCAGGCCGTGGTGAACCCCAGCTCGTCGGCGAGCCTGCTCTGCTCCAGAGCGTCCCGGTACGCCTGGACCTCGTCGGCGTGCCCGAGCGGCTGTGGTACGGACAGTTCGAAGAAGATGCCGAATTTCATGCGTGCTCCCGTCAGGATCGCTCGTGCCGTCCGTCCGGCCCGCGTACCCGCCGGCCCGCGGCGACGACCAGCCGTGGACGCCGCAGGGCGCCGATGTCGCTCAGGGGGTCCCCGTCCACCGCGAGCAGGTCGGCGCGGCGCCCGGGCTCCAGCACCCCCGTGTCGTCGAGGCCGAGATGCGCCGCCGCGCCGGAGGTGGCGGCGACCAGCGCCCGGTGGGCGGTGAGCCCGATGCCGTCCTCGCCCACGAGGGCCGCCAGGTCCGCCGGGAAACCGTCGAAGGCGCGGTGCGGTACGCCCGCGTCCGAGCCCGCGACCATGGGGACCCCGGCGGCCAGCAGCAGCTCGAAGACCTCGCGGACGCGCTTGTGCCGGTCCCGGAACCGGGGCGCGATCACCTCCGTGCCGTCCCGCATCCGGTGCAGGGCACCGCTGATGGTGGGGACGAACGCGACGGAGCGGGCGGCCATCAGGTCGGCGGTGGCCGGGTCGTACTCGATGCCGTCCGCCGTCTCGAACAGGCAGTGCTCGACGGTCCGCGCCCCCGCCTCGACGGACCGGCGGATGCTCAGCGGGTCGTAGGCGTGGGTCGCGACCGGACGGCCCAGCCGGTCGCTCTCCTCCACACAGGCCCGCACCTCCTCCTCGCTGAACTGGGGCCGCACCGGGTTCGTCCGCGGCGTCAGGTTCCCGCCGCTGACCATGAGCTTGATCCAGTCCGCGCCGTCACGCACCTGGCTCCTGACGGCCACCCTGATGTCGGTGGGGGAGTCGCACTGGTGGCTGAACCAGTGGCAGTGGCCGCCGGTGACGGTGATCGGCTGCCCGCTGGTCAGGACCCGGGGGCCGGGAACCGTCCCCTCGGCGACGGCGGCCCGCACCGGGAAGGCGACCTCGTTGAGGGTGCCCAGGTCACGCACCGTCGTCACCCCGGCCTCGACCGCCGCCCGCAGGTTCGCCACCGCCCGCACCGCGAGGGCTGCGGCACCGGCGCGGGCCTCCCGCTTGTAGTCCCGGATCGGGACGGCCGACCCGCCGAGCGTCAGATGCACATGACAGTCGATCAGACCCGGCATGAGGGTGGCGCCCGGCAGATCCACCCGCGTCCCGGCCGTGACGTCACCGCCGCCCAGGTCCGCCTGGCGCCCGACGGCGGCGATCCGGTCCCCGTCGACGAGGACGAAACCGCGGTGGACGGGCTCGGCCGTCACCCCGTCCCACACCCGGTCGGCCGTGAAGAGCCGACGGCCGCTGTTCTCCCGCTCGTTCACGCTCGCCACTCCTCACAGCGCTCGGCGTCCCGCAGGACCGCCTCCACGATCCGGTGCCCGACCCGCTCGCCCAGGGTCAGGATCGACTCCGGATGGAACTGCACCGCCGAGACGGGCAGGGTCCGGTGCTCCACCGCCATCACCACCCCGTCGTCCGACCGGGCCGTCACCTCCAGGCAGCCGGGCACGTCCACCGCGTGGATCGAGTGGTACCGCCCCGCCGCGAACCGCGCGGGCAGCCCGGCCAGGAGCCTGCCGCCCGTCACCTCGACCCAGGAGGACTTGCCGTGCACCGGCTCGGGCAGCAGCCGCAGCGACCCCCCGAAGAACTCGACGACCGCCTGCAGGCCCAGGCACACCCCGAAGACGGGCACCCGCAGTCGCAGCGCCTCGGCGAGCGCCCGCGAGGTCCCGAAGTCCGCGGGCCGGCCCGGCCCCGGGGACAGGACCAGCAGATCCGGCCGCTCGTCCGCCATCACCTCGCGCCCCAGCGGCGCCCGGAACGTCCGCACGTCCGCCCCCGCCTGACGGAAGTAGTCCGCGAGGGTGTGCACGAACGAGTCCTGGTGGTCGGCGACCAGCACCCGGCGCCGCGCCGGACGCGCCCCGCCCGGCCACACCGGGTCCGGCGTCTTGTCGCGCTCCTCCCCACGGACCGCGGCGAGCAGCGCCGACGCCTTCAGCTCCGTCTCCCGCTCCTCGTCCTCGGGCACAGAGTCGAAGAGCAGCGTGGCGCCGGCCCGGATGTCGGCCCGCCCGGACTCCATCTGCACGGTCCGGATCACCAGCGCCGTGTCGACGTCCCCGTTGAAACCGACGCGGCCCACCGCCCCGCCGTACCAGCGGCGCGGGGTGCTCTCGTGGTCCTCGATGAACTGCATGGCCCACGCCTTCGGGGCGCCCGTGACCGTGACGGCCCAGGTGTGCGCGAGGAGCGCGTCGAGGCCGTCGCGGTCCTTGCGCAGGACACCCTCCACGTGGTCGGCGGTGTGGATCAGCCGTGAGTGCAGTTCGATCTGCCGCCGGCCGATCACCCGCACGCTGCCCGGCTCGCAGACGCGGGCCTTGTCGTTGCGGTCGACGTCCGTGCACATGGTCAGTTCGGACTCGTCCTTGCGGGAGTTGAGCAGCGTGCGGATCTGCTCGGCGTCACCGAGGGCGTCGCGCCCGCGCGGCACGGTACCGCTGACCGGGCAGGTCTCCAGCCGGCGGCCCCGCACCCGCACGTACATCTCGGGAGACGCCCCCACCAGGTGCTCGCCGTCGCCGAGGCTCGCGAGGAACCCGTAGGGCGACGGGCTGTCCCGCCGCAGCCGGCGCAGCAGCTGCGAGGGCCGCAGGCCGGCGCTCTCGGAGAACGTCTGGCTGAGGACCACCTCGAACAGGTCCCCGCGCCGGAACGCCGTCCTGGCCCGCGCGACGAGGTCCGCGTACCCGCCGGGCGGCAGACTGCGCCCCGACCGGCCCCGGCCCGCCGTCCACGGGGTGCGGGGGCCGGTACGCCGCAGCCCCCGGGTCGTGCCCGCCTCGTCACGGAACTCGTAGCGCAGGCGCTCGGCCACGCCTCTGACGTGGTCGACGACGACCAGGTCGTCCGGCAGGTACAGGACGAGGTCCCGGTGCCCGGCCGGGCGGGGCAGCCGCAGCCGGGCGGGCTCGAACTGGAAACCGAGGTCGTAGCCGAACGCGCCGTACAGCCCCGCGTGTTCGTCCGCGGGCGAGTGCAGGAACTCGCGCACGGCACGCAGGACGCAGAACACGGACGGACGGCGCCCTCGCTCCTCCTCGGCCGCGAAGCCGACGGGCTCCGCGACGTCGGCCACCAGCTCACCGCCGTCACCGCGCACCCCGGTCACCCCGCCGACCTGGCGCACCACGGGCCCCAGCATCCGCAGCAGGGGCCCGCCGCGGTCGTTGAGCGCGGTCAGCCGCACCTGCCGGCCGCGCGCCGTCACCCGCAGCGGCGGATCGACGAACCCGATGCCCCAGCGGGTGTACCGGCCGGGGTACTCGGTGTCCGACACCATGACCATGCCGAGCCGTTCGTCCAGCGCCTCGGCGATGTCGTCCAGCGCGGAGGCGTCGGCGGTCAGCCGCTCCCGCTCCACCGTCACACCGCCGGCCGTGGTGAACTCACCGGACACGGTGCGCCTCCAGGCCGGCGGAGGGCGCCAGGAGGGGCGCCTCGCTCAGGAAGACGGTGTCGTCGCGTTCGGGGCCCACACCGACGGCCACGATCTCCACGCCGAGCGCGGCGGCGAGGTGGTCCACGTACCGCCGGGCCGCCTCGGGCAGCGCCGCCGGGCCGCCGCGCGCCACACTCGGCCAGTCCACGTCCGGCCAGCCCGCCAGGCGCCGCAGCACGGGCGTGGCCGACGCCAGCTCGGGCAGCCGGACGGGGAAGGAGTCGGTGAACCGGCCCCCGATCTCGTACCCGGTGACCACCATGACCTCGTCGAGACCCGCCAGGACGTCGATGTTGGTCAGGCACAGCCGGCGGATCCCCTCGACCTCGACGGCACGCCGGACCATGGGCACGTCGAACCAGCCCACACGGCGCCGCCGGCCGGTGACGGTGCCCCACTCGCGGCCCCGGGTGACGAGGTGGTCGGCGACCGCGCCGTCCACCTCCGCCATGAGCGGACCGCCGCCGACCTGGACCGTGTACGCCTTGGCGATGCCGAGCACGCTGAAGTCCTGGGCGGGGGAGGTGCCGGTGCCGACGGTGACACCGCCGGCCCCGCTGTAGCCGCTGGTGACGTACGGGTAGGTGCCGTGCTCCAGATCCAGGCCGAAGCTCTGCGCGCCCTCGTAGACGATGTGATGCCCGTCGGCACGGACCTGCCGCAGGAGGCGCGACACGTCGCACAGGTGCGGCTCGAGGCGCCGGCCGGCCGCGCCGTACTCCTCGACGAGCCGGTCGACCTCGGCCGGGGCCGGCTCGTGGCCGGCCGGGTGTCCCAGGACGCGCTCCAGCAGGGCCCGCTTGAGCGGCACGAGGCGTTCCAGCCGGGCGCGCAGGAGCCGTTCGTCGAGGAGGTCGGCCATGCGCAGGCCGATCCGCGCGGCCTTGTCCTCCCGGCAGGGCCCCACCCCCCGGTGGGTGGTGCCCAGCCGGCCGGTGCCGTCGGCGAACCCCGTGGCCGCGGAGGTGGCGATCTCGGCGCCGCGCCACTCCTCCTCGGCCGCGTCCTGCGCGACGTGGTACGGGAGGATGACGTGCGCCGCCTCACTGATCCGCAGGTCCACCTCAAGACCGGCCGCCCGCAGCGAGGACAACTCGGCCAGCAGGGAGACCGGCTCGACGACGCAGCCGTTGCCGAGGACCGCGACGGCACCGCGCAGCACCCCGGCGGGGACCTGCACGAACCGGTACTCGCCGCCGTCCGCGACGACCGTGTGCCCGGTGTTGGGCCCCGCCTGGTAGCGGACGACGGCGTACGCCGACTCGCAGGCGATGTCGGTGAACTTGCCCTTGCCCTCGTCACCGGCCTGGCAGCCCACGATGATCAGGTCCATGCGGCACCCGCCCCGGGCTCGGTACAGGTGCCGGCGGACGTGAGGCCGGCGAGCCGCTCCACCACCCGGCCCAGATCCTCGGCGCCCCACACCCGCTCGCCGGTCCACAGCTCGCACAGCGACCGGTACATCTCGCCCACGGCGTCCACCACGTCACGCGGCAGGGGCTCGGGGGCGGGCCAGTCGGACCGGGGGCGCCCCTGGGCCACCCACTCCTCCACCCGGGCCTGGAGACCGGAGGCCGCGTAGTGGTCGCGCAGCACCTGCTTGCCGATGTGCGCGCCGTCCAGCAGCAGCCGGACCTCGTCGGGCGTGCCCGCGTGGTCGACGAGGACGAGCCGTCCCCGCTCGTCGCGGCCGTACTCGACCTTCCCGTCGGCGAGAACCAGCCCGACGCCTCTGGCGTGCTCGGTCACCACCTCGTCGACGAGCCGGGTGCGCTCCTCCAGCTCCGCCTGCTGCTCGTCGTCCAGCCCGCCGATCGCCGCCGCCTCGTCCCTGCCGACGAAACGGTCGATCTCCTCCAGCTTGGTGGTGTACTCGACGACCGGGCGCTCCAGCACGGTGCCGGGCGCGGGCGCCTCGGTGAGGCCGATGTCGGACGGCTTGAGACGGCCCAGCCGCAGGCGGCGCAGCACCGACGACCCCTCGGGGACGATGTTGCGGAAGATGACCTGGAGGGGGACGAGGTGGTTCACGTCCGCCGGTCCGAGCGCCCGCTCCCGGGGGTCGATGACCCGCAGCAGGTCGAACTCCATGCGGTCGGGCGGATGGAAGCCGCGGAAGTGGGTGGGGACACCCGCACGGGCCAGCAGGCCGAAGTTGAACGCCGCGATGCGGCAGCACGCCTCGCCCTTGTCCGGGACGGCATCGGGCATCTTCCCGTAGTGGAAGACCGAGTAGTCGTCGGTGAACCGGAAGGTGCCGGTCCCGCTGCGCCCGGCGGTCGGTTCCCGCCCGGCCGTCAGATCCTTCGTCGAGAACCTCTTCGGCACTGCTGCCTCCTTCAGTCGACGGGGGTCCGGTCGTCGTCGAGCACCGGGATCCAGTCGACGTCGGCGGGGACGTTGCGGGCGCCGCTGAACCAGAAGTCGCGCACGATCCCCGACTCCCGCAGCTCCCGCAGCCACTGGACGGCGGCCTGCGGACGCCGGGTGAAGGCGTAGCACATCGGCCCCTCGGAGCTCATCGCGATGGCGTCGATCTCCTCGCCCCGGCGCGCCTCCTCCAGCAGGAACTTCACCTGCGACGACTGCATGTCGATCTGCTTCTGCTTGAAGTGGCTCTCGTAGGTCAGGAAGTCCACCGCGCGGCAGAAGGACGGGTAGTCGGCCTCAAGGACCGAGGTGGCCAGGTTCATGAGGACCGCGTGGGCGGTGCGCCGGGCCTCCTCCGCCGGGATGGGCAGGGTCCGGGCGAAGAACTGGCGCTCGGTCTCGCCGTGCATCTGGTTGCCGTTCGGGATGATCACCAGCACCGGCCAGGTGGGGAACGGCGCCGAGATCAGCACGGGGGGCCGCTTCCCGCCGCCCGCGAACCGCGTGGGCACCAGATAGCGCTTCGGGTCCTCGGCGAAGTCGGCCGGGTTGAGGTGGCCGCCGTCGACGAGGAAGCCGCCCCGTTCGATGAGATTGGGGCTGGCGCCCGAGGTGCCCGCCCGCCCGGCCGCGCGGGCGATCTCCGCGGTGCCGACGGTGAGGCCGGCGAACTGCGCGTACGCGCGGCCCACGGCGACGGCGGTGGTGGTGCCGGAGCCGAAGCCCGTGTGCGGCGGCAGCCCCTTGCGGATCACCACCTTCGCGGGCGGGCCGTCCCACGCCGCGCGCAGCCGGTCCAGCAGCGCGCCGACGGCCTCCAGGTGGGCCGAGCCGTTCTCGTCGGCCGCCACCGCGTTCTCGCGGTGCGGCAGGACCAGGGCTTCCAGACCGGGCGAACGCAGCGCCATGGACGCCATGCCGTTGCGGCGGCCGGTCTCCCCGTTGAGATCGATCAGTGTGAAGCTGACGCGGCATCCGGTGCGGATGCGCACGCCCCATTCCTCGGACACGGCACTCTCCTCACGCTCGCAGCCGCTCAGCGGACGGCGTCGGCCTCGGGGTCCTCGATCACCAGGTCCTCGTACCGGGACCCCGGTTCGATCAGGCCCCAGCGCCTCATCCAGGCGTGGGCCTTCTCGAACTCCAGGCGGGTGTAGGGCTCCGGGGCCACGTAACGCAGCCTCGGCAGATGGAAGTCGTCCGGGGTGATCTCGCCCGCGAACACCTCGGGGAGCGAGTCGACCAGGTAGTGCAGATACCTGCGCTTGTCCTCGTTGAGCGCCGAGACCGCGCGGACGACGGCCCGGTTGCAGGCCGCGTAGGCGGCGCGGTCGAAGTCGGGCGCCGCCAGTTCGAGGCCCGCGTAGTGCGTCTCGATGACCTTCTGGAACCCCTGCTTCTCGGCCAGGGTGATCCACGGCTCCGACAGGGCGACCGCGGCGGCCTCGCCGGACTGGACCGCGCGGTAGCCGTCGAGGGTGTGGTAGCCCACCGTCTTGATCTCGTCGGCCTCCAGGAAGCCCTCCAGCATCTGGATGGCCGCGTAGTGGTTGCCGTTGTGGAAGCTGACCGCGACCGGGGCGTTCGCCAGGGTCTGGGGGTAGGTGTACTTCGATCCGGGCGCCGCCATCAGGGCCATGACGGCGACCGACGAACGCTTCCCGATGATCTTCGCCCCCCGGCGGCTGTCGTGGGCGCGCCGGATCTGCCCCCACTCGCAGGCGCGGTACAGATCGACCTGCCCCTCCTCGAAGGGCACGTGGTTGCGGATCGAGTCGACGAGTTCGTGATCCGCGACCGGTTCCGTCAGGACCTGCTCCGCGCGGTTCTTCACGAATTCGACCGCCACGCCCTCCTCGGCGAAATAGCCGAGCTCGTCGGCGACCAGCCAGGGGAGCGCGAAGACGGCGGACGGGCCGATGCCTTCGGTGCGTACGGTGACCGTCATGAAAAACGACCCCTCTCCGGAAAAGTGATTCCGTCCCGGCTGAAGGAATATCAGACCGGAGACGCCCTGCCAAGCCGTCCTGTTACCGCCCGAATTCCTGAATTCGGGCAGGTGAAATCAGTGGCACCGTTCCGCAGGAAACTCGCCGGAAAAAGCGTTGCTTTTCCCCGGGACATTCAGGTTTCCTGCCGCACCGGGGCGCGCGCCTGCCGCACCCCCAGCACCGCCCGCGCCCGCTCCACCCCCAGACCGAGACACTCCGGATGCCCGAGACCCGACAGCAGCCCGTACAGAAACCCCCCGGCGAACGCGTCCCCGGCACCGACCGCGCTCGTGACCGGCCCGCCGCCCGCCCCGACCCGATGACGCCCGCCCGGACCGTGGACGAGGGCCCCGCGACCGCCCAGCGTGACGACGCCGAGCAAGCCCTGACGGGCCAGCGCCTCGGCCGCGGCGTCGGCGCCGTCCGTACCGGTCAGCGCCATCGCCTCCGCCTCGTTGCCGAGGACCACGTCGACCCCCGACTCCAGCAGCCGCGTGAAACGCCCCCGCCGCGTGGCGACGAGCGTGCGGTCGGACAGGGCGAGGACCCGGACGGCCCCGAGCGCGGCGGCACGCCGCAGGGCGCCGCGGGAGATCTCCCACCCCTCCTCGGAGGCCAGCAGATAGCCCTCTATCAGCACGCCCTGACAGGAGCCGGCGTCGTGCACGCACGCCTCCACCGCCTCGGGCAGCATCCGCAGCCGCCACCGCTCGCCCTGCCAGATGAGGAACGCCCGCTCACCGTCCGGCAGGAGCAGCACCAGGCACCGCCCGGTCCTGCCCCGCCCCGGGGACCTTGCCGGAACCGTCACCCCGAGCCCGGCCAGGTCGCCCCTGACCGTCCGGGCGAGCGGGTCGTCCATCGACGGCGTGGCGAGCGCCGCCCGCCCGCCGCTCGCCGCGAAGGCGACGCAGGTGTTGGCCGCGCTGCCGCCCGCCGACACCACCACCCGCGCGCCCTCCCGCTCCAGCGCGGCGACGGCCTCCTCCAGCGCGCCGAACTCCCGGAAGCCCGCGGTGCCCGGCTCCACTCCGAACCGCTCGCACACGTCCGGCCGGACGGCGACCACCAGGTCGGCGAGCGCGTCACCCAGAGCGACCAGGCCCGCGGGCGCCATCAGAAGTGCTCCAGCAGATCCGTGAAGCGCTCCACCGACAACAGCCGCTCGGCGCTCTCGGGGAACGGGTGGTGCTCCAGCACCCAGGTGTCGGGATGCGGCACGTACACCGCGCCCAGCCCGGCGGTGAGCGCCGGAACGATGTCCGACTTGGGGGAGTTGCCGATCATCCAGGTCTTCGCGGTGTCCGTCTTCACCCGCTCCACGACGGTCGTGTACGTCTCGACCGTCTTCTCCGGCACGATGACGATCTCCTCGAACAGCGGGCCCAGCCGCGAGCGTTCCACCTTCGCCGCCTGCTCCTCGTGCTCCCCCTTCGTCAGCAGGACCAGCCGGTGCCGGGTACGCAGCTCGGCCAGCGTCGACTCGACCCCCGGGAGCAGCACGGGCTCCTGGCGCAGGATCCGTTCCCCGAGGGCGGCGATCGCCTGGCCGTGGTCGTCCGGCGCCTTGACGTCGTGGACGCGTTCGTAACAGTCGTGCAGGCTCCGTACGAAACTCTTGGCGCCGTAGCCGTGCACCTGGCAGTTGGCCCTCTCGATGTCGTCGAGCACCTGCCGCAATTCGGCACGGGTGAGCGATTCGTGCTGGAGCAGGCTGAGGAATTCCTCGATCGCCTGCTCGAAATAGATGTTGTTCTCCCACAAGGTGTCGTCACCGTCGATGAGGAGACAGTGGTCGATCATCAACTGGGCCTCTCTGCCGCGTAGTTCGGTGTTTCCGGTGATTCCCCATTACATCAGCTTCGGGATCACCTCATCCGTCAGCAGCAGGAAGGAGCTGTGGCTCAGCGGCGCGCACAGCAGGTAGTGCAGGCCGATCTCCTCCCGCAGGGCCCTGATCTGTTCGGCGACCCGCCCGGGACTGCCGTGGATCACGACGTCGTCCACGTAACGCTCCACCCGGCTTCGGGTGTCCCGCTCCGCCCGGCGCGCGTCGGCCGGGCGGATGCTGGGGGAGTAGCCGCGCCGGGCCGGATCGCTCATGGACGCGACGGTCCACCGGGTGCCGCGCACCGCGATCTCCCGCGCCTCCTCGTCGGTGGGGGCCACGGCGATCAGCCTCGCCATGGGAATGACCCGGCCGTCGACGGGGTGCCCGGCGTCCGCGAGGCCCTGGCGGTAGGCCCGGTACTTGACACCGATGTCGCCGTGGCTGGAATGCGGGTCCATCAGGATCGAGTGGCCCGCTGACGCCGCCCACGCCACCGCGTCCGGTGAGGAGGCCGCCATCCACACCGGCGGGTGCGGCCGCTGGAGCGGCTTGGGCAGCACCTCGACGCCCTCGAAGGAGTGGAAGTCACCGTGGTACGTGAGGCGTTCGTCCCGCCATGCCGTAAGGACGACGTCCACGTTCTCGCGGAACAGGGCGTAACTGCGCTCCAGGTCGAGCCCGAACACCCGGAACTCCGTCGGGTCGTTCCCGCGCCCCGCACCCCAGTTGACCCGCCCGCCGGACAGGACGTCCAGGAGCGCGATCTCCTCGGCGAGCCGCACCGGATGGTGCATCGCGGCCAGCGAGACGGCGGTGCCGATGCGCAGCCGCTCGGTGCGGGCCGCCACCATCGTCCCCATCACACTCACCGACGGCGAGACCGAGAAGGTGGAGAAGTGGTGCTCCGCCAGCCACACCGCGTCGTAGACCCCGGACCGCTCCATGATGTCGACGCGCTCCAGCGCACGGCTGTACACCGCCTCCGGAGCCACCCTGCGGCCGGGCCAGGAGAAGAACTGAAGTACACCGAAGCGGAGTCGGCCGGTGTCCTCTGCCGTCATGCCAGTCACCCCAGTTTCGCCGAGCGCCCGTAGGCCACCTCGGGGTCGGTGAGTACGTTGACGAGGTACGGCTGCCGCGCCGCGAAGGCACGGCGCAGCGCCGGAGCGATCCCCCGCGGGTCGGTGACGGTCTCGCCCGCCCCGCCGAGCGCCTCCACCACCCGGTCGTAGCGGCAGCCCGGCTGGAGGTCCGCCGCCACGTCCGAGCCGTACAGCGCCCGCATGGGGTGCTTCTCCAGCCCCCAGATCCCGTTGTTGCCGACGACCATCACCACCGGCAGCCGGTGCCGCACCAGCGTGTCGACGTCGCCCGCCGAGAAACCGAACGCCCCGTCCCCGAGCAGGAGCACCACCTGCCGGTCCGGGTACAGCAGCCGGGCCGCGACGGCGTGACCGATCCCGCTGCCCAGGCAACCGAACGGCCCCGGATCCAGCCAGCAGCCCGGCAGGTGCGAGTCCAGGAGCCGGCCCGCGTACGACACGAAGTCGCCGCCGTCCCCGATGACGACGGCGTCGTCGTCGAGCTGCGCGGCCACCTCCCCGACGACCCGGGCCGGATGGACGGGCACGCGGGTGTCCTCCAGCTCCAGCCGGTCCGCCCGGCGGCGGCCCGACTCCCGCTCCCGCAGCAGCTCCGTCCACTCCTCGTGATCGGCCCGCCGGCCCGGCCACGCCGCCATGCCGTCCAGGATCGTCCGTAAGTCCCCGGCCGGGGAGGCGGCCGTGGGCACATGTGTGGCCCGCAGGCCGGGATCGTCGACGACGTGCACGACATGGGCCGTCCCGAAACGCCCGAAGGAGAGCCGGAAGTCCAGCGGAGCGCCGACCACCGCGACGACGTCCGCCTCCTTCAGAGCGTCCCTGCACCGGCTGAAGGCGAGTTCGTGGCGCGCGGGCAGGCAGCCCCGGCCCTGGCCGTTCATGAACGTCGGCACCCGCAGCGACTCCGCGCAGCGCCGCAGCGCCTCCCACGCCCCGCCCCACCACACGTCGCCGCCCGCCACGAGGACGGGGCGGCGCGCGGTGGCCAGGAGCCGGGCGGCCCGGTCGACCTCCTCCGGGTCGGGGGCCCGCGGGGCGGCCGGCAGCGGCGG
>DATCQX010001037.1:0-17413 GCA_036569285.1 Streptomyces sp.
GCCCCGAGGAACACGCGGAGGTCGGCGCCCGCCTCACGGACCTGCTGCGGACCTGGCGGGAGGCGGGACGCGGCGACGGCTACGGTGACGGGGACGTCGATCTCGAATCGGCCACCGACGACGAGCTCTTCGACGCCCTGGACGACGAGCTGGGCATGTCGTCGGTGGAGTGAGACACCCCCGCACACAGGTGTGCCGAAGGGGTCGGTTCCCTCGTGAGGGAACCGACCCCTTTCGCGGTGTCAGGAAACCGCCGCCTGCCGCTCCTCGGTCGCCTTCGCGCTCGCGACGATCATCCGCAGAATCGGGAGCGAGGCGGCGAAGGTGCCGGCCGAGATGAGGAGCCCCAGGACTTCCGCGCCCGCTCCGTCGAGGACGGCGCCGACGACGAGCGGTCCGATGCCGGTGCCCAGGGCGCTCGCTCCGCTGAGGGAGGCCACCAGGTGTCCGCTCGGGTCGAGGAGGGCCGCTGCGGCGAGCGTCTGGACCAGGATGGCGAGCTGGCAGGTCTGCCACAGGACCGCCGCGACGATGAAGAGCACGGTGTCGTGGGTGACGATCAGGACGGCTATGGAGGCGGCCTGGGCGAGGACGAAGGCGGCCATCGACCGCATCCGCCCGAAGCGCCGGGCGCATGCGGGCCCGGCCGCCGCGCCGCCCAGCGCGACCACGCTGGAGACGGCGAGGACGGCGGCGACGCCGGAGTGCGACATGCCGGTGTGCTCGCGGCCCAGGACGGACGCGTAGGACCAGGCGCCCTGGGTGACGGCCCACAGCAGCGCCGTCCCCGCGAGCAGCAGCAGTGTCGGGCGGGCGGTCGGTGTCGGTGAGGCGTGCGGGGCGGCGGGGCCTTCGGGCAGGTGGCGCAGCAGCGGCCAGGCGGCCAGGCAGCACAGCGCCATGAGCAGGAAGCCGGCTCCCCCCAGTTCGTGGTTGGCCTGGGGCACCGCGACGATCAGCAGGGCGGTCACGCAGACCGTGCCGAAGATGGTGACGGCGGATGCCTTGTCGGCGTCGTCGGTGGCGGCGAGGGCGGCGGTGGCCGCCGCGAAAATGGCGCCGAGCCCCGCGCCGATCAGCAGGTTGGCCGCGATGAGAGTGGTCATGTCAACCGCTGCCATGGCCCCGAGGAAGCCGAGCGCCGCGAGGACCAGGCCGGCTCGGACCATCCGTACCCGCCCCGGGCGGGCGGCGCGCCGGGCCAGCAGCAGGGTGACGATCGCGGTGGCCATGAGCTGGGACGCGGCGACGAGGCCGGCGGAGGAGTGCGACAGGTGGAAGCGTGCGGTGAAGTCGTCGACGAAGACGGGCATGATGTCCGCCCCGCCGTTGCCGAGGGTGACACCGGTTATCAGGGCGACGAAGACGCCGAGCGTCAGGGGGGTGGAGCCTCGTGTGTTCATCGAAGGCTCCTGGGGGTGGGGGCGGTCACCGGACGTGCGTCAGGCATGGGATTCCTCAGATGGTGGGGGGGAGGAGAAGTGGGGGAGGCCGTGGTCAGTCGGCCCAGACGTCCTCGACGTACCTGCCGGTCTCGACGAGGGAGGCCAGCCAGTCGCCGGCCTGGTCGTCGTCCGCGCCGGTGTGCTTGCGGTAGACCGCCCGGAACGCCTCCCGCACGGGCGGCGCCATCCGGCGCCCGTCGCCGCAGACGTGGACGCGCCCGCCGGCCTCCAGCGCCGCCCAGACCTCGTCGCTCTCGCGGGCGATGCGGTCCTGCACGTAGCGCATGCCGTCCTCGGGGGCGCAGGCGAAGGTGGGGCGCATGCTGACGGCGCCGGCGGTGTGGGCGGTCTCCAGCTCGTCGCGGTGCAGGTAGTCGACGTCGGGGTGGTCGCAGCCGAAGTAGCACAGCAGGGTGCCAGTGGACTGGGTGTGCGAGCGGTCCAGGACGGCGCCGCGGAAGGGGGCGAGTCCGGTGCCGGCGCTGACGAGGATCACGGGTACGGAGTCGTCGTCGGGCAGCCGGAAGCTCTCGCTGCACGGCAGGACGCGGGCCTGGACGGTGTCGCCCGCCTTGAGGGTCTGGACGTGGTGGGAGGCGATGCCCTGGAAGGTGCCCTCGCCCGCGTGGTGGGGCGCGGCCAGCAGCGACACCATCAGGTCGACGGTGTGCGGTGCCGCCTGGGCGGAGGAGGAGATCGAGTAGTGGCGCGGGCGCAGCACCGGGAGG
Source organism: Streptomyces sp. (assembly GCA_036569285.1). Lineage (GTDB taxonomy): Bacteria > Actinomycetota > Actinomycetes > Streptomycetales > Streptomycetaceae > Streptomyces. The sequence goes on from DATCQX010001037.1 coordinate 2,174, forward strand.
AGTTCCAGGAAGCGTTCGAAGGGCAGCTCGCAGGCGCGGTAGCGCTCCAGGAGTTCCAGGAGGCTCAACTGGGTTCCCATTTTGGCGAGTTCCGTCAGCGGCCGGTTCTCCGGCGGGCAGGCGGTGTGTTCGGCGAGAACGGTGATCTGCTCGGGGGTCGCGGGGTCCTGGAGTTCGACGAAGTCGGTCAGCAGGCGGCGCAGGGTCAGGGGGCGGTCGACCGGGAGGGCGCCGCGGCTGCGGCGGCGGGCGTGCAGGGCGACGGTGCGGTCGAGGTCGAGGCCGAAGCGGTCGGCGACGCGGTCGACGAGTGTCCCGGGGGTGCGCGGGAGGAGGGCGAGGTGGTCGCCGGTGCGGTAGGTGACTCCGTCGGGCAGGCGCAGCCGCAGGAAACGCTTGGAGCGTCCCAACTCGTGCTCCATGTCGACGAGTTCGTACGTGTCGAGGACCTCCATCGGCTGGACGCCGTGGCGGGCGGCGAGTCCGTCGGTCACCGAGTCGGCGGCGTCCCGCAGTTCGTACAGGCCCTGCTCCTCCTCTTCCGGCCCGGCCGATGCCGCCGGCCCGGAGCCGTACCGCTCCAGAAGGGCGGTCCACAGGTCGGCGGTCCAGCGGTGGACGGTACCCGCGAAGTCGCCGGAGGCGTCGGCGACGCCTCTCGGGAGGAGGGGGACGGCGCCGGCGGCGGCGAGGCGTTCGTCGATGAGGGTGGGGATGCGCTGGTAGGTGGCGGCCCAGTTGCGGTCGCCCACGCCGAGGACGGCGTACGGGAGGCCGTCGAGCGCGCCGGGTTCGAGGCTCTCCAGCCAGGCGACGAAGGCGGCGGCGTCGTCGGTGGGGCGGCCGTTGTAGGAGGCGGCGACGATGACGACGGGGCCGGTCAGTTCGTCCACGGCCGTGTCGAGCGGGGCCGTGGACGGGGTGAAGCCGAAGGCGCCGCCGTCTTTCGCGAGGTCGTGGGCGATGCCGGCGCAGGTGCCGAGGTTGGAGCCGTGCAGGAGGGTGAGGGCCGTGCCGGGGGCGGACCGGGGCACCGCGCGGTCCTGGACGGTGGCCGTGCCGCTGACGGCCGCGGGGACGCGGCGCTCGGACGCCGAACGCCGGACCAGGCGCAGGGTGAAGCCTTCGGGCTTGATGGTGAGGGACTGTTTGATCTTCAGCTGGTAGTCGGTGTGGTCGATGAACCGGTAGCGGTGGACCAGCAGGCCCAGCAGCATGGTGGCCTCGTGCAGGGCGAACTGGCGGCCTATGCAGGCGCGTTCGCCGTTGCCGAACGGCTTGAACAGGTGGACGGAGCGGTTCGCCTCGCGCTCCGGGCTGAAGCGGTCGGGGTCGAACAGTTCGACGTTCTCGCCCCAGGCGGGGTCGCGGTGCAGGGCCGGGAGCAGCACCATCAGCGTCTCGCCCTTGCGGACGGCGTACTTCCCGCCGATGACGGTGTCCTCGATCGGTTCCACGGCGAACGCGGGCGCGGTCGGCCACAGCCGCAGGCTCTCGTTCAGCACCTGGCGGATGTAGGTGAGTTTGCCGATGTCGCCGTAGTCGGGGTCCGGGGTGTCGGTGTCACCCCACAGGGCGTCCACCTCGGCCTGGGCGCGGGCCAGGACCTCGGGGCGCTTGGTGAGGTAGTACAGGGCGAAGGAGAGGGCGTCGCCCGTGGTCTCGTGGCCCGCGCCCAGGAACGTGATGACCTGGTAGCGGATGTTGACGTCGTCCAGGGGTTCGCCGGTCGCCGCGTCACGGGTGTGGAGCATCCGGCCCAGAAGGTCGTCGGTGCTGGAGTCGCCCGAGGCGCGGCGCCGGCGGATGACCTCGTCGACGAGGTCGTTCATCAGCTGGACGTCCTTGCGGAACTGGGCGGCCTGCTTCCACTTGAACCGTTCCGAGCCCGGGATGGACTCGCCCTTGACCTGGGTGAAGTTCAGGGCACGGGGCAGGGCCTCGATGAAGGGGTGGGGCTCTTTGCCGCTGAACGACTCGAAGTCGTAGCCGAAGCCGCACAGGCCGATCGTGTCGCAGGTCAGCTTGGCCATGTTCTCGGGGACGTCGACCGGGTGTTCGCTCACGGCCCGGTCCCACTGGGCGATCAGGGAGCGGGCCGTGCGCAGCATCGTCGCGTGGTAGCCGCGCATCGCGCCGAGCGAGAACGCGGGCATCAGGATGTCGTGCGCCTTCTGCCAGTTGGGCTCGTGGTGGAAGGCGGTGAACAGGCCGTCCCCGGCGAACCGCCGCACCTCGACGAGGTCGTTGTGCACCTGCTTGCGGAAGCGGGTCTCGTCCGACAGTTCGGTCACCAGGTCGATGCCGCTGACGAGGACGATCTCGGTGCTGAAGATACGGACCCTGAACAGCGGGCCGAGCTCCTTGACCTCCTTCATGAGGTGCAGCAGCCCCTCCCCGCCCTTCGGGATGCCCAGCGCATGACCGACCAGGGGGAGCGCCGGGCGCTCGGGTATGGCCTCGGTCATGTCAACGGACGCGTGCGTCATGGACGTTGCCTTTCGTGGTGCACCAGCAGTCACTTGTGGATCACCATACAAGCGCGACATTGTCGCTTGATTAATTCGCAAGAACACATAGCTGACTTGTTCGCTTGACTGAGACGGTCGAACAGGTCCAGGATGCTGTCACCGCAAGGCGCAGCCGAAGGCCGAACGGCACCGAACACACCAGGAGAGCCCCATGACCGACATGATCGCCGTCGCCTACCCCAGCCAGGACGTCGCCCAGCAGGCGCTCGCCGAACTGCGCACCCTGCACACCGAGCACACCGTGCAGGTGGCCGACGCGGTGCTCCTCACCCGTGACTTCGACGGCGAGGTGCACATCCACGGCAGGCCCCACCCCGCCGCCTCCGGAGCCATCGGCGGGGCGCTGTGGGGCGGCATCATCGGACTGCTGCTGTTGCAGCCGCTGCTCGGCGCGGCCATCGGCGCGGCTGCCGGCGGAGTGGCCGGTGCGGCGACCGAGGACGACGAGCGAACCCGGTTCGTCAAGAGCCTCGGCGAGCGCCTGGCACCCGGCCACGCCGCGGTGATCGCGGTGATCGGCGAGGCGACCGTGGACAAGGCCCTGCCCCGCATCGCCCAGTACGGCGGCGAGATCCTGCACACCTCGCTCAACCAGCGGGACGAGGACGAGATCCGCTTCGCCCTGCACGCCCAGCGGCCCGTCCCCCACTGGCCCTGGGAGGACGACACCCCGCTCACGAAGCCGGCCCCCCAGGCACCCCAGGACTCGGCCACTGGACACACCGACGGCTCGGGCCTGCGGGCCGCCGCTCTGGGCGCGGCCGGCGGACTGGCCGGCGGAATGCTGATCGGCTCCCTGCTCACCGACGACGACAGCGATGCCGAGGACGACGACTAGGCCACCCATCCTCAGCCGGAAGGACCCCACCCGCGCGAGGGTGGGGCCCTTCTCGGGCTGTGCGGCTAGCGGGACAACTCGGCGGCCAGCTCCGTGACCAGCAGCCGGGCCAGATCCGCCGGCGTGGGGTGGTCGAAGACCGCGGTGACCGGAAGGTCAAGGCCGGTCACCGCGCTCAGCTCGTTGCGCAGCTGCAAGGCGGTGAACGAGGAGAACCCCATGTCGAGGAAGCGTTCGCCGACACCCACGGCCTCGTCCGCCCCCAGCGCGAGCACGGTCGCCGTGCGGTCGCGGACCAGGTGCAGCAGGAGCGCCTCGTGCTCGGCGTCCGGCGCTTCGGCCAGGTGTCGGCGCAGCGCCGACGGGTCGAGGTCCGGGGCGGACAGGGGCGTGCCCCCGCCGCCACCGGCCGGATGACCGGTGACGAACGGCTGGGCCTCGGGCAGCCGCCGCAGCAGCGCCGTCGGACCGGCCGCCGCCCAGTCGGCGTCCACGGCGACGAGCGCCGCCGCGTCGTGGGCGAGCGTCCGGGCGAGCGCGCCCGTGACGAGCGGCAGGTCGAACGGACGGGCACCCGTCGACTCCGGTGACACGGAGCCGTCGCCTGTCCATGGCCCCACGGTGACGGAGCTGCCGGGCAGCCCCTCCGCGCGGCGCCGTGCGATGAGCGCGTCGAAGAACGCGGTCGCCGCGGCATCGACGGCCCGGCCCGCCGCCCCCGTGCCCGTAGGCGCCGGCGACAGCAGGAACAACGCGGCGACAGTGCCGTCCTCGGCGGCCCGCGCGGCGAGTTCGTGCAGGGCGAGGGCCGCCGCGCCGTCCTCGTCGAGTGCGCGGACGGCCGTCTCCGGGTCGAGCGAGTCCACCGGGCCGGGGGCCGGGCTCGTCGTCCCCCTGGCGTGGACGATCGCGGTGAGCGGCTGGTCCGGCGGCAGCCCGGCCACGAGTGCGGTGAGCGCGTCGAGGTCGTGGACGTCGTGCTCGGCCACGGTCACGTCCACGCCCAGGGCGAGGAGTTCGGCCTCCGCCTGGGTCGCGGCGACGAGGTCCGCGCCCGGCGCGCAGAGCAGGACGAGGTGCGTGGCGCCGCCACGGGCCAGGCTGCGTGCCGCCTCCAGGGCGAGGGTCCCGGCCGCCCCGGTGCCCAGGGTGACCAGCACGGTGCCGGTCGCACCCGGTGCGGGGGCCGGGTCGAGGGCGGTGTGCAGCAGCCGCCGGGCGTGCCTGCCCGACGGGCGGACGGCGATCTGGTTCTCGCCGTCCCGACCGGTGAGCGCGGCGGCGAACCGGTCGCCCGCGCGCCCGTCGAGGACGCCCGGCAGGTCGATCAACCCGCCCCAGCGCAAGGGAAGTTCCTCCGCGACGGCCTGCCCGAGACCCCACAGCCGGGCCTGCTCCGGATCGGCGCCCGGATCGGAACCGTCCACGCGCACGGCACCGCCGGTCACGATCCACACCTTCGCCGACGGCGCAGTCTCCCCGGCCGCCCGCAGCAGCGCGAGGGTGGGTCCGACGCCCGGCAGCAGCGACAGAACGGCGTCGAAACCGCCGTCCCCGAGGTCCTCGGCGACCGTGGCTTTCGCACCGGCGTGTTCCAGGGCCGCAGCGGCCCAGTCGGCGGTGTCCGTCTGTTCGGGCGTGGCGACCACCAGCCAACTGCCGGACAGGACAGGTGTCCCGGCGTCCGGGAGGGGTTCCCAGCCGGTGCGGTACCACCAGCGGGTGCTGCGCCGCCAGGCGGACAGCCGGGGCAGGACGGCCCGCAGCGCGGGGTGGGCGTCGGCGTCCAGCGCGAGCGTCCGCGTCAGGGTGTCGAGGTCGGCGTCCGCGACCGCCTCCCAGAAGGCGTCCTCGGCCGTCGGACCCGAAGGGCCGGCGCCGGTCGCGGGGGCGTCCAGCCAGTGGCGGCGCCGCTGGAAGGGGTAGGTGGGCAGGTCGACATGGCCGGTGGGCGCGCCGTCGAGGACGGCCTCCCAGTCGACGTCCGTGCCGGTCGTGTGGAGTTCGGCGACGGCCGTCAGCAGGGCCTCGGGCTCCGCGCGGTCGCGGCGCAGCGCCGGCACGGACAGGCCCGTCTGCGCGAGCGGCGTGAGGACGGCGTCGGGACCGAGTTCCAGGTGGACGCCGACGCCCGCCTCGGCGAGGGCCCGCATGCCGTCGAGGAAGCGGACGGTGCCCCGCACGTGCCGCACCCAGTAGCCGGGGTCGGTCAGCTCGCCGGGCCCGGCGAGGGCGCCGCTGAGGTTGGAGACGACGGGAATCTCCGGCTCCCGGTAGGAGACGGCGGCGGCGACCCGCCGGAACTCCTTCAGCATCGGGTCCATCAACGCCGAGTGGAAGGCGTGCGAGACCTGGAGCCGCTTGGTCTTGCGGCCCTGCTTGCGCAGCAGCCCGGTGAGCCGCCGCAGTGTCTCCGCGTCACCGGACAGCACGGTCGCGGCCGGCCCGTTCACCGCGGCGACGTCGATCACCCCGTCGTACTTCTCCAGCAGCGGCAGCAGGTCCTCCTCCGGCGCCTGCACGGCGAGCATCGTGCCGCCCGGCGGCAGTTCGCGCATGAGCCGGCCACGGGCCGCGACGAGGGCGGCGGCGTCCGCGAGGGAGAACACCCCGGCGACGTGCGCGGCGGCGATCTCGCCGACGGAGTGCCCGATGAGGTGGCTCGGCCGGATCCCCCAGCCGTCCGCCACCAGCCGGAACAGGGCGACCTCCAGCGCGAACAGAGCGGGCTGCGTCCAGGCGGTGTCGTGCAGCAGCGCCGCCTCGGGGGTGCCGGGGGCGGCGAACATGACGTCCCGCAGCGGGCGTTCGAGGTGCGGGTCGAGCGCGCCGAACGTCTCGTCGAGGGCGCGGGCGAAACCCGGCACGCTCGCGTACAGGTCGCGGCCCATGCCGGGGCGCTGCGAGCCCTGGCCGGTGAACAGGAACGCGGGGCGGGCCGCGTCGGCGGGGCGCGCGGTGCCCCGGACGACGCCTGGAGCGGTCCCGCCGGAGGCGAGCGCGGCGAGACCGGTCCGCAGGGCGTCCGGGTCCCGGCCCACGACGACGGCGCGGTGCTCGAAGGCGGTGCGTGTCGTGGCCAGGGCTCGGGCGACGGCGGCCGGATGGGCGGGGCCGGTGCCGTCCGCGCGCTCGCCGGTGTGCCCGACGGTGCGCTCTTCCGTGTGCTCCAGGAGCCGGGCCGCCTGTGCGCGCACCGCCTCGGGGGAGCGGCCCGACAGGAGCCAAGGGAGCGTGCGCGGCGGCTCGGCGGGCGAGGCAGGGGGCTCGGCGGAGGGCGCCTCCTCCAGGATCACGTGCGCATTCGTCCCGCTGATCCCGAACGACGACACCCCGGCCCGGCGCGGCCGGTCGCCGTCGCGTTCCCACGGCCGGGCCTCCGCCAGCAGCGCCACGTTCCCGGCCGACCAGTCGACGTGCGGCGACGGATCGGCGGCGTACAGGCTGCGGGGCAGCACACCGTGGCGCATGGCCATCACCGTCTTGATCACCCCGCCCACACCGGCGGCGGCCTGCGCGTGCCCGATGTTCGACTTGAGGGAGCCGAGCCACAGCGGCCGGTCCGCCGGGCGGTCTTGGCCGTAGGTGGCGATGAGCGCCTGCGCCTCGATCGGGTCACCGAGCGTGGTGCCGGTGCCGTGTCCTTCGACGGCGTCGATCCGGTCGGCGGTGAGCCCGCTGTCCGCGAGAGCCTGCCGGATGACCCGCTCCTGCGAGGGGCCGTTGGGCGCGGTGAGCCCGTTGCTGGCACCGTCCTGATTGACGGCGGTGCCCCGGACGACGGCCAGCACCGGGTGACCGAGCCGTTGGGCGTCCGAGAGCCGCTCGACCAGCAGCATGCCTGCGCCCTCGCTCCAGCCCGCGCCGTCCGCGTCGGCCGAGAACGCCTTGCAGCGCCCGTCGGGTGACATGCCCCGCTGACGGCTGAACTCGACGAAGATGCCCGGCGTCGACATCACGCACACCCCGCCGACCAGGGCCAGCGAGCACTCGCCCGCGCGCAGCGCGCCCACCGCGAGGTGCAGCGCGGTCAGGGAGGACGAGCAGGCGGTGTCGACGGAGACGGCGGGGCCTTCGAGGCCGAGGGTGTAGGAGATACGGCCGGAGGCCACGCTGCTCGCGCTGCCGCTGCCGAGGTAGCCCTCGTAGCCGTCGGGGGCGGGGTTCAGCCGGGACGCGTAGTCGTCGTACATGATCCCGGCGTAGACGCCCGTCGCCGTCGAGCGCAGCGCGCCCGGGGTGAGCCCGGCGCTCTCGATGGCCTCCCACGCCGTCTCCAGGAGCAGCCGCTGCTGCGGGTCGGTGGCCGCAGCCTCGCGCGGGCTGAGGCCGAAGAAGGCGCTGTCGAAGTCGGCGGCGTCGTAGAGGAACCCACCCTGCCGGGTGTACGACTTGCCGACCGCGTCGGGGTCGGGGTCGTACAGCTCTGTGACGTCCCAGCCGCGGTCCGTGGGGAACGGGCCGACCGCGTCGACCTCGCCCGCGACCAGCTTCCACAGCTCCTCGGGCGTGGTGGCGCCGCCGGGGAAGCGGCAGGCCATGCCGATGATGGCGATCGGCTCCCGGTGCCGGTTCTCGGCCTCGCTCAGGCGGCGGCGGGTCTCGTGCAGATCGACCGTCACCCGCTTCAGATAGTCGACGAGCTTGGCCTCGGTGTTCGCGGGGTTCATGTCGCTTCGGGCGTTCTCGTTCACGGTGGTGTCAACTCCTTGGCTGTGGCTGCTCGGGTGGGTCAAAGGCGGCCCGCGAGGAGTCCGCCGAGGAGCCCGGTCACCGTCCCGCTGTTCTCCCTGGTGAAGAAATGTCCGCCGTCGATCACGTGCACCCGGCACCCGGCGCTGGTGTGCCGGTCCCAGTCGGCCGCCCGCTCGACGCTGAGCAGGGGGTCGCCGGAGCCGGTCAGGACATGGATGGGGCACGGCAGGCGCTCCCCGGTCCGGGGGCGGTGGCTGCCGGCGAGCACCAGGTCGTCGCGGAGCAGGGCGGCGGCCTTGGCGAGCCAGTCGGGGTAGCGCAGGACGAGTTCCGGCACACCGCCGACGCTGATCATCCAGTGGATCAGCTCGTCGTCGGGCACGTCGTCGAACGGCAGGGACGGCCGGGGAGCGTCGGGCGCCGCGACGGCTCCCACGATCAACCGCTCGGGCGCGCGCAGCCCGAGAGCGTGCCGGTGCGCGGCCAGGGCGTACGCGATCAGGCCGCCCATGCTGTGCCCGTAGAAGGCGTACGGCAGGTCGAGCAGCGGCCCGAGCCGGTCGTTCAGATCCGCGACGAGCAAGTCCAGCTCGCGGAAGCGTGGTTCACGGGCCCGGTGCTCGCGGCCGGGCAACTGCACCGGTACCACCGCCACTTCGGGCGGCATGGCCGGCTGCCAGGTCGCGAAGGACGACGCCGCGCCGCCCGCGTGATGGAAGCACAGCAGCCGGATCCGGGCCGAGGCCGGATCCGGCTGACCCGGCATCAGATAGGCGGTGTCGTGCGGGGCGTACGCGGTACGGCCGGTCACGTCCGTGTCACCGCGACCAGATCGTAGATGTCCCTGAGCGTGGCCGCCTCCAGCACGTCCGGCATGGAGACACTGCGCCCGGTCTCCCGCTCCAGGGCGGTGAGCAGGGTCAGCAGGTGCAGGGAGTCCCACCCGGGCACGCTGTCGAGGCCTTCACCGACGTGCTCGGCGGTCACCGGCAGGCCGATCTCTCGCTGGATGAGCAGGACGAAGTCGTCGATGGTCTTCACTGCCGGTCCCCTTCGATGGTGACGGTGATGCTCAGATGCGCGGGCGGGACGGCGATGTCGTCGAGGCCGTGCCGGAAGACGAGCGCGCCGGAGTCGTCCGGAGGGTCCGCCGTGAAGCCGTTGCGCGGGTAGAAGTCCTTGACCTTGCCGTTCTTCGGGGACGGCCGGTAGCGGCCGAGGACCTCCCGCGCGCCCTGCTCCCGGGCGTGCTCCAACACCGCCGACAGGCAGGCCTGTTCGATGCCCCGGGAGAACACCCGGCAGCTCAGCAGGAAGTTGTCGATGTGCCAGACCGGCCCACCGCCGCGCACGAACACCGCCCCGACGACGCCGTGGTCCCCGAACCTGTCGGAGGACCGGACCGTCAGCACCAGCGCGTCGGGCGAACCGGCGAGCCGCTCCACGTCCGACTGCTGCAACCGCTCGGTGGTCAGGTTGAACTGGTTGGTGCGCAAGGTCATCTGGGAGACCCGGGCCAGGTCCGCCGGGGCCGCCGACGCCAGTTCCACCCGGACGTCCAGCTCCCGCAGATAGTCGTCGAGGGAGGTGAAGCTGTCCAGGAAGTCCTTGCGGACCAGCTCGTCGCGGTAGCGCCCGGGGCGCAGCCGGTCGTCGGCCGTGATGTCGAGGACGTCGAACCACCCGTCCGCCAGCAGCCGTCCGGCGTGCAGCGCCGGATCCCCGTCGAGGTGCAGGACGGTCACCTCGGGCAGCTCGCGGCGGACCAGACCGCACTCGTAGGCGCTGTCGTCCGCGAAGACGAAACTGTCGACACCGAGGTTGAGATCCTCGGCCAGGGCCCGCAGATTCTCGTGCTTGGGCGCCCAGTTGGCGACGACCCGCACGAAGTCGTCCTCCCGCAGCGTCATGTCCGGGTGCTCGCGCAGCACGTGGAGGACGGGTTCGATGTCGTTCTTGCTGACGGCGGCGAGGACGACGCCCTGCGAGGCGAGCTGCTTGGCGGTCCGCTGGAACGCGCCGAACGCCTCGCCCCGGTAACTCCCCGACACCTCGATCCCGTCGATGCCGTCGTCACCGAGGATGCCGCCCCACACGGTCTCGTCCAAGTCGAGGACCAGGCACTTCTTGGCCCGCCCCGACAACCCCCGTGCCAGATGGGCGACGTCGCGGGCGTAGCGGGCGGTGAGGCCGGGCGAGAGGCGGGTCTTGGTGTACGCGGCCAGCCGCGCGTCGCGCAGCGGCACCCCGGCGCCGTCCCCGACCAGCGGTTCCAGGTCCAGGACGACGACCGAGGGGTGCTCGTCGACGAGGCGCAGCAGGCGGGCGTTCGCCTCACGCCAGATCGCCCCGAGCCGCGCGCGGGCCCGGTGGCCGGTGAGTTCGGCGGCCGAATCACGGGGCAGCGGAAGGGTGTTGAGGACCAGAGTGCCCCGGCCCACCGACGTGAAGGTCTTCGCGATCCCGGCGAACAGCCGCAGCTTCTCCGCCAGCACCCGCTCCACGTCCGCCGGTTCCCACGGCACGGGCACCTCGTCGAAGACGACGTCGGCGTCGAGCAGGCACACCACCAGATCGCAGCCGCTCGCGTACAGCTCGCTGCCGGGGTCGGAGAGGTCGAAGAGGTAGCCGCCGAAGTCACCGACATGGGGCCGCAACAGCACCCCGTGGCGGGCGAGTTCGGCGGTCAGCGGGGCGACCAGCCCGGAGACGGTGCTGTGTCCGGTGACCGCCACGGACACGACCGGAGTGTCCGGGTGGGCCCGCAGCACCTCGCCGGGGTCGACACGGGACAGCAACTGCCCGGCGCGCCGCAGCTCGTCGTCCCCGAGCCCGGCCAGCAGCGGGCGGATCCGGGGATACTCGGCCGCCACCCGCCCCAGGCGGTGCAGCTCGAACAGGCTCTCGCCGGGCGCCTGTTGGGTGGTTGTCGTTTCGTTCGGGCTCTGCGTCGCGGCGGGTTGTACGGTCGTCGCTTCGTCGGCCGGGGACATCTCCGTCAGAGCCTTTCCAGCGCGTATCCGGAACCGATCCACTTGCTCGACTCGATCGCGATGCCGACGGCCCGGTCACCCGGCCCCATCTCGGCCAGCGCGCGGGCGAGTTGGAGGTACGGCAGCCCGTTGCCGGTGTTGCCGGTCTCGGCCACACAGCTGATCTCGCGCGCCGGACTGTCGCCCAGCCGCTTCATGATCGTCTCGGTCATCTTGCCCGACAGCTGCGGCGGCAGCAGGTGGGTGAGGTCGCCGGGCTCCCAGCCGAGGTCGTCCAGGAGCTCTTCGAGCACGTCGGCCGCCATCTCCGGCACGTGCTCCTCGATGGCCTTGTAGTCCTCGACCGCGAACGGCCGGTCGCGCGCGTCGCTCGGGCCGAACCACTCCAGCGCCTGCCCGGGGGCACGGCCCAGACCGGTGAACCGGCTGAAGACCGACCTCAGGACGGCGCTGCCGGGCGCCGGTTCGGTGCTGAGCAGCACGGCGCCCGCGCCGTCCCCGAAGAGCACCATGTTCACCAGCTCGCCCGGCGGCAGGGAGTTCAGGTCGGTCTTGGGGTCGAAGAAGCGGGCGCACAGGTCGCCGCCGATGACCAGCGCCGTCCGGTGGCCGCTCGCGAGGAGCAGCCGGCCCAGCTCGATGGCCTGCACCGCGCCCGAACACCCGGACTGGATCTGGAAGGTGGGGATGTTGTTGACGCCCAGCCGGTCCGCGATCGTGTTGGCGGTGGTCGGCATGAGCTGGTCGGGGGTGGCGGTGTTGAGCACGATGACGTCGATGTCGATCGGTTCCACAGCGGCCCGCTCCAGCGCCTCGCGCGCGGCCCGCTCACCGAGGTCCGCCAGCGAGTGGCGGACCTCCCCGGTGCCGAGGTCGACCGCGAGATGCCGGGTGCGGGTGCCGACGAACGCGTCGATCCACTGCTCCCAGATCGCGCCCATCCCGAAGTGCCGTGCCAGCGTGGCGTTGTCCACCGGAAGGTCGGGGAGCGCGGTGCCGGCCGAGAGTATGTGGATGTCTGCGACGTCCATCCTGTCGCCTCTCCTGTCAGTGGGGTTGGGGGTGGACTAGGTGGACGGCGCGAACATCGCGAACAGGGACTCGACGGTCCACCGCATCGTCTCCTCGACATGCGCCGGTGAGGCGTGCACGTCGTCGAACTCGTTGACGGTCAGCGTGCGGACGTGCTTGCGCAGCACCTCCGTGTCGCCCGCCGGGATGATCTCGTCCCGCAGGCTCGCCGTGTAGGCGACCGGGATGTCCAGACCGGCCAACTGCGTCTCGGTCAGCGCCCATTCACGCAGGACGCCGTGGAGTTCGCCGGCCGGGGTCGCGGTCAGGCGGGCCAGCGTGTCGACCGTGATCCTGGGCAGCTGACGCTGCCACGCGGCGTCCGTGAAGAACTCCGACACGGGGGCGCCGGTCGTCACGACGCCCCGGATCCGCGGGTCCTCGCAGGCGCAGCGCAGCGCGAGATGCCCGCTGAAGCTGTTCGCGACGGCGTAGGTCCGGGTGACGTCCGCCCGGCCCGCGACCGCGTCGAGCAGAGCCGACAGCATCCGCCAGCTTCCGGCGTCGTAGGGCAGCGTGTTCTCGCCCACGCCCGGCATCTCGGCGACGACCATCGCCATGCCGAGCGCCTCGGCCTGGAGGAGGATCGGCGCCCACTGCTCCTTGAGGCTGACGATGCCGCCCATCACCAGCACCAGCGGCTTGGGGTCGCCGGCCGACAGACCGGCCGCCCAGCAGCGGAAGCGGCCCCCGTCGAGTGCGACGTCCACGGGCTCGATGGCGGGGTGGTCCTGGCGCCAACGGTCGAAGACCCTGAGGCAGTTGTCGTGCGCGGCCTTGTGGGTGACACCGTCGACGAAGGGGAAGCGGGCCATGCCGTAGCAGAGGTAGGACTGCTGGAGTTCGGCGTACGTGACCTCCAACTCCCGCGCCGCCGCCGACCAGGCGCCGGACCAGGAGCCCTTTCCGCCGTCCTCGTCGGTGTGGATGTACGCGAGGGTGGCCTCGTAGAGCTCCGGCGGCAGGTTCTGCGCCTTCGCGTGCACCCTCGCGAACTGCTTGAGTTCCTCTACGTCGTTCATCGTTCCTCGCTCCCCACGAGATCCTCGTCGACGGCGTCCGTCCGGTCCGCCCCGCTGTGTGCCGTCGTCCCGAAGCCCTCCAGCCCGGCCTTGACCTCGGCGAGCACGTCGGCCGCCTCCGCGCCGTCGATCACCCGGTGGTCGAAGGAGAGGCTCAGCCGCATGACGGGAGCGACGACGATGCCGCCGTCCCGGACCACGGGCCGGTCGGCGATGCGGCCCAGGCCCAGCGTGATCGTCGTGCCGCCGACGGAGTGGAAGCCGTCCACCGGGCGGTGGCCGAGCGAGGTCACCGAGAAGGTGCCCAGGCGTTCGGCCCGCGCGGACAGGGGCCCCACGGTGCGCCGGAAGGCCCGGCGGCCCAGCCACCGGGGCAGCCTGTGCAGCGTCCGCAACCCCGCGAACTCGGGCATCTCGTCCGGCACGCCGTCGCGGTAGTGGTCCACCTGCCGCTGGATCTCCTCCAGCCCGGCGCGTTCCAGCGACGGCAGGACCGCCGACAGGACGACCCTGCGGCCCGACACCGTGGCGTCGAGGGCCAGCTTTCCGTTGACCGTCTCGTACTCGGCCACCCTGGGCCTGAACCGCCCGTGCATGGCCGCGTTCGCGTGCGGATGCGTGTCCAGCACCCTGGCCGCGGTGTGCAGGACGTACGAGACGACGGAGTACCGCCGCCCCTCCCGCCGCTCCCGGTCCCGGTGCGCCCGCACGCGGGCCATGTCGACCTCGGTGTCCAGGAAGACAGGCGCGAACGCCGTGATCCCTTCCAGGAAGTACAGGGTGTGCAGGCGCTCCCTGGCCGGCCGCGTCGCTGTGTACCGACTGCTCACAGGGGGATTCCTCCCGGGCTCTCGACGAGGCGAACGGGCCCGGCCCGACCCCGGGCCGCCCGACCGATGGGTGCACGCAGAGTCTGTGGAGGTTGCCTAAAGCGGGTCTAAGAAGGTGCTTACGGCCACTGCGCCGGGGACAGGTGGCGGTGGACCGCCTCCGTGACACGCGCGGTGTCGCCCGTCGCGAGCAGATCCAGGAGGGCGCCGCGCAGGACGGCGAGGGTGAGGGTCCGGTCGGCGAGCGATGCCGGGGGCTGGGCGGTGGAGAGGAGGGCGAGCCAGTCGGTGACCGTCTCGCGAGCGAAGCCGGACCACGGGCCGTCCGGGTCGGTGAGGGAGCGGGAGTAGCTCTCCAGCCAGAGGGTGAGGAGGCCTCGGTGCGCGTCCTCCGAGAGCCAGCGCCACAGGTCGAGCGCGACCGTCCGCAGATCCCCGGGCCCGTCCTGCGCCAGCCGCTCCAGGTGCTCCAGCTCCTCGGCCCTCGCCCGCGCGAGCAGCGCGCGGATCAGGCCGTCCTTGCTGCCGAACAGATACAGCAGGACACGCGGACTGGAGCGGATCTCCTCCGCCAGCGGACGCAGCGACAGCCCGCCGAGGCCGTTGCGCAGGGCGTGAGCATAGGCCGCTTCGAGAAGTTCCTGACGGCGGGCTGAGGGGTTGGCCTCGGGGTCGGTCACTGGAATAGTCTACTGAAACAGTCGTTTCAGTCCCACGGGAGGGGCAGAGGATGACGGAACGCGAGGTGCTGATCCGGCCCCTGGGCCACCCCGGCGACCTGGGCTGGGTCGTCATGGCCCACGGCGAGCTCTACACCCGCGAGTTCGGCTGGGACGCCACCTTCGAGGCCTTCGTGGCCCGAATCATCGCCGACTACACCGAGGCCCCCGGCGCCCGTGCGGCATGGATCGCAGAGGTGGACGGCGAACGGGCCGGCTGCGTCTTCTGCGTCCACGCGGACGACCGCACAGCCAAACTCCGCCTCCTCCTGGTCACCCCCCGAGCCCGCGGCCTGGGCCTGGGAACCCGACTGGTCGACCAGTGCCTGTCCTACGCGAAGGACACCGGCTACGCCTCGATCACCCTGTGGACCAACGACATCCTCGACTCCGCCCGCCACATCTACCAGAAACAGGGCTTCACCCTCGTCACGGAGGAACCACACCACAGCTTCGGCCACAACTTGACGGGCCAAACCTGGGAACGCCCCCTATAGCCCCCGCCCCCACCCACCCGCAGTCGCCATCTCCTCCTCCGCCC
>DATCQX010001038.1:0-2462 GCA_036569285.1 Streptomyces sp.
GGAGGACGGGGAGGTCCTGGGCGAGGGCCGCCTGGAGGGTGGTGCGGCCGAGGCCGGGGATGTCGAAGATCTGCTCCACGACGACCGATCCGCCGGTCAGGCCCACCGCGAACAGGCCCAGGTTGGGCAGGAGTCCGGGCAGTGCGCGCCGCACCGCGTGCCGGGCGTTCGTGGCGCCGGGGACGCCCCGCGCGGTGGCCGCCTTCGCCCAGGGTTCGGCGAACGCGGCGGGCAGCAGGTCGTCGAGGAGCCGCCCGAGCACCGCCCCGGCGGGCAGCCCCAGCGCGAGCGCCGGCAGGACCGTCCACTTCGGCCCGTACCAGCCGAGCGCGGGCAGCCAGCCGAGCTGGACCCCCACGACGGTGGCGAGCACGGACGCGGTGAGGAACTCCGGCAGCGCGGCGAGCATCGCGGACCCGGAGCGGGCCGGGGCGCGTCCGGCGAGGGTGCGGCGGGCGCCCCTGCGCAGGGTGGGCGCGCAGATCAGGGCGGCCGTGCCGAGGGCGACGACGAGGGCTGCCGTCACCAGCAGGAGGGACGCGCCGAGGGCCTGGAGGATCGCGGGGGTGACCTCCTCGCCGGAGATCCACGAGCGGCCGGCGTCGCCGCGCGAGAGTCCGGTCAGCCACTGTCCGAGGAGGTGCAGGGGGCCGTCGGCGAGGCCGAGCTGCGCGCGGATGTCGGCGAGGACCTGCGGGGTGGGGTCGCGGTCGACGGCGCGGGCCTTGAGGACGGTCAGCGCGGGGTCGGTCCCGGTCAGCCAGGGCAGGAGGCCGATGCCGCAGACCAGGCCCGCGGCGAGAGCCGTCCGCCACAGGAGCGCCGTCAGCCGTCCCACGGGTCAGCGCCTGGTGCCGGTGCCGACGAGCGTGCGCTCGTACGGGTCGAGGAGGACGCCGCGGACCTTCGCGCCGACGCCGGTGACGATCCGCTGGTGGACGAGGGGGACGACGGCGTCGGTGCCGAGGATCGCCGCCTCGGCGGCCATGGCCGCGTCCTGCCGCTCGCCGGTGTCGGCGACTCCCTGCGCCGTGCGTACAGCTTGGTCGGTCTTCTTGTCGCAGAGCTGGGCGATGTTGAAGCCGCCGTCGCAGGTGTAGTCGCTCGCCAGGACGGCGACGGGGTCGCCGGTGTCGACGAGGGTGTTGCGGGCGAGGACGAACGCGTCGAACTTCCCGGCCAGCGCGTCGCTCTCCATGCGGGAGTACTCCCTGACCTCCAGGGTGACCTTGAACCCGGCCTTCTCCAGCTGCTGTTTCAGCACCTGGGCGGCCTCGGGGAGTTCGGGGCGGTTGTCGTAGGTGGCGAGGGTGACGGCGGCGCCGTCCGGCCTGCCGGGCTTGGCCCGGCCGGTGGGGGCGGTGCGTTTGCCGGCGGCCCAGGTGACGGCGGGGCCGTAGATGCCGGCGCCCGGGTCGGCGTGGCCCTCGTAGACGCCCTCGGCGAGGGTGGCGGTGTCGACGGCGGCTCGGGCGGTGGCGCGCAGCGCCGGGTCCTTGAAGGCGCCGGTCCTCGTGTTGAGGAGGAGGCTGGTGGTGCGGGTGGTCGCCGTCTCCTTGCGGGTGGCGGCGTCGAGGGTCGCGGCCTGGGCGACGGGTATCGCCTCGGCGATGTCGGCCTCGCCGGTGCGCAGGGCGTTGGCGCGGGCGGTGCCGTCGGCGATGAAACGGACGTCGACGCCGGCGGCCTGGGCACGTCCGCCCCAGTAGTCGTCGAACCGGTTCAGTGTCGCGGACGTCGTGCCGGTGAGCTTCGTGATCTCGAAGGGGCCGGTGGCCGTGCCGACGGGGCTGGCCGCGCCCTTCGCGTCGTACGCCTTCGGGGCGAGGACGGCGAGGCTCGGGCTGGTCAGGCGCAGCGGGAGGACGGGGTCGGCGTCCTTCGTCGTGATCCGTACGCCGGTGGCGCCGTCGGCCTTCGCGGTGAGCGTGACTCCGGCGAGGGCGGCGGGGGCGGGCTTCGCCTCGGTCGCGTGGCCGAGGGAGGCGGAGACGGCGGCGGGGGTGACGGGGGTGCCGTCCTGGAAGGCGGCGTCGCGCAGGGTGAACACCCAGGTGCGGTCGTCCACCCGCTTCCAGGACCGGGCCAGTGCCGGGGCGGGGGCGCCGTTCGCGTCGAGGGAGGTGAGGCCCTCGGTGACGCCGAGGCGGCTGAGGATCGTCGCGTCGGCGCCGTAGGGGGAGAGCCGCTCGGCGGGCGGGAAGGCGAGGGCGACGCGCAGGCGGGCGCCGTCGGTGGCGGCGCCGGTGGTGTCGTCGCCCCCGCCTGAGGCGAAGCAGCCCGCGAGGAGGGGGAGCGTGAACAGGGCGGCGAGGAGTCGAGGGCTGTGGGGGATGCGCATGTTCTACCGGTCTGTGAGGAGTGCGGACGGTGGGCTGGTCATGCCGTGCCCGGTGGGGATCCGGCCGGCTCGGACGGCGTCGAACGGCACCTCGAAGTGCACGATGCCCTGCCCGTGGGCG
>DATCQX010001039.1:0-4393 GCA_036569285.1 Streptomyces sp.
TCAGGGGCGGCCTGAGGGGCGGCCGTTGTGGCTGGGGTCGGTGAAGTCGAACATCGGGCACACGCAGGCGGCTGCCGGGGTGGCCGGTGTGATCAAGATGGTGATGGCGATGCGGGCCGGGGTGCTTCCGGCGACGCTGCACGTCGATGAGCCGTCCTCGCATGTCGATTGGGAGGCCGGTGCGGTCTCTCTGCTGACCGAGGCGCGGCCCTGGGACACCACGGGAGAGCGACCGCGCCGTGCCGCCGTCTCCTCCTTCGGCGTCAGCGGCACCAACGCCCACGTCATCCTCGAACAGGTACCTGCGGAAACCGAAGAGGAGAACACGGAGGCGGACGGCGGTCCCGTACTGCTGACGCTGTCGGCCCGCACCGAGGACGCGCTGCGCGACCATGCCCGGCAGCTCTCCGAGCACCTCGACGACCGTCCCGGCACCCCCCTGCCGGACCTCGCCCACACCCTGGCCACCACCCGCACGCACTTCCCCCACCGCGCCACGGTCACCGCGACCACCGGAGAGGACGCCACGGCCGGACTCCGGGCACTGGCCGCCGGGAGCCCCCACCCGCGTCTCGTCACGGGAGCGCCGTCCCCCGGATCCGCCACGGCCTGGATGTTCACCGGACAGGGCAGCCAACGCCCCGGCATGGGAAGGGAGTTGTACGAGGCCCACCCCGTGTTCGCGCGCGCCTTCGACGAGACGGCCGAACACCTCGACCCGCTCCTGGGCCGCTCCCTGCGGGACGTCGTATTCAGCGCGGACCCCCTCCTCGACACCACCCGCTTCGCCCAACCCGCCCTCTTCGTCCTCCAACGCGCCCTGTACACCCTCCTCACCCACCACGGAGCCGCCCCCGACTACCTCATCGGCCACTCCCTCGGCGAACTCACCGCCGCCCACCTCGCCGGCGTCCTCGATCTCCCCGACGCCGCCGCGCTCGTCGCCACCCGTGCCCGGCTCATGCAGGCCGCACAGGCAGGCGGCGGCATGATCGCCATCGCCGCCCCCGTCGACGAGGTCGCGGACCGGCTCGCCGGGCTGGAGCACCTCGCCTCGATCGCCGCCGTCAACGGCCCCGCCGCCACGGTCGTCTCCGGCGACAGCGAAACCGTGCGGGCCGTCGCCGGGCACTTCCGGGAGCGGGGTGCGAAGACCAAGGAACTCACCGTCTCGCACGCCTTCCACTCCCCGCACATGGAGTCCGCGCTCGACGAGTTCCGCGCCTTCGCGGCCACCCTGACCTACCGGGAGCCCACTCTCCCCGTCGTCTCCGACGTCACCGGTGAACTGGCCGCGCCCGGCCAGTTGACGAGCCCCGACTACTGGGCCCAGCACATCCGGCAGCCGGTCCGCTTCCACGACGGCATCGCCACGCTGCACGCCCGGGGCGTCACCGCCTACCTCGAAATCGGCCCCGGCCCCGTCCTCACCACCTCGGTCCTGGAGACGCTCCAGCACCTGGCGCCCGGCGAGCCCACCGCCGTCGTCCCCACGCTGCGGGCCGGACGGCCGGAGAGGGAGACCCTGACGACGGCACTGGGCGTGCTGCACACCAGCGGCGCCCCGGTCGACCTGGCGGGCCTGTACCCGGCCGCGCGGCGGCAGCCGGTGGCCACCGACCTGCCGACCTACCCGTTCGAGCACGAGCGGTACTGGCTGGAGGAGCCCGCCGGGCCGGCCGACCTCGCCGCCGCCGGACTCGAACCGGCGGGCCACTCCCTGCTCGCCGCAGCCGTCGGCCTCGCCGCCGACGACAGCCTCCTGCTCACCGGCCGCCTCTCCCTCGCCACCCACCCCTGGCTGGCCGACCACGCCATAGCCGGGACCCCCCTCCTGCCCGGCACGGCCTTCGTCGACCTGGCCCTGCACGCGGGCGGCACCGTCGGCTGCGACACCCTCGAAGAACTCACCCTCCAGGCCCCGCTCGTCCTGCCCGAACAGGGCGCGGTCCAGGTGCAGATCACCGTGGGCGGCCCGGACGACACCGGCCGCCGCCCCGTGGCGTTCCACGCCGGATCCGGGGACGACGAGGGGTGGACGTGCCTGGCCACCGGCAGCCTCGGTACCAGTACCGGCGATCCGGCGCCCGCACCCGGAGCATGGCCGCCGCCCGGTGCGACGGAGGTCCCGCTCGACGGGTTCTACGACCGGCTCGCCGGACTCGGCTACGAGTACGGCCCCGAGTTCCGCAACCTCAAGGCGCTGTGGCGCTCCGGCGACGACCTTCACGCGGAGGTCCGGCTGGACCCCGCGAAGCACACCGGGTTCGGCATCCACCCCGCCCTCCTCGACGCGGCACTGCACCCGCTCGCCGCGACACCGGACGACGAGGCCCTGCGGCTCCCGTTCGCCTGGCACGGGGTACGGATCCACGCCACCGGCGCGACCGACCTGCGGGTACGCCTGTCCCGCACCGGCAAGGACACGGTCGCCCTCTCCCTCACGGACCCGGCGGGCGGCCAGGTCGTCACCGTCGACACCCTCGTCGTCCGCCCGGTGTCACCCGGCGACCTCGTGCGGGGCACGGCACACGACGCGCTGTTCACCGTGGACTGGACGGAGCCGACAGCGTCGTCCGCGTCCGCTCCGGGAGGCCGGTGGGCGGTGCTGTCCGGCGGTGACGGGTGGCTCGCCGCCGAGCTGCGTACGGAGGACGAGTCGGTACTGGTAGCGGACAGCCCCGGTGCGCTCGCGGTGGCCTCGGACGGTGGACCTGTGCCCGGCACGGTGTTCCTGCCCGTGACGGCCGTCGGCGCACAGGACGTCGCCGTCGAGGCGTACGAGGTGGCCTCCGGCGTCCTCGCGCTGCTCCAGCAGTGGCTGGCCGACGAACGGTTCACCGACAGCCACCTGGTCCTGGTCACCCGGGGCGCCGTCGCCGTCCGCCCCGGCGACGACGTACCGGGCCTCGCGACCGCGCCCGTCCACGGAATGGTCCGCGCGGCTCAGGCCGAACACCCGGGCCGCTTCACGCTGGTGGACCTCGACGACGCCCCCGGCACCGCCGAGGCGCTGCGCCGTGCCCTCGCGACCGGCGAACCCCAGGTCGCGGTGCGCGCCGGCACCGTCCTCGTCCCCCGACTGACCCGTACCGGTACCGCCGACGACACGGCGCGCACCCCCGACCCCGACGGCACCGTCCTGATCACCGGCGCGACAGGCACCCTCGGCGCGAGCCTGGCCCGGCACCTGGTGCGCGAGCACGGCGCCCGGCACCTCCTGCTGACCAGCCGCCGAGGCCCCGACGCCCCGGGAGCCGCCGACCTCGCGGCCGAACTGACCGCGCTCGGCGCCAGCGTGACGACGGTTGCCTGCGACACCGCCGACGAGTCCGCCGTCGCGGCACTGCTCGCCGCCGTACCGGACGAGCACCCGCTGACCGTCGTCGTCCACGCGGCGGGCGTGCTGGACGACGCGCTGCTCACCGGTCTGACGGCGGAGCGACTGGCGCGGGTCATGGGCCCGAAGGTGACGGCCGGATGGAACCTCCACCGGGCCACCCGTGACCTCGACCTCGCCGCGTTCGTCCTGTTCTCCTCCGCGGCCGGGACCCTGGGCAACGCCGGACAGGCCAACTACTCCGCCGCCAACGCCTTTCTCGACGCGCTCGCCCACCACCGGCGCGCCGCCGGGCTGCCCGCCACCTCCCTCGCCTGGGGGCTCTGGTCCCAGGCCAGCGGCATGACCGGCCACCTCGCCGACGCCGACCTGGCCCGGATGGCGCGGCTCGGCCTCGCCCCGGTGCCGACGGACGAGGCGCTGGAGCTGTACGACACCGCGCTCACCGTCGACCGGCCCACCTTCGTCCCCACCCGCCTCGACCTCCCGACGCTGCGCAAGCAGGCCACCGACGGCACGCTCCCCGCACTCTTCCGGGGCCTGGTCAGGGCCCGAGCCGCCCGCCCCGCCGCGCAGGTCGCCGGCTCCTCCTGGGCCCAGCGGCTGGCGGCGCTCCCCGAGGCGGAGCGGCACGGCACGGCACTGGACCTGGTGCGCGGCGCCGTCGCCACCGTCCTCGGGCACGCCACCGCCGAAGCGGTCGGCGCCGACCGGGCGTTCAAGGACCTCGGCTTCGACTCGCTGATGGCGGTCGAGCTGCGCAACAGCCTCGGCACGGCCACCGGGATGCGCCTCGACGCGACCCTCGTCTTCGACCACCCCACCCCGGCCGCCCTCGCCCGCCACCTCTGCGCACAGGCCGTCGGCGACACCGCCCTGCCTGCCCCCGCGACGGCCGCCGTCGGTGCCACCGACGAACCGATCGCGGTGGTGTCCATGGCGTGCCGTTATCCGGGCGGGGTGCGCAGTCCGGAGGCGTTGTGGGAGCTGGTGACCGCAGGTACGGATGCGGTGGGGGAGTTCCCGACGGACCGGGGCTGGGACGTGGAGTCC
>DATCQX010001040.1:0-6315 GCA_036569285.1 Streptomyces sp.
AGGGACTTGTAGACACCGATGGCAGGCTCGTTCCAGTCGAGGACCCACCACTCGAAGCGCTCGTACCCCCGGTCGACGCAGATCGCGGCGAGGGTGGCGAGGAGGGCCTTGCCGTGGCCGGCTCCGCGGGCGGTGGGGCGGATGTAGAGGTCCTCCAGGTGCAGCCCGCGCGTCCCGGTCCAGGTGGAGAACCGGTGGAACCAGAGGGCGAACCCGACGACCTCGCCGCTCGCGTCGTCCTCGGCGATCAACGCGTACGCCGCAGCGGGCTCCCCGAACAACGCTTCCCGGAGCTGCTCCTCGGTGGCCGTGGCCTGCTCGGCGGCCCGCTCGTACTCGGCAAGTTCACGGATCATCGCGCGAAGGTCGGCGACGTCGTCCACAGTGGCGTTCCTGATCATCCCCTGATCATGGCCCACCACGCCGCACTCCACGAGAACGGCGGCCGGAATCCCCCAACCGCCGCCCCCACGAGCCCCGTTCAGTGGAACTGCGGCACGATCAGATAGATCCCGTACGCCACGACCGCGGCGCAGGCGAGGAAGGACAGCCCGGCCTGGATCCGCCCGACGGCGCTCACCTCGCCCTCTTCGTCCCCTCGCGCCAGCCCCAGCACACCGAGGCTGAAGACGACGACCACCGCGACGGTGACGCCGAAGCTCACCGCGGCGACCTCCCCGAGGGCGCCCCATTTGAGATGCATCGCACAACTCCCTTGCAGAAAGAAGGATCCTCAGGCGGCCGTACCGACGTGCGCCGGCGGCTCGGAGCGAAGGCTGACCTCGTGCGCGTCGTTGACGTTGCTCGCGTGAACGGGATTGCGGCGGGAGGCCACGAAGATCCCACCGGCGACGGCGACGCCGATCAGCGCGACGACGACCGTCCCGAAGTCACCCCCGTGCTTGACGACGTACGCGGCGACGGCCCCGACGAGCGCGGCGGCCGGCAGCGTCACCAGCCAGGCGACGACCATCTTGCCCGCGACACTCCACCGCACCTCCGCGAGCCGACGGCCGAGCCCGGCACCGAGGATCGACCCGGAGGCGACCTGCGTCGTGGACAGCGCGAACCCGAGGTGCGCGGACGTGAGGATGACGGTCGTGGACGCGGTCTCCGCCGCGAACCCCTGCGGCGACTGGATCTCCGTCAGCCCCTTGCCCATCGTCCGGATGATCCGCCAGCCACCCAGGTACGTGCCGAGCCCGATCGCGAGGCCCGCGGAGGCGATGACCCACACCGGCGGGCTCGCGTCGTGGCCGAGGGCGCCCGCGGAGATCAGGGTGAGGGTGATGACGCCCATGGTCTTCTGCGCGTCGTTCGTGCCGTGCGCGAGGGAGACGAGGGAGGCGGAGGCGATCTGCCCGTACCGGAACCCCTTCTCGACGGGCTTCCTCTTCGCCCGCTCGGTGATCCGGTACGCGAGATAGGTGGCGGCCAGCGCCGCGACCCCCGCGACGACGGGGGACGCGACCGCCGGGACGAGCACCTTCTCGACGACCTTGTCGAAGTGCACCCCGTGCTCACCGGCCCCGACCCACACCGCGCCGATCAGCCCGCCGAACAGGGCGTGCGAGGAACTGGACGGCAGCCCGACCAGCCAGGTCATGAGATTCCAGAGGATCGCCCCGACGAGCCCCGCGAAGATCATCCCCGGCGTGACGAGCGTGTCGTCGACGATCCCGCCGGAGATCGTCTTGGCGACCTCCGTCGACAGGAACGCGCCGACGACGTTCAGCACGCCGCTGATGAGGACGGCCGTCCGCGGGGCGAGCGCGCCGGTCGCGATGGACGTCGCCATCGCGTTGGCCGTGTCGTGAAAACCGTTGGTGAAGTCGAAGGCCAGCGCCGTGACGATGACCACCGCCACCAGGAACGTGATGTGATCCATTCCCCCATGCAAACAAGCGGAGGCCAATCCTGGGCGAACCCCAGGCAAAGCCTGGGCCAGCAGAGTGAACGGAACACGTGCCATGCTGGCGGGCATGGTGAGCGTCGAGGATCTTGTGCGGTTGCGTCAGGCCCGGGACCGGATGGACCGCGAGTACGCCGAGCCCCTCGACATCACCGCCCTCGCCGCGACGGCCCTCATGTCCCCGGGCCACTTCCAGCGCAGCTTCCGCGAGGAGTACGGGGAGACGCCGTACGCCTATCTCATGACCCGGCGCGTGGAGCGCGCGAAGGCCCTGCTGCGGCGCGGCGACCTCTCCGTCACCGAGGTCTGCATGGCCGTCGGCTGCACCTCGCTCGGCTCCTTCAGCTCCCGGTTCACCGAACTCGTCGGCGAGACGCCGAGCGCCTACCGGGCCCGCTCGCACGAGGAGAGCGCGGTGATCCCGCCGTGCGTGGCCCGGACATACACCAGGCCGAAACGCCGCCGCCCTACCTAAGCTGACCGGCATGGACCTGAAACTCCACCAGTGCTTCATCGCCGTGGACGACCACGACAAGGCCCTGCACTTCTACGTCGACGTCCTGGGCCTGGAGATCCGCAACGACGTCTCGTACGAAGGCATGCGCTGGGTGACCGTCGGCTCCCCGCTCCAGCCGGACGTCTCCGTCGTCCTCGAACCCCCGGACGCGAGCCCCGACGCCTCCCCGGCCGACCGCGAAGCTCTCAACCGCCTCCTGGCGAAGGGCCTCCTGCGCGGCGCGATCTTCGCGACCCCGGACTGCGACGCCCTCGCGACCCGCGTCCGCGCGGCCGGCCACGACCTCCTCCAGGAACCCACCGACCAGCCCTACGGCGTCCGCGACTGCGCCTTCCGCGACCCCGCCGGCAACCTCCTCCGCTTCATGGAGCGCCCCCTGTGACAGACGTCCGCTGGACCTACGCCTTCATCGACCGCCCCTCCCCCATCTCGACCGCCTTCTGGACGACGGTGACGGGGACGACGCTGTCCGCGCCCCGCGGCGAGTTCGTGACGCTCGTGCCGGGGGACGGGTACGACGCCTGCGTGAAGTTCCAGACCGTCGCCGAGGGCCCCGGCGGCGCGCACATCGACTTCGCCGTCACGGACGTACGGGGTTTCGTGGAGCGGGCGTCGGAGCTGGGCGCGACCTTCATCGCCGACCACACCGACTGGGCCGTCCTGCGCTCCCCCGCCGGGCAGGCCTTCTGCGTCGTCCCCTGGCACGGTGAGTCGAAGCGGCCCCCGGTCGTCGATGCCGCCCGGCTCGACCAGGTGGGCATCGGCATACCGCCGTCCGCCTTCGAGCCCGAAATCACCTTCTTCACCACCCTTCTCCCCACATGGACCTCAACGCCCGGCTCCCGCCCGGAGTTCCACGTCCTCACCCCGCCCCCCGGCCTCCCCGTCCGCCTCCTCCTCCAGCGCACGGACCACGAACAGCCCGTCTCCGCCCACGTGGACCTCGCCGCAGGCCGGAACATCCCCGAAGTCAGGGCCCGGCACGAGGAGTTGGGCGCGGAGGTGGTGGCCGAGTTCCCGCACTGGACGGTTCTGCGGGATCCGGACGGCGGGGTGTACTGCCTGACGGGGCGGGACGCGGAGACGGGCAGTCTGTCGAGGAGTCAGGGGACCACGTAGGCGGTGGCTTCGTGCAGGCAGGTCTCGTCAGGTGGGCAAGGGGAGTCCGACGGGGTGGGCAAGGGCGTCGTCTCGACCCACTCCATGCGTTGAGGGGGTGCACCGGAGTCCTGGAGCCAGAGCGTGCCCACGCCCCCGCCCACCACGAGCCCCAGCCACACCCCGACGGCCCACCGCCTCACCCCCACGCCTCGACCCCCACCACCGCGCCCACCGGAATCGCCCCGTACACGTGCGGAAACCCGCCCTCGTACCGGACCGGCGCCCCGAGCCGCCCGGGATCGATCACGAGCACCACGAGATCGGCGTAGTCGTCGCCGTACACGAGCGCGGCGGTCCCGGCGAGCTGTTCCCGGGTGGAACAGTGCACGAACCCCTCGTCCGCGAGCGTCTTCCCCCGGGTGGACCACTCGTAGACCCCCTGCTCCCGAGCCTCGTCCCAGAGGGCACGTTCGGTGAGGTGGAGGATGTACGGCCGGGGCTGCGTCTCAGACATGCGGCAACGATAGAACAGGCCCCGCACACCGTGGGGATGTGCGGGACCCGGCCAACTGGGGCCCACGAAAAGGCCCTCTGCGGAAACCTCAACTGCTCCGCCGAGTCACGAACTCGGCCAGCGTCAACAACCCCCCGGCCCTCTCCGGCACCGGCACGGCCCGGGCCAGCTCCCCCACAGCCGCCCCCATCCGGTCCGCGGCCTCCACCTGAGCCCATTCCCTCCCCCCGGCCCGCTCGACAGCGAGCGCGGTCCTCTCCAACTCCCCCTCCGCGTACGGCAACACGTACAGCGCCGCCAACTCCTCGGCCGCCGCTCCCCCGGAGGTCAGCCCCGCGACGACCGGCAACGACTTCTTCCGCGCGGCCAGATCCGCCCCGGCCGGCTTCCCGGTGTGCAGCGGATCCCCCCATATCCCGATCAGGTCGTCGATGAGCTGGAACGCGAGCCCGGCCTGCCGCCCGAACGAGTCGAGGGAGTCGACGACTTCGACGGACCCGCCGCCGTAGAGCCCCCCGATCGCACAGGCACACCCCAGCAGCGCCCCGGTCTTGGCCTCGGCCATCCGCAGCACCTCGTCGAGCCCCACGGCACGGGGATCACGCAACTCCAGCGCGGTGTCGACCTGTTGTCCCTCGCACAGCTCGATGACGCAGTCGGTGAGCCGCCCGAGGGCGGGCAGCGCGGCGCGGTGAGGATCCCCGGCGAGCAGCCGCAGGGCGAGCGCCTGGAGCGCGTCGCCGGAGAGGATCGCGTCGGGGTCGCCGAACACGCTCCACGCGGTGGCCCGGTGTCTGCGTGTGGGGTCGCGGTCCATGACGTCGTCGTGCAACAGCGTGAAGTTGTGGACGAGTTCGACGGCGGCGGCGGCGAAAGCGGCGTCCGCGCGAGCCTCCGCACCCCCGACCGCCTCGGCGGCGGCCAGCACCAGCGCGGGCCGGATCGCCTTGCCGGCGTTGCCGCTCATGGGACGGCCGTCCGCGTCCTGCCAGCCGAAGTGGTAGCGGGCGATCCGCCGCATCTCGGGTGGCAGCGAGTCGACGGCGGCCCGCAGGACGGGGTCGACCTCGGCCCGCGCCCGGTCGAGGAGCGCGAGGGCCTCCTGACCGCCGTCCACGGACACCCCCAAAGCCGAGACGGTCACGTGCGCACCCGCCCCGAAGGGCGGGCACGTACGTCGTGACGGGTGGTCACCAACGACCGACCTCGACGTTCTCCAGGACGCCGAGGGCGTCCGGGACGAGGACGGCGGCCGAGTAGTAGGCCGTGACGAGGTACTTGATGATGGCCTGTTCGTTGATGCCCATGAACCGCACGGACAGGCTGGGCTCGATCTCGTCGGGCAGCCCGGACTGGCGCAGGCCGATGACGCCCTGGTCCTTCTCGCCGAGACGCATCGCGATGATGGAGCTGGTGCGGGCCTCGGTGACGGGGATCTTGTTGCAGGGGTAGATCGGGACGCCGCGCCAGGTCGGGATGCGGTTGCCGTCGATGTCGATCGTCTCGGGGACGAGCCCGCGCTTGTTCAGCTCGCGGCCGAACGCGGCGATCGCGCGCGGGTGCGCGAGGAACAGCTTCGTGCCACGCCGGCGGCTGAGGAGTTCGTCCATGTCGTCGGGGCCGGGGACGCCGTCGTGCGGCTGGATGCGCTGGTCGTACTCGCAGTTGGTGAGGAGGCCGAACTCGCGGTTGTTGACCAGCTCGTGCTCCTGGCGCTCCTTGAGCGCCTCGACCGTGAGCCGCAGCTGCTGCTCGGTCTGGTTCATGGGCTGGTTGTAGAGGTCGGCGACGCGCGAGTGGATGCGCAACACCGTCTGGGCGATGCTGAGTTCGTACTCGCGGGGCTTCGCGTCGTAGTCGACGAAGGTGTTCGGGATGTCCGGTTCACCGGAGTGGCCCGCGGCCAGGTCGACGGCCTTCTCGCCGTACTTGTTCGTGTTCTGCGCGGGGATCGCGCGCAGTTCCCGGAGGTGGCCGCTCAGCGAGTCGGCGCGCTCGGTGACCTGCTCGAAGTCCTGCCGGGAGAGGGTGAGGACGGTGCAGGGGGTGGCGGCGCGGGCGGTGAACTCCCAGATCGCGTCGCCGTCCAGGAGCGCCTGGTCGCCGAAGTAGGCGCCGTCGGCGAGGACGCCGAGGACCTGGTCGTCGCCGTAGGGGCCGGTGCCGACCTTCTCGACGCGGCCGTGCGCCAGCATGAACACTTCGTCGTTCTGGCTGCCGAACGAGGCGATGACCTCTCCGGCGCCGATCTCGCGCTGCCGGGCCCGTGAG
>DATCQX010001041.1:0-17458 GCA_036569285.1 Streptomyces sp.
GCTCCAGGGCCCGCCCGAGACGGCTACCGCAGAGCGTCCGAGATGGACTTGGCACCCCCGTGTGCGGTGAAGCCGCCGTCGACGGGGATCTCGGCACCGGTGATGAAGGAGGCGTCGTCGGAGAGGAGGAAGACCACCAGCGGGGCCACCTCGTCCACCGTGCCGGTGCGGGCCAGCGGTGTCTCGCGGATGTTCGCCTCGCGGAAGGCGGGCGCGGCGGACGCGGTCATCCCGGTCTCGATGAAGCCGGGATGGACGGTGTTCACGCGGATGCCCCGCGGGCCCAGCTCGGCACAGGCCGTCCTCGACAGGCCCCGCAGCGCCCACTTGCTGGCCGTGTACGCGACCGGATAGTGCCCGGTGAGCCCCGCGGAGGAGCCGACGTTGACGATCGACGAGCCCGGCGGCATCAACGGCGCCAGATGCTGGATGCCCAGCAGCGGGCCGGTCACGTTGACCGCGTGGACGCGCGCGAAGTCCTCGGCCGTGACCTCCTGGAGCCGCGCCCGCCAGGTGACCCCGGCGTTGTTGACCAGGCCGTGGACCTCCCCGTACTGGCAGCGGAGCCCCTCGGCGAGCGCCGCCCACTCCTTCGCGTCGGTGACGTCCAGCCGCAGACACCCCGCGGCCTCGGTCACATCGGTGGCGACGACCACCGCCCCCGCCGAGGCCAGTGCCTCCACCTCCGCCGCACCCTGCCCGCGCGCGGCCCCGGTGACGACGACGACCTTCCCGTCCAGCCCCTTCACGGCCGCCGCCGGGAACGCCTGCGGGCCCGCGGCACCGGCACCGGATCGGCCCCCGGCACGACGGTGTTGGAGACGGTGCCGACGCCCTCGACGGTGAGGGTGACGGTGTCGCCGGGCTTCAGCGGCGCCGGGTCCCGCCGCCCGCGCACACCCCACAGCTCCGCCAGGCAGCCGCCGTTGCCGCAGGTGCCGGAACCCAGCACATCGCCGGGACGGACGACGGTGCCGCGCGAGGCGTAGGCGGCCATCTCCTCGAACGTCCAGCTCATGTTGGACAGCAGATCCTCACCGACCACCTCTCCGTTCACCGACGCGGTCAGCGCCAGCCGCAGGAAACCGTCACTGTCCCGGTACGGCTCCAGCTCGTCGGCGGTCACCAGGTACGGCCCGAGGGTGGCGGCCGTGTCCTTGCCCTTGCAGGGGCCGAGCCCCACCCGCATCTCGGCGGACTGGAGGTCGCGGGCGGACCAGTCGTTGAAGACCGTGTACCCGATGATGTGGTCGCGCGCCTGCTCGGGCGTCAGATCGCGGCCCTCGCGGCCGATGACGGCGGCGACTTCGAGTTCGAAGTCCAGCACCGAGGAGCCGGGCGGCACGGGCACGTCGTCGTGCGCGCCGATGACGGCGTACGGATTGGTGAAGTAGAACGTCGGCGCGTCGTACCAGGCGTCGGGGACCCCGGCCGCGTTGTCGACGCTGCGCCGCACGCCCTCGACGTGCTCCTCGAAGGTGACGAAGTCCCTTACGGACGGCGGCTGGAGAGGCGGCAGCAGCCGCACCTGCGAGACGTGCGGGCCGTCCGGCGTGTCCCGTGCGGCGTCGCCCGCCTCGCGCAGGGCCGCGGGGCCGGCCCGGAGCAGGTCGAGCAGCGCGGCGTGGCCCGGAACGGGGTGCAGGGTGCCGTCGTCGTCCACAGTCGCGACGCTGTGGCGGCCGTGGTGTTCGTACGTGGCGAAGCGCATGGCGGTCCTGGGGTGCGAGGGGGGCACGGGTCGTCCCGTGCCCCCGGTGGCGAGGGGATCAGACCGGCGGGGCGACGAAGACGCTGCGGTCGACGTCGTTGAAGGACTCCTTGGCGACCAGCTCGTTCATCGGGTTCGCCGTCCCCCACTGGTCGGCGACCTCGGGCCGGGAGAAGTCGTAGACGTGCGGATGCCAGGTGTCCTCGTCGAGTTTCTCCAGCTCCGTCGTGTACTCGACGGTGTTGCCGTGCGGGTCGAGGAAGTACGTGAAGGTGTTGTCACCCGCCATGTGCCGTCCCGGGCCCCAGATCTTCTGGGTGCCGGAGCGCAGCACGCGCCCCGAGCCGCGCATGTACTCGTCCAGGCCGCGCAGTTCGAACGAGACGTGGTGCAGGGAGGTGTGCGGGCCCTTGGCGATGGCCATCGAGTGGTGCTGGTTGCTGATCCGCATGAAGTGCATGACCTCGCCCACGTGCGGGGAGCTGAGCGTGTCGGACAGCCGGAAGCCGAGGTGGCGCTCGTACCAGGCGCGGGTGGCGTCGAGGTCGGGGGAGTTCAGGACGACGTGGGAGAGCCGGACCGGGATGGACTCCTTCTCCTCGATGCGCCGGTGCCGCCGGGCCTCGACGTCCGCCGAGACCTCGATGGTGCGGCCGTCGATGTCGAAGAAGCGGAAGCCGTAGCCGCCGCCGGGGGTGTCGACCTTGCCGGGCCGCGAGATCAGCCGCACGCCGTCCGCGAGGAGCCGCTCGGCGAGCGTGTCCACGTCGGCGGCCGACGCGGCGCCGTACGACACGAGGTCCAGCCGCTTCTCGTCCGCCTTGCGGAGCCGGACGACGTAGTTCTCGGGGCTGCCCTCCGCCGCCAGGAAGGAGATGCCCGAGTCCTCGGCGACCTTGGTCAGGCCCCAGACCCCGGCGTAGAAGTCGAGCTGCTTGTCGTAGTCGGGCACGGCGAGGTCGACGTGCCGCAGGTGGGTGAGCAGACGGTCGGTCATGTGGGGGCTCCTCGGTACAGGTGCAGCAGAGCTGCCGCGTTGCCGCCGCGTACGGCGTGGTGGTGGGGGGCGGGCAGGTCCGCGGCGGCGCGCAGCGCGCCGACGGGATCCACGGTGCCCATGTCGAAGGGGAAGTCCGAACCGAGCAGGACCCGGTCGGGGCCGGCCACTCTGATCAGTTCGCGCAGGACGTGCGGGTCGTGGACGAGCGAGTCGAAGTACAGCCGCTTGAGGTAGTCGCTCGGCTCGCGCGCGCAGCCCCGCGCGTCCGGTCGGGCCCGCCAGGCGTGGTCGGAGCGGCCGATGTGCGTGGGCAGGTAGCCGCCGCCGTGAGCGGCGATCACCTTCAGCTCGGGGTGGCGGTCCAAGGCGCCGGAGAAGATGAGATGGGACAGCGCGACGGCGTTCTCGGCGGGCTGGCCGACCGTGTTGGACAGGTACCAGCGGTCCAGGCGCTCGTCGAGCGTGCAGCCGAACGGGTGCAGGAAGAGCACCGCCCCGGTCGACTCGGCGCGCGCCCACAACGGGTCGTACGCCGGGTCCGAGAGTTCACGCCCGGGCGCGTGGCTGGAGATCTCCACTCCACGCAGGCCCAGACCGAGCGCGTGGTCGAGGGCCTCGACGGCGAGGTCCGGGTGCTGGAGCGGGACGAGACCGAGGCCCAGCAGCCGGTCGGGAGCCTCGGCGACATGGGCGGCGGTACCGGTGTTGGCCAGCTCCCACACCGTGCGGGCCAGGTCCTCGTCCGCCCAGTAGTGGTAGTGCGACGGGGACGGCGACACCAACTGGACGTCCACACCGGCGGCGTCCATCGCGGCGAGCCGCGCCTTCACGTCGGTCAGCAAAGAGATGCGGTCGCGGACCATCGGGCCGCTGACGGCGAGCGCCTCGGGCCCGTTGCGGCGGGCGTCGAGGTCGCGGGCGGCGGCCAGCCCGGGGTGCCCGGCGACGGCCTCGTCGACCTGGGGGAGCAGGACGTGCGCGTGGACGTCGACGGTGGGAACGTCCGAGGCGTCCGGGGGAGTCACGGGGCCTCTTTCAGGACGGACATCGTGCGGCCGAACAGGCCGGGTACGTCGGCGTCGCGGACGCCGTCCAACTGCCACTGGCCGATCTGCACCGACGCGTCGACGACCATGCGGACGCGGTCGATGCGGCGCTCGTGGTAGCGGGTCAGCAGGGCGTCGAGGGCCTCGGCGGAGTCCCACTCCTGGGCAGCCAGCAACTCCGCCAGCACGGAGGCGTCCTCCAGCGACATGGCCGCGCCCTGCGCGAGGGTGGGCGGGCAGACGTGGGCCGCGTCGCCGATCAGCACCACCCGGCCGCGATGCCAGGGCCCCTCGACGAGCAGCCGCTCGAACCAGGTGTAGTTGACCGCCGCCGGGTCGGTGATGCTCGCGGCGATCTCCGGCCAGACACCGCCGTACGGGGCTGCCAGGCGCCGCATCTCGTCCGCGTACGAGCCGGGGTCGACGCAGGAGCGGTCGCGGTTCGCCTCGACGAGGTAGGCGTAGATGGTGTTCTCACCGGTGGGGCAGTAACCGGCGATGTAACAGGGCCCGCCGAAGGCCAGGTTCGTGCGCTCCACGGACGCCGGGCGGGGGACGGCGGCACGCCAGATGGCCATGCCGGTCGGCTCGGGCTTCTCGCTGATGCCGATCGCCGCGCGGGTGCGGGAGTGGACGCCGTCCGCCGCGACGACGAGGTCGTAGCGGCCCTCGGTGCCGTCGCTGAAGCGGGCGGTGACGCCCGTGCCGTCCTGGATCAGCTCGTCGGCGGTGGTGCCGAGGCGGACCGTCGCGCCGGCGGCCCGGACCGCCTCGCACAGGATCTCCTGGAGCCGGGGCCGCCGCATGCCGATGGTCGACGGCAGGTCCTCGCCGCCGGTACGGATGTCCCGCTGGACGTGGAACACGTGGCCGTCAGGCGTGGCCATCCCCACCTCGTCGAAGGCGTATCCGCTGTCGCGGATCTCCTCCCACACCCCCAGTTCGCGCAGGACGCGCAGCGCGTTGCCCTGGAGGGTGATGCCGGAGCCGAGGACGTTCCAGTCGGCCCTGGCCTCGATCAGGTCCACGGCCATGCCCGCCCGCCGCAGCAGCACGGCCACGGCGTTGCCGGCGGCGCCGCCGCCTATGACGAGGACGGAGCGGGGTCTGGAGTCGGTCATGAGATCTCCCTGCGATGAAGCCGCGCGACATCGGGCGGCGGAGGGCGGGGTGTTACTTGACGGCGATCGGGTTCACGGGAGAGCCGACGGCCCCCGTGATGGCCAGCGGGGCGGCGGTGAGCCAGAACTCGTACCGCCCGTCGGCCGCGCAGTGCTCGGCCAGCGCGTCGAGGTCCCACATCTCGCCGATCAGCAGGCCGATGTTGGGGATGGCGACCTGGTGCAGCGGCTGGAAGGCGTGGTCGAACTCGTTGGGCCGGACCTCGAAACCCCAGGTGTCGGTGGCGATCCCGGCGATCTCGCTGCGGTGCAGCCAGCCCGCGGTGGTGAACGACAGCCCGGGCGAGGGCCCGCCCGCGTACTCGCCCCAGCCTTCGCGCCGGGCACGGGTCAGCCGTCCGGTGCGGACGAGGACGAGGTCGCCTCGGCCGACGGCGACGCCGTGCGCCTCGGCGGTGGCGGTCAGGTGTTCCTCGGTGACGGCGAACCCGTCGGGCAGCTCGCCGTCCCGGCCGACGACCAGGCCGACGTCCAGCAGGACGCCCCGCCCGGCCACGTGCGGCGCCATGTGCTCGATGCCGGTGACGAGGTCGCCGTCGGAGGTGACGACCTTCTCGGCGGGCCGGCCGTTCCAGGCCTTGCCGTGGTCGAAGATGTGCCCCAGGCCGTCCCACTGGGTGGAGCACTGCAACGGCATCGCGATCACGTCGTCGGCGCCGCCGATGCCGTGCGGGAAACCCTGGTTGCCCAGGGCCGCGTCGGTGCCGGTGTCGAGCATCGTGTGCACCGGGTTCGTCCGCCGCCGCCAGCCTTTCTGCGGGCCGTCCATGTCGAAGCGCTGGGAGAGCGAGAAGCTGACGCCGTCCCGGATCAGGGCCGCGCCCTCGCGGCGCTTCGCGGCGTCCAGGAAGTTGAGGGTGCCGAGGACGTCGTCCGCGCCCCAACGGCCCCAGTTCGAGTACGCCTTGGCGGCCTCGGCGATCGCGCCCTCAGGGTCGGTGCGGTCCAGGCTCACGGTGCCACGCACCGGGTGCGCTGGGCGCCGAGCCCTGTGACGGTGCCGTCCATCACGTCGCCGTCGCGCAGCAGCCGGCCCCAGTGCATGCCGTTCCCGGCGGGGCTGCCGGTCAGCACCAGGTCGCCGGGCAGGAGCCGGGCCGTCCGGGAGATGTACGACACCAGCCGCGCCACGCCGAAGATCATGTCCTTGGTGGACTCGTCCTGCATGGTCTCGCCGTTGAGCTTGAGGGTGACCCGCAGGTCGGACGGGTCGGCGACGGAGGCGGCCGGGACGATCCAGGGGCCGAGCGGCGTGAAGCCGGGAGCGTTCTTGCAGCGCAGCCAGTCGGTGCCGATGGCGGGCATGTCCCGGCGGAAGACGCTCGCCCGGTCGGTGAGGTCGTTGGCGATGGTGTAGCCCGCGACGTGATCGAGGGCCTCTTCCACCGTCACCTGGTAGGCGGGGCGGGAGATCACCGCCGCCAGCTCCAGCTCCCAGTCCGGCTTCTCGGCCCAGGACGGCAGGACGACGTCGTCGTACGGGCCCGTGATCGTGGTCGGCAGGCCGATGAAGACATAGGGGAGGTCCTCGGCGGCCCGCCTGTCCATGATCGCCGCGATCTCGGCGCGGGCCTCCTCGTCGGTGCGCGGGTCGTCCTTCGCGCGGTGCGCGACCTCCAGGTCGATCACGTGCTGCCGGTAGTTGGCGCCGGACTGGAAGATCTGCCGGGGCTCGACGGGGGCGTGCACGGACAGGCCGTCCAGCGGCAGCCAGGCACCGGCCGGATCGCCCGCGAGGCCGTGCAGGCGCGGCAGCGCCTCGTCCCAGCGCTCCAGGAGTCCGAGGGCGGTCAGGCCGGGGTCGGCCAGGGCCGTACGCAGGTCGAGCACGCGGCCGTCCGGCGCCACGAGGCCGGGGAACGGGGTGCCGCCCGGAGCGGAGAGAGTGCCGATGGCGAACGGGCCGGCGAAAAGGGTCGCCGACGGGTCTGCGGATTTCACGGAGATGTCCTCCCGATTGCGGTGGGACTAATCTGGCCCGTAAGTTGTGATCACGGAAATCGATTATCTGGATGGTCGGCATCCACCCCGCGAATACAGGGAAGCGCGTGAACCTGGCCAGCCTGGACCTCAACCTCGTCGTCGCCCTGCGTGCTCTCCTGGAGGAGCGCAACGTCACCCATGCGGGCCGGCGCATAGGGCTCAGCCAGCCCGCGATGAGTGCCGCCCTCGCCCGGCTGCGGCGCCACTTCGACGACGACCTGCTCTCCCGGGTCGGCGGACGCTACGAACTGACCGCCCTCGGCCTCGCCCTCCTGGACCGCACCGTCACCGCCTGCGACCTCCTCGAACGCGTCTTCACCAGCCAGGCGGTGTTCGACCCCGCCCACGAGGAGCACGAGTTCACCCTGTTCGGCTCCGACTACGCGGTGGCCGTCTTCGGCGCCGACCTCGCCCGCGCCGTCCACGCCGAGGCCCCCGGTGTCCGGCTGCACTTCAGACAGACCCCGGCGGACCTGATCGAGGACATCGCGGCGGCACTGAGCACCGCCGACGGGCTGCTCATGCCGCACGGCATCATCGGTGACTTCCCCACCGTGGAGCTCTACCGGGACCGCTGGGTCTACCTCGTCGCCGACGACCACCCCGACGTCGGCGAACAGCTCACCCTCGACGACCTGGCCCGGCTGCCGTGGGTCACCTACCGGCGCACGTACGACGCCCCCGCCGCCCGCCAGCTCGGCATGCTCGGCATCGAGCCGCGCGTCGAAGTCTCCGTCGACAGCTTCCAGTTGATCCCCCTCCTCGTCGCCGGCACCCGCCGGGTCGCCCTCGTCCAGGGCCACCTCGCGGACCGCCTCGACGGCCTCCTCCCCGTACGCGTCATGGAACCCCCCTACGACGCCGTCCCCCTCCAGGAAGCCCTCTGGTGGCACCCCGTCCACACCCACGACGCGGCGCACATCTGGCTGCGGGAGACGGCCGCACGGGTCGCGAAGAGCCTGGGGAAGGAGGAGCGGGGTTCGGCGGAACGGCTGGACTGAACGGCCCTGGGCGCGGCGGAGACTCTCCTGCCGGGACCGCCGGCGGTGATCAGCCGCCTCGGACAGAGACGACGATCTTTCCCCGTGTGTGTCCGCGCTGCGCGTGTTCGTGCGCGTCGGCGATCCGGGTGAGGGGGAAGACGTGCTCGATGCGCGGCGTGTAGTGGCCCTGCAGGCCCAACTCGGCCGCCGCGGTCAGCAGCGTCGCGTCGTTCTCCGCGTTCGCCACATGCACGCCCAGACGTGACGCGTTGGCGTGGTCCGCGACCGTCGACACGCGTGTGGCGTCGCCGACGATCGTGACGAGGTCGGGCAGGGAGCCGGAGGCGGCCGTGTCGAGGGCGAGGTCGATGCCGCCGGGGGCGAGGGCGGTGAGGCGTCCGGCGAGGCCGGGGCCGTAGGAGGTCGGGACGGCTCCCAGGGAGGCCAGGAACGCATGGTTGCGCTCGCTCGCCGTCCCGATGACGGTGGCGCCGTGGGCGACCGCGATCTCGACGGCCGCACTGCCCACACCTCCCGCCGCGCCCTCGACGAGAAGGGTGCGTCCCCGCAGGGGGCCCAGCGCCTTCAGCCCGCCCAACGCGGTCACCGCGGCCAGGCCCGCGCCAGCGGACTGCTCGTCACTCCAGGTGCCGGGCGCGTGGGCCCATGCCGAGAGAACGGCCAGTTCGGCGGTCGCCCCGGTCACACCGCCCAGACCGAAGACGCGGTCGCCGATCCCCACCCCCTGCACACCGTCGCCGATCTCGTCGACCACGCCCGCGGCATCGCGCCCGGGAACGGCGGGCAACTCCACGGGGAGCAGCTCCCGCACCGCACCGGAACGCACCTTCCAGTCGACGGGATTGACACTCGCCGCCGCGACGCGCACGCGTATCTCACCGGGCCCGGCATGCGGCTCGGGCGCCTGCTCGACGACCAGGGTCTCCGGACCGCCGTACTCGTGGTACCGGGCTGCACGCATGATGTCTCCTTCACGGAACGCTCGGCGGTCGCCGGCGTCCGCTACGCTAAAACCTCACGTCGGCGTCAGGTGCAAGTCCGCTGCGCCGGCCGAGCGGAGGAGGCCCGGTGCGGATCGGTGAGGTCGCCGCCAAGGCGGGAGTGAGCGTCAGAGCGCTGCGCTACTACGAGGAACAGGACCTCCTCGACGCCCACCGCGGCTCCGGCGGCCAGCGGCAGTACCCGGACAGTGCGGTCGCCCGCGTCAGGCTCATCCAGCAGCTCTACGCGGCGGGCCTCCCCAGCAGAACCGTCCGCCAGGTGCTGCCCTGCGTGGACACGGGCGAAGTGACCCCGGCCCTGCGGGAGCAGCTGGCCGCCGAGCGTGACCGTATCGACCGACAGATCACCGACCTGCTGAGCGTGCGCGACCGGCTCGACGGTGTGATCGCCACGGCGAACGACCCGGACGCCGAGTGCGACCACGCGTACTGAACCCCGGCGGCACGACCGGGTCCGCAGGGCGACGGCCGCGCGCTCAGGGACCCACATGCACGTACGGCGCCCACAGCACGGGCGCGTCCGGCCGGGCCGTGCGCAGCAGGACGAGTGCCTCGTGCGCGGCGGTCGCGGGGGAGCCTCCCGAGGTCAGGACGTCGTAGAGGCGGTCCGTCGCCTGGGGTGCGCGGGTGTCGCTCAGCGGCCAGAGGGCGGCGATCACATGGCGGAACCCCGCGGTCTGCAAGGCGCCGGCGACATGGGCCGCCTCGTCGGCGAGACCAGGGTCCCCGAGGGCGGTCTCGCACGCCGAGAGGACCGCCAACTCGGCGTTCTCGCAGTGTAGTTCGGCGATGTCGGCGGTGGTCAGCGGGGCGCCGTCCGGGGTATCGGCGTCCCAGCAGTGGAGCGCGGCACCGCCCCGGTTCGGCGGTCGCTGTTCGGCGTGACCGGCGAAGTGGAACCACGAGCAGCCGGGGAGCCGGTCGAGGATCCGTCGGCGGGTGGCCTGCGGGCCGGTGAGGGACACCTCGGGACTCAGGTGCCGCGTCAGCCGGGCCGCTTCCTTCTCCGCGTACGGCAACGGCCGCTCCCCGCCCGCGAGATGAGGCACCGTGACGAGGAGCAGGCGGGGTGGTCGCTCCACGGGGGGTTCGGCGCGTGCGGTGAGCAGCGCGCGGATGGTCGGGGTGTACGAGGAGACGACATGGTCGGCGACACAGGTGCCGTCCGGCAGCAGTGCCGCGTGCAGCGGGAGGAAGGAGAGCTGTCCGGTGAGACACCACCAGATCCGGCTGTCCCCTGTGTCCCGGAAACTCCGCAGCCGCTCCACAACGGGCGAGGCGATGTGCCGCCCCAGCCACCGCAGGACGTCGAGAAACCCCCGGTGGGCCGCCGGCGGATCCTCCTCCAGCAGGTCCTGGGCCTCTCCCAGCAGCCGCGCCTGCCGGTTCACGCTCGCGCGGTTCACGCCCGGCAGCCCGACGAGTTCCAGGCCGCCCTTGGAGGTGATGACCAGCGCGTCCCCACGCGCCTGCGCGATGTTCACGACGATCACCGGCCCTTGTTGCCCGGCGGGCGCGAGCTGCTGCCACGAGGGCGGACGGAGGAAGTCGGCGAAGCCCTCGGCCTGCCGGATCTCGTCCACCAACGCGTCCCAGCGCCGGTTCAGCACCTGCCGGTCGTCCGCGTCGAGCGCCACGGCGTCCAACTTCGCGCGTACTGAGCCGAGTTCGCGCACCTTCTCCCGCAGCGCCACCGGCACGTCGCGGGGGAGTGGCACCGCACCCGCCCGTTCGTCGTGCGACTGCCGCATCAGCACACCCCGGCCCTCCTCCAGAAGCTCCACCGCGAGGTGCTTCTCGCCGAGGCCGACGGCCGTCGCCGCGGACTCACTGGCCAGTTGGAACACGGACGTCGCGAGCACATGCGCGCGGTCGTCGCGATGCAGGCCGTGCCAGGCGGCGAGCGGCAGCAGCGCCATCGCCGCGCGGTAGCCGGACAGCGCCCGCCGCGCATCGCCCAGCAGCGCGTGGCAGCGCGCGTAACCGTACGCGGAGGGAAGCCGGTGCCCCGCGGGCAGCAGCGTGCTGTTCATCGCCCGCTCGTACAGAGGCGCGGCCCGTTCCAGGAACGTGAGGTCCCCCGTCGCCTCCCACCGGGTGAACCATGTGACGGCCCGTGCCGCCAGGTACGTGCCGAGGTCGGGGCTGTCCTCGGGCAGGCGCGCCAGCGCGCGCCGGTAGGCCCGGTCGCTGCGCGCCAGTTCCCGCAGATCGCCCGTGGCCTCGTACCTCAGCCGGTGCAACTCCCCGCCCAGGCCGTGCGTCCGGGCCCGCAGCCCCGTCCTGTCGAACCGGCCGGGCCGCACGGCACGCAGTTCCTCGAACGCCCGGTCGAGGTGGTCGGACCGTCCGGTGAGCCGGGCCAGCGTGGCGAGGGTGGCGGCCAGCAGGAACCTCGACTCCATGGCCGCCGCTCGTTCCGGCCCGACGGCGTCGATCGCGGCGCGCAGGGTGTCGGCGGCCTCCGTCCCGTACCGCTCGTCCTCCGTGCGCACGTACAGGTCGTTGAGCGAGACCGCGAGGCTTCCCAGCGCGGGCCCGTACATGTCCGGCTGGTGCTCCCGCGCCAGGACGACGGCCGCACGCTCCAGCTCCACCGACCGCCGCAGGTCGCCCAGGGCATCGGTGGCCGAGTAGCGGCCGTGCAGCGCCCGGGCCACGGCGGTGAGCAGAGCGATCGACTGGAACGGCTCGGTGTCCTCCGCCAGCCCGCCGACCCCGGTGCGCACCGCCTCGTCGAGGTACGTCGGATCGCTCGTACGGTCCGCCAGGTCGGTGAGGAAGTCGACGAGAGTGGCGAGGTAGGCGATGCGGTGGGGTTCACCGGGCGGAGGGTCCAACGCCGCCTCCCGCAGGGCGCGTTCCGCTTCCTCGACGAGGTCGGGCCGAGCGGACCAGCCGTCGACCAGCCGCAGCGCCTGGGCCAGGGCGACCCGGTACAGGGTGTGGCGTGGCCGGGTCGGCGGGCTGGTCCCCTCGACCGCGAGCCGCAGCAGGGCAAGGGCACTGTGCACGAGATCCACGGGACCGTCGTCGGCTCCCGGCGTCGGACTCCCCTGGCTGTTCGCGGACGACGGGGCCACGCCCAGCGCCGCGTTCGCGTCGGCCAAGAGCCCCAGGGCGTGACCGGCCCAGGCCTCGGGACCGCCCTCCGCGAGCCCGGTGCGTGAACGCCCGCCGTCCTCCAGACCGGCCAGAACCTCCTCGGGCACGGCATCGGGATGGTCGTCCGCGAGGAGCAGGAAGTAGGCGACGGCCGTCCCCTGCTCGGCGAGCGCCTCCTCCCGTTCGAGGTACTCGCCGCGGAACCAGTGCGCGCAGGCGACCAGGTGCACGGACGGCAGGTCGAGCGAGGGGCCCGGCTCCCCGGGGCGGGTACGCAGGATGCCTGCGGCGACCTCGGCGGCGAGGGGGAGCGTGTCGTCGGCGAGCAGGGGCGCGTCGGGGCGCGGATGCCGCGTGTAGTCGTCGAGCCGCTCCCGCAGCACACGCCGGGCGGCCTCACGGGAGCTCATCCACGCCTCCCGAGGTACCCGGCGACCGCCCGCTGCACCGCCGTCGCGAGCACGGCCGCACCCACCGCCGACCACACGGGCGCCGGCTCGTGATACAGCGTCAGATGGACGACCCCGGCGACCAGCCAGCCCGACGCCGCGCAGGCCGCCGACAGGCCCACCCGGTCCACGGCCCGCCCGACCCCGTCCGGCGCCTCCGCGGCACCCCAGCGCAGGGCGGTACCGGGCAGGGCCAGGGCGAGACCGGCCAGCAGCAGGATCACCGGGGGCTGGAGCGATCCCGGCAGGGGGACCTGGTACTCCAGCCCCTGGATCGCGGCCAGCGCCATCAGCAGGCTGCCGAGGAACGACGTCTGCAACTGGGTGAGTTGCTCACGCCGCCGCTGCAGCCGCTCCCGCACCAGGTCACCGGTGATCCTGGCGGTCTCGTCGGCCCGCTGGTGCGTCACCTCCAGGTAGGCGGCGGTGTCGTCGAGGTGCTCGGACAGTGCCGTCGCCGTCGCGCGGTCCTGGGCGAGGAATCCGCCCGGCGGGCCGTCGACCGACCCCGCCAGGGCGGCGGTCATGTTCGCCTCCGCGATCTGCACGGTGCGCCGCATGGCCCGCACCCGGCCCAGTGAGGCGATCAGGCCCGCCGAGTGCCCCTGGAGCCGGGCCAGTTCGACGGACGCGTCGAGCAGCCGCCCGGCGGCCACGCGGCCCGCCACCACCTGCGGATACAACTCCGTGAGCGTCTCGACCTGGGCGTCCACCGCCGACTGCGCGCGCTGCGACACCTCCCGGGACCGCGCGTGCACCCCGGCCTCGTAGCGCAGCTTGCTCGCGTGGAGCAGGTAGCGCGTCAACGGCACCAGCCGGGAGGTGCCGTCGACCCACGACCAGCGGTCGAACTCCTCCTCCGCGCTCTCCGGCGCCACCGCGAGCAGCCGACGGGCCCCGCCGGTCTCCGTCGCCGCGTCGGAAGGCACCTCGCACACCGCGAATCCGGGCGTCGTCCGCACCCAGGACCCGGCGGGGACCGGGTCTCGCCGCAACCGCGACAGGGCGTCCGTCAGCGAGGCGTCCGGCAGCGTGGGCGCCGGATGCAGCAGACGGTGCACGCGCACGACGCCGAGCAGACCCGGAGCGGGCGCGGCCACGGGAACGGCGTCGTCCCACAGCCGCTCCAGTTCGGCCCACGACCGCCCGGGGGCCGGGTCCAGGACCACGGAGATCGCGGTGACGTCGTGCACCGAGTACAGCAGCGCCTGGAACTGCCCGGACCGCTGCGGGTCCTCGACCGCCGCGCGCATCCGCAGAGTGCCGCTCCAAGCCGGTTCGGCGGGGAAGTCCGTGCCCACGCCGGGCAGCGCCGGGACGCTCATGCCCAGCCGGGCGACGCAGGCGTCCCACACGGCCCGCAGGAAGACGCCCGCCTGCTCCGGACGGGCACGGGAACAGAACTCCGTGGCCGCGAACACGTGGATCACCAGCGAGGTGCGGGCCATCAGCTAGGGGCGCCCTGGCCGGCGTCGGGGTGCGGACGGGGCTCGTCCGGCTCGGACGGCGTCCGCTCGTCGTGGATCAGCTGGTTGACGCGTTCCTCCAGCACCGGCGGCGGCCCTGTCGACTCGGGCTCGGCCGCGCGCCGCGCCCGCCACTGCGAGCAGTGGTCCTCCAGATTCCGGGCCGCCTCCAGGACGGCGTCGGCGTCGGAGTCCCGCATCGCCTCGCCGAGTCGGGTCACGATCGTCTCCACGCGTTCCCACCGTGCTTTGGGAAGCCGCGCGTCACGCACCAGGGCCAGGGCCTCCGACGCTTCCCGCAGCGCCACGTCGAGTCGGGTCATGCGGGCATCTTTCCCCACGCGCGCCAGGGGAATGCGGGGCGGTGGGGCGTTCCGCAGCGGGGGAGTGCCGCGCCGACCCGCCCCTACCGCCGTCCGTCCTCTTCCGCCGCCGACCGGTAGGTCAGAGCAAGCACGATCCCGGTGCCGGACCCCGGGTTCGGCGGGCGTTCGTGCGGGATCCGGGTGCCTCGGAAGACGGTGACCCCGGTCCGGGCGTACGGGAGCGGCACCCCGTCGGTGCCGGCGAGTCCGGGCAGCTCGTCCGGTGACGCCCCGGCCAGCTCCGGGTGGAGGACGAGCGGGGCGACGTCGCCGTCGAGGGCCACCATCATCTGGACCTCGAACTCCGCCCGGTCGGTGTGCAGACCGCAGTACGCGCCGGGCGGGTAGTACAGGTACGCGGCCTGGAAGGGCGCCATCCGGCGGCCCGCCAACGCCTCGGCCAGGGCGGTCAGCCGGGGGCTGCGGAGCACCGCGTCCAGCAGGACGCCGTCGTCCAGCCAGTATTGGTGACTGCCGGCGGGCGGCCGGCCCGGCACCGTGTGTCCCACGCGCCGCGACAGGCGCGCCAGTGGCCTTCTCGCCCGTGCCTCCGCCGCCAAGTCGCCACGGAGCCGATCCGGCCACAGCCCGTCCACCTGGCAGGATTCCGTCTGCGCCAGCTCATCCGCGAGCCCGCGTATCCGCTGGACGCACAGCAGTTCCTGGGGGCGCCGGATCAGTGATGCCGACGCGGCACTCGGGTTCCTTTCAAGACCGTGGTCACTTCCGTCCGGCAATTTCACTTCTCGCACTGGCGTTCTCTTCTCGCTGGCCGAAAATACGCGCACCCGGAAATGGCTGTCTTTACGTGCTTGAGCGGGAAATCCTACGCTGACGATCGTCCAAGCAGATAGGGAGGGCAAGTGGCTCTTGCCGGCGCACGAAACGAACAGGAATTGCGCGACCATGCGGTCGATGTGATCCTCTCCCAGGAAAAGACGCTTCTCGACGCCGCCGACCGCGGCATGCTCTGCTCCCGTGACCCCGGTCCCACGGCGGCCCGCGCGACGCTGCGCGACCTCATCCCCGCCGACTTCCCGGGCGTGACCCGCTGGTTCCTGCCCATCGCGCCGAAGATGCCGACGGCGGGCGCGGGCCGGTTCGTCGCCTACACCACCGCTCTCGCCCCGGGCGCCACCGTCTCGGCGGCCGGACCCGTGCGCAGCGCCTACGCCCTCAAGGCCGTCATCAGCGGCTCCGTGACCTGCGAGGGCCGCCGGCTCACCGCGGGCGACTGGCTGTGGATCCCCGAGGGCAGGGCCTACTCGTTCACCGCCGAGACCCTCGGCGCGGCCGTCTTCACGATCCTCCCGTGTGTCACCCCGACACCCGGCACCCCCACCGGTTCGGCCGCGTTCGGCCTGCCCACCGGCGGCGACTTCGTCACCTCCCGCGACCCCGGCGCCGACGCCCCGCTGCCCGGCGCCGAGCACTTCAGCGACGTCGTCGAGAGCGGCACCGGCATCAGCCACCGCCTGCTGCCCTTCGCCCCGGCGATGCCCGACGTCCCCGGCGGCGACGGCCGGTTCTTCGCCTGGCTCTCCCTGCTGGAGCCGAACGCGCGCATCCCGCGTCACGCCCACGAACTGGAGCAGATCGCCGACTACAAGGTCGTCGTCAACGGCTCCCTCACCGCCAAGGGACGTGAGCTGACCTGCGGCGACTGGCTCTGGGCGCCCGCCCCGGGCTCGTACGAGTTCAGCGCGGGCCCCACCGGCGCGCTGCTGCTGGCCGGCTGGCCGTACAACTGATCCGCCCTCAGTGCCCTCCGTGCCGCGGCGCGGAGGGCACCGGAC
Source organism: Streptomyces sp. (assembly GCA_036569285.1). GTDB lineage: Bacteria > Actinomycetota > Actinomycetes > Streptomycetales > Streptomycetaceae > Streptomyces. The sequence continues at coordinate 16,108 of DATCQX010001041.1, forward strand.
GGCCTGGAGGCAGATGAACGCCGAACTCCCCAACTCCCTGCGGTACATCGTCGACGGCGAGGGACGCGACACCGGCTTCGCCGTCGTACGGGAACCCGTCCGCGCGGCCCACATGCCCGACTTCCTCGCCCTGTCCGCCGGCCACCGGATGCTCGGCCTGTGCAGCCTCGGCCCCTACCCCCTGCACGCCCAGGGGTACGAGGATTTCGGCGGACCGGCCCGGCGCGCCGATCCGAGGGACGGCTGGAAACGACCGTTCGTGACCGCGTGCGAGGCGTGGTTCCACTGTTTCCGGAACCCGGAAGAATACCTGCCCGCAGGAATTCCGTCCTTCCTCTTCAGCAACTCGGATTTCACGGATGTCGACCGGGTGCGGAGCGAGGGAATGCCGGACGGGGTGCCGGAGAAAAGATGGGACGTCGTCTACAGCTGTCTCGGTCATCGCTTCTATGAATTCCAGAAGAACTGGGAACTGGCGCGGGCATGCCTGCGCCGCCTCACCGAGGAAGCGGGACTGCGGGTCCTCGTGGTGGGCCGGGCCGACTCCGCCGACCTGCCCCCGATGCCCGGGGTGGACGTCGTCGAGTCCCTGCCGCTGGAGTGGGGGGAGTTCCTGCGGCTCGTCGCCCGCTGCCGGCTGGCCTTCTTCCCCGACCGGTTCGACGCCTCGCCGCGCGCCCTCGCCGAGGCACTCGCCCTGGACGTCCCGGTGCTGGTCAACCGGCGCATCCTCGGCGGCTGGAAGTACGTCACGCCGAGCACCGGAGCCTTCTTCGACGACGATCAGGACGTCACCGACGCCGCACTGCGCGTGCTGTCGGGCACCTGTGAGCCGCGCGCCTGGTTCGCCGCGCGCTTCGGCCGCGAACGGGCCGAGCGCCGGTTCGCCCGGCTGCTGGGCGAGGTGTCCGGGGACCCGGGCGCCGCACCGGGGCGGGCCCGCCTGGCGGGCCGCCTGTGAGGGCTGCGCGAGACGCGACCCTGCCGCACACCGGAAGGCGATCCCACGGAGGACCCGATGACAGCCCGCCCCCACGCCTCACGACCCCCGCGCCCACCCCGTCCGGCTCTCCTGGAACTCCTCGCCGCCAACCCGGCCGCTCCCGCCTCAGTGCTGGCCCGCTGCGTGGCCGCCCCCGACGCGCCGGTGCTCCGCGCGGCCGGGGCGCATCCGGCGGCCCGCCCGTGGCTCGCCGCGCTCGCGAGGCGGGAGGAGTGGCGGATCCGGACGGCGGTGGCCGCGAACCCGGCCTGCCCGCCCCGGCTGCGGACCACGCTCGCCGGTGATCCCGACCCCCGCGTACGCGCCGCAGTGGCACGCACCGCCCCCTTCGGCGGACCGTCGCACACC
>DATCQX010001042.1:0-2564 GCA_036569285.1 Streptomyces sp.
CCCTCCACCCTCCCCGCCAACTCGAAGTCCTTCCGGGTCAACGCACCCCCGGCGTCATGCGTCGACACCTCCAGGCGCACGGTGTCGTACCCCAGCGTCAGCTCCGAATGATGGTTCAACTCGTCCTGGACACGAGCGATATGGGCGACGAACGCGGCGGCGTCCGCGTGGGAGGAGAGCCGGTATCCCCGGGTGAGCCGACCGGCCTCGACGGACCAGCCCGGCAGATCGGCCAGCCGCTCCTCGATCTCCTTCTGGGACAGCGGTTCGGCGGACATGACGCGGCTCCCATTCACCCGGCGACGTGCTCCTCCCTCTCACCCTGCCACTACCCGGCTGCCCCCGCCTACTAAGCGGCCGAAGCCCTCGCCGCGATCGTCGCCCGCCCCGTGACCGGCGATTCCCGGAGGCCGCCGTCCCGCACACCCCGCACAGGACAAGGCCCGCCACACGCCCCCGACTCCGAGCCCCCGCAGCTTCCGCACCCCCGCCATCAGCCCAACTCCCCTCTCGCGCACCCGGTTCCGAGCACTACCGGTCGGTTACGGTCATACCCATGACCCTTGCCGCGAGCGATCCCCGTCCCCCTTCCACCGCCCCCGTCCAAGGCGTGGGGCCGCTGCTGCGGGCATGGCGGGAGCGGCGGCGGGTCAGCCAGCTGGAGCTGGCGCTGCGGGCGGACTCCTCGGCGCGGCACATCAGCTTCGTGGAGACGGGGCGTTCCCGGCCGAGCGAGGAGATGGTGCTGAAGCTCGCCGAGCACCTGGACGTGCCGGTGCGGGAGCGCAACGCGCTTCTGCTGGCGGCGGGTTACGCCCCGCGTTTCCCCGAGACCCCGCTCGACGACCCGGCGCTGGACGGGCTGCGCGCGGGCCTTCAGCAGTTGCTCCAGGGGTACGAGCCGTACCCGGCGGTGGTGGTGGACGGCCTCTACACGGTAGTCGCGGCGAACCGGGGCATGACGATGCTGCTGGACGGCGTCCCGGAGTCCCTGCTCGTGCCCCCGCTCAACGCGATGCGTCTCACCCTGCACCCGGAGGGTCTCGCGCCGCGCATCCTGAACCTCCGTGAGTGGCGCGGGCATCTCCTGCACCAGATGGAACGCCAGCTCGCCCTCCACCGTTCCCCGAAGCTGCGGGAGTTGTACGACGAGGTCGCCGCGTACCCGGTCCCGGCGGACGCCCCGGAGGAGGAACCCGGCCTCGCCACGCCGGCTTTCGCGCTGCCGATGCGGATCGCTCACGAGGGGCGGACCCTGTCGTTCGTGTCGTCGATCTCCACGTTCAACACCCCGATGGACGTGACGGTCGCGGAACTGGCCGTGGAAACGTTCCTGCCGGCCGACCCGGCGACGGTTAAGTACCTTCAGGATTCGGGTACGTGATATGTCACGCATCGCACAGCAGGGGTACGATATATCACACATCATGCACCCACAGTCTCACCCTCTGACCCCCTGCATCTCTCTTCGCACCCGTGAGACCCACACCGGAACATGACACACTGCACACAGTTCTCGACGCGTAGGGGAGACGTGGCGTGAGTGAGCGGCGACCCGCGCCCACCGTGGGACAAGTGGTACTCGGCAAGCGGCTCCAGGAGCTGCGTGAGACGGCCGGTCTCGGCCGGGAGGAGGCCGCGCGCGCCCTGCGGGTGGCGCCCGCCACGGTCCGCCGGATGGAGACCGCCGAGGTCGCCCTCAAGATCCCTTATGTCCAGGTCCTGTTGGAGACGTACGGCGTCCCGGAGGACGAGGCGGCGGCGTTCGTCATGCTCGCCGAGGACGCCAACCGTCCTGGCTGGTGGCAGCGGTTCCACGATGTGCTGCCCGAGTGGTTCAGCCTCTACGTCAGCCTGGAGGGCGCGGCGCGGCTGATCCGCTCCTACGAGCCGCACTTCGTGCCGGGGCTCCTCCAGACCGAGGAGTACGCGCGCGCGGTCCTGGAGGCGGGCACGGTCGGGCAGTCCAAGCCGGAGGCGATCGAGCGGCACGTGTCCCTGCGCATCGCCCGCCAGTCCCTCCTGGAGCGCGACAACCCGCCGCATCTGTGGTGTGTGATGGATGAGACCGTACTGCGCCGCCCGGTGAGCATCGACGGCGCGGTGATGCGCCGGCAGCTCGACAGGCTTCTGGAGCTCAGCGAGCGCGACCGCGTCACGCTCCAGGTCTCCGAGTTCGCGGCGGGCCCGCATCCGGGGACGTACGCGCCGTTCTCCCTGTTCCGGTTCGCGGAACCCGAACTCCCCGACATGGTCGTCACCGAGTATCTGACCGGCGCCTTGTATCTGGACTCCCGCAAGGAGGTCTCGGCCCACCTCGAAGTCCTCGACCACATGACGACGCACGCGGCGTCGGCCCAGCGGACCCAGTCGATCCTGCGGGACGTCCGCGACCAGTACTGAGAGCGCTTTCTACAACAGTCCCAGGTCCTTGAGTTCTTTGTGCAGGTCGGCGCGGGGGTTGTCGGCGGACGACGCCGGCAGGGCGCCCTTCTTCCGCGCTCCCCCGTCCGTCACGGCGGGTGCGGCCGACGTCAGGCCCGGGCCGAGCACCGGCTCCGGAT
>DATCQX010001043.1:0-7032 GCA_036569285.1 Streptomyces sp.
CGGGTAACGCTTTTCGGAGGCCGAGCCAAGTAGAGGTGTAAGGCATCGCTCGTCCGTTCAAGGAGTCGCCCGTGCAAGCGGAGCATTCGACAGCGCCACCCGTGCGCGACCCGGCGGGGTTCGCCGTGTTCTATCAGGAGCAGTTCGAGACGGTGCTCGGCTTTGTGACCCGGCGTACCGACAGCCCGCACCTGGCAGCGGACCTGACGGCGGACATCTTCCTGACCGCCCTCGAACAGGCGCACACCTATGACGCCCGGCGCGGTACGCCGGTCGCCTGGCTGCACGGCATCTCCCGCAATGTTCTGGCCGCGCACTTCCGGGGAAGTGCCCGCGAGCAGCGGGCCGTCAGCCGGATCGCCGCGCAGCGGATGCTCGACGAGCAGGACGTCAGCGCGATCGCGGGCCGTATCGACGCGGCTCGCGAGGCCCGGCGACTGGCCGCGCGGCACGCGGCGCTGTCCGAGCCGCTGCGTGCCGTTCTCGACCTGGTGGCCCTGGACTCACTGACCGTCCGCGAGGCCGCGCAGGCCCTCGGCATCAGCGCGGCCACCGCCCGGGTGCGCCTGCACCGCGCCCGCAAGGCCCTGCGGCATACCGACCCCCAGCCCCTCACATCCCTGCACGTCGCCTCGGAGGCCCGCTCATGACCGTCCCCGTGCACTTCCGGCAGCAGCTCGCCGAGGAACTCACCGCCCGCGCCGCGGCCCTGCCGTCCACGGCGGCGGCGCCTGCGCGACGGCCGCTCCGCACCCGGCGGATCGCGGTCACCGCGCTGGGACTGGCGGCGGCCGTCACCGGTGTGGTGCTGATCCCGCGTGCGGCCGAGACCACCGCCCCCCAGGCGCCGGTGCTGAGCAACGCCTCCTACACGGTGACTCCCCGCGAGGACGGCACCGTCACCGTCCTGGTGACGGGCGCGAAGGTGTCCGGACTCCAGACGGCGCTGCGCAGCCTGGGCGTGCCGGCCGTGGTCCTGCGGGCCTCGGAGTCCTGCTCCACCAGGGTCCGCACCGACAACGCCAACCTGGAGACGGTCTTGTCGGAGGACCCGAAGAACGGACGCCTGATGGTGATCCGGCCCAGTGCCATCCCGCGCGGAGACTCACTGGTACTGGTGCAGCCCGCCCTCAAGGGCGTCCTGCACCCTGACAGGATGCACTCCATGGAGGTCATGCTGACCCCGGGCGAGCCCCACTGCTTCCCCGCCTCCCAGAGCGGCATCGGCGTGGGCTAGGGGCGTCGGCCGCATCGGACAGAGGGGCTGCCGGTGAGATCTGATGCGACCGCCGGGGAACGGGTGGCGCGGCTCGTGACCTGCGGCTGCGTGGTCGTCCTCACCGCGTCGGTCATCGTCGTCGGCACCCTCGTCTCCTGGCTGTCGTTCCGGAGCTGGCACGACAAGAACGCCAACAGCGAGCACGACCGGCAGGCGCGCGCGTCGATCCTGCGGCAGGCCCGGGCCACGGCGGACGACACCGTCCGCGCGCTCGACACGGGCGGGACCGGTGACGCCGATGCCGTCACCGGCGTGATCTGGCGGCACTCCGAAGCGCCGGTGATCACCTACGACGCGTCCCGGCGCGAGTTCACCGCCACGGCGGAGAAAACCGCCCAGTACGACGGAGCGAGCATGCTCGGCGGCGGGGCCGTCCAGGTGACCCGGTGCTTCGTCTTCACCTACGCCCACCACCCCGGCCGGCTGTGGACGTCGAAGGTCACCGAGCGCGACCGTGCCGTGTGCGCACCCGGCCACGAGATCGCCGGCCTGGTCCGCCTGACACTGACACGCGTCTCCGGCATGCGCGCGCAGGACATGACACAAGCCAGGATGCGGAAGGCCCTCGGCGTCACCGAAGGGCGTTCCCTCGACGTCAGAAAGGTGGTGCGCGAGGGGGACATGGTGAGTGCCTCGATCCTCGTGCCGAGCTGGAGGGCCGAGGCCACCCAGTGCTACCGCTTTACCCGGCCCGTCCGGAGCGACGCCACCGGACGGGCCGCCACAGCGATTCCGACGTCCGCGTGCCGACCTTGAGGGCAGGTGCCGGCGTGGCTTTCTCATCCGGACGACGGTGAGGATCTCGTAGCCGGACGGCGCCCCCGTACCGGCGAGTCCCTCGAAGCCACCGAACCGGCGACGACGAAACCCCCGTTGCGCCGGACAGGTTCTCTCACAGAGCCGGACTGTCCAACCGCGAAAGATCTCTCTACGGTGGAGTCGACTGGAGAACGGGTGAAGGGAGCCGCGTGGAGGCCGAGTTGCTGGGGCTTGCCGCGTCGGGGGCGTCGGCGTTGGTCGGGCTGGTGGTTTCCGAGGTGTACGAGGGTGCGAAGAACCGGCTGGCCAGGTTTTTCGCGCGGCGGGGTGCCGGGGAGGGAGCCGAGGCGGAACTGAGCGACGCACGCGCCGAGTTGGACAGAGCGCGGGCGGCAGGCGACGCCGACGCCGAGGCGGACGTCCGCGCACGGCTGCGGAGGATGCTCGCGGCGGTGTTCCGGGAAGACCCCGGCGCCGCCGAGGAACTCGCCCGGCTGCTCGCCGAGTTGGCCCCGGACACCGACGCCTCGCGCGCCTACGTCAACCTCGTCACCGGCGGCGTCAACCACGGACTGCTGATCCAGGGGTCGGCCGTCCACGGGGACATCCACTTCCACGTCCCGCAACCGCACGCGTCCACCCCGGGACACCACGTCCGCCCGGACCAAGTCCCCCCGGTCACCGTCCGGTTCAGCAACCGCTCGGCCGAACTCGCGGACCTGGAGGCGCGGCACGGCACGACGGAGGCCGTCGCCGTCGACGTCCTCGTCGGACCGCCCGGCGTCGGCAAGTCGGCCATGGCCTGGCGTTGCGCGGAGAGGACCAAGTCGCGTTTCCCGGATGGGCAGTTGTACGTGGACTTCGCGGCTCTGCGCGACGAGGCCACCCCGCTGACCGGCCCGGGAGGGGACGTCTCGGAGGCGCTGGCCATGTGCCTGCGGGCCCTGCCGGGCGGCGAACTCGGCATCCCGGACTCCCTCCCCGACCGCACCAACCTCTTCCGCTCGCGCACCGCGGGCCTCCGCATCCTCCTCGTCCTCGACGACGTCAACCAGTCCGCGCAGGTCCGCGCCCTGATCCCCAAGGGGCCCGGCAGCGCCGTACTCGCCACCAGTCAGGGGCGGATCGGTGACCTGACCGTCCGTGCGGGCGCCCGGCTGGTCACCGTCGAACCGCTGGACGCACACGGGGGGTTGAGCCTGCTGAGGGACCAGTGCGGTGAGGCGGCGGTCGAGGCCGAACCGGAGGCCGCGAAGCGCCTGGTGGAACTCTGCGACGGGCTGCCGGTGGCTCTCCAGGTCGTGGCGGCACGCCTGTTGGGCGGTGACAGCCCGAGCATGGCCGAACTGGTCGTGGAACTGGAAGACGAGGCAGGCCGGTTGGCGGGCCTCGCACTCGACGGCGAGGAGTCATCGGTGTCCGCAGTACTCGGCCCCTCGTACCGCTCCCTGCCGCCCGACGCGGCCCGCCTCTACCGGCTCCTCGGCTGGCTCCCGTCCGGCGTCTTCGACGCGGGCGTGGCCGCCGTCGCCGCCGACGTCAACACAGCTGCCGCCAAACGCCTGTTGGGGGTCCTGGACCGGGCGAGCCTGGTGGTGAAGGGGCACGACGGCCGGTACCGCATGCACGACCTGATCCGCCTCCACGCCCGGGAACGCGCGGCCGAGGAGGAACCAGCCGCCGGTGAGGCGGAGTTGACGGAGCGCGTGGCCCGGCACTACCTCGTCCTGACCGCCTTCGCCGACCTGGCGCTCAGGCGGGAGCGGCTGCGGATCACCGACCTCTCCGGCCTGTTGAGCGACGCGGACGACCCCTTCGCCGCCCCCGGCGGGCCGTCCCCGCTCGCCTGGCTGGACGCCGAGCACTCCGCCGTCCTCGCGGTCCTGCGCGCTGCCGTCCGGCACGAACTCCACACCCTGGCCTGGCAGTTGGCCGAGGTGTTCTCCGTGTTGTTCCTGTACCACCGCTACCTCCGGGCGTGGACGGAGACGCTGGAACTCGGCATCGAGGCCGCCGAGTCGGCGCCCGACTCGGAGGAGACCAGGGCGGCGGCGGCCCGGCTGCGCAGCCTGCTGTCGCGCCCGCTGCTCGACCTCGGTGAGACCGAACGGGCCGGAGAACAACTGGAGTTGGCCGTCGCCGCCGCCGAGACGACGGGTCGTCTCGCCCTGCGCGCCTCCGTGCAGGAGTTCCTCGGCCGGTACCTGGACGCCGTCCAGCCGGACGCGGCGGCCGACGCCTACCAGCGCTCCCTCGAACTCAACGAGCGCGCAGGTGAGACCCGCGGTGCCGCCCTCGCCACCTTCTTCCTCGGCTGCGCGCTGGACGCCCGAGGCGACCACGCGGACGCCCTGACCCTGCTGCTCAAGTCACGCGAGGAACTGGCGCATCGCGCCGAGCCCGACCGGCGGATGGCAGCCCGGGTGCAGGCCGCCATCGGCGTCGTCCACGGCCATCTCGGCGACCCCCGGCAGGCGATCCACGCCCTGCGGGAGGCCGCCGACGAACTCGCCGGTATCGCGAACGGCACCCAGTACGAGGCCGCCGCGCGGGTCCAGTTGGCCGAGGTCGCCCAACAGGCGGGCGGTCACGAGGAGTTGGTGCGAGAGAGTCTGAGCCGGGCCGCCGAGATTTACGAGGCGCTGGGCAACATCCGTACGGCGGAGGAGATTCGGCGGCGGCTCGACGGCTGAGCGGGCTACGCGGGGCGGAGGCGCAGAACGACGTCCTCGTCCCGCACGCCGTCGATCCGCAGCGTCAACTGAGCGCCATCCAGAGGTAGTTCCGCGCACAGGAGGGCGTGGACGACGGCGGCCGGCAGGCCCGGGTCCGGAGTGGGGCCGGTGACCGACGCCTCCACGACACGGCCGTCCGCGAGACCCACCAGACACCCGCCCCCCTGCACCGCGGACGCGGCGAGAAGGCTGCCCGGGAACCCCGCGAGGGTGTCCGCGATCCAGCGCAGCGCTCCCGTCTCGGTGGGCGCGGGGTGGCGTCGGACGAGTGTCGAGGCGCTCTCGGTCAGGCGGCGGTCCCGTTCGTCGTCCGTGCAGGTCAGGTGGGTGATCCGCGTGGCGTCGTCCGGGGGAGTGGTGCCGTACGCGGCGACGGCCGCGGGGAAGCGGCGGACGGTGACGACGTCCTTGGCGGTCTCCGTCGTCACCTGCCACGAACTGACCTCTGCTGTGGGCGGGTTGGGCACCGGCAGCAGCGGGGAGAGCGGCGGCGGGGAGGACGGTTCCGGCAGTTTCAGCAGGTTGTAGAGGGCGGTGCGGAGTCGCGCGAGCGCGTGGCCCGGCTCGGCGAAGGCGTGCGCGGCGATGTCGGCGTACCGGTCGGGGGTGTGGTCCCGGACGGCCTCCTCGATCTGCCGGAGGAGGTCTTCGCGCAGGTCGAGGCGGGGTGCGGACGACGCCAGCCGGTGGACGGCCGTCCCCGGCACCGCGTCGCTGCCGAACGCGGCGAGCAGCGACGGCGTACCCGTCGCCGCCGCGTACAGGGTCACCGAGCCGTGGTCGCCGATCACGACGTCCGCGGCGACCAGCGCGGGGCGCCAGGCGTGGACGGCCGGGATCAGCAGGAGGCCCGCGTCCAGCGCGGCGGCCTGCACCGTGCGGATCTGCCAAGTGCCGTGCGCTGCCCATACGTTGGGGTGGAGGATCGCGCCGACCCGGTAGCCGTCGGCGGGCAGGCGGGCGAGGAGGCGGGGGAGCAGGTCGGGGTGGGTGCCCAGGAGGGAGGTCGGGCCCCATGTTGAACTGACCATCACCAGACGCTGGTTGGCCGTGACGCCGAGGGCCTCGCGGTACGTCGTCCGCATGCTTCGGGCGGCGGTCAGTTCGTCGAAGCAGGGGTCGCCCACCAGCAGTGTGCGTCCGGCCGACTTCGGGTGCGTGGCGAGGAGTTGCTCCTCCTGCGCGGGGTGCGACACCGCGAGCCAGGCGCGGCCCGACTCCAGGAGGGAGTCCGGGACGACGCCGGAGAGCCGTTCGTCCGGGCTGCGGGAGTCCGGGACGAGCTTCTGGAAGCCGACGCCGTGCGGGAGCACCAGCACCGGGCAGTCGCCCTTCGGCACGTCGATGTTCTCGCTCGCGGACAGGATCAAGTCGGGTGCGATGTCGGCCAGTTGCTCCCAGGGGGCCACCCGGCAGCCGGCGGAGTGGAGGAGGTCGAGGACGCCCGCGTCGAACGCGGAGGTGGGGTCGTGGGCGAAGACGACGGTCACACGGGGGTCGTCGCGTACGAGCGACGGCAGCACTTCGAGGACGCGCACCGTGGAGGTGACCGTGCGGGCGGCCACGACGAGGGTGCGCTCGCCGCGGAAGGTGCTCCAGCGGTGGGCGTCCGGCCCTACGGGCACGCGGAGCGGTCGGCTACCGAACACGGCCGGCCCCCTGCCTCCAGTCAGTCAGCCGCTCGTGGCTCGTGGCTCGTGGCTCGTGGCTCGTGGCTCGTGGCTCGTGGCTCGTGGCTCGTGGCTCGTGGCTCGTGGCTCGTGGCTCGTGGCTCGTGGCCACTGTGCTGCTAGCGCATTTCAAGCTGGTCGGCAATCTGTGGGTTGTGTGTGAACTCGTACACGGTAACGAATCAGCCGGTCCGTCAGGCCGTCGTCCACATCTGGTTGTCTCGGCCGTTGCACTCCCACAGCACCGCCCCCTTCCCGCTCGCCCCGCCGAAGATGTCGACGCATTTCTGGGAGGAGGTGGCGAGGAGGCGGGTGCCGGAGAGCTGGAAGCGCTGGCTCGGGGAGTCGGTGCAGGAGGTGAGCTGGATTTCGGTGCGGTCTTCCGTGGAGCCGCCGGCGACGGTCATGCACTTGCCGGCGGAGCGGGCGGTGCCGGCGGTGAACTGCCAGAGCTGGGCGGGGGAGCCGTCGCAGGGTGACTGGAAGAGCTGGGTGCCGTCGGTGCCGGGGCCGCTGCTCAGGCATTGGCCGGAGGAGGCGACTTTGAGGGCGTGGCCTTGGGGGGTGGCGGGGGAGGTGATGCTGGGGG
>DATCQX010001044.1:0-6592 GCA_036569285.1 Streptomyces sp.
CGTCGATCCCGCGCTCGTCGTGCGGGACTTCACCGACCCGGCCGCCGCCCACGCGCTGGCCGACGCCGAGATCCTGGTCACCGGCTGGGGCTGTCCCCGTCTCGACGCGGACGCGCTGGCCGCCGTGCCGAAGCTGCGTGCCGTGCTGCACGCGGCGGGCTCGGTCCGCCCGCTGGTGGGGGACGCCCTGTGGGAGCGCGGGGTGAGCGTCTCCAGCGCCGTCACCGCCAACGCCGTCCCCGTCGCCGAGTACACGCTCGCGACGATCCTGCTCGCCGGGAAGAACTTCTTTTCCCTGCGCGAGAGTTACCGCCGCACCCACGCGCAGCCGACGCCCGCCGAGACGGCGTCGATCGGAAATCTGGGCCGCCGGGTCGGGGTGATCGGGGCCTCACGGGTGGGGCGACGGCTGCTGGAGCTGCTGCGGCCGTTCGACTTCGAGGTGCTGCTGTACGACCCGTACGTCGACAGCGGCGAGGCGGCCCGGCTCGGCGCCCAACTGATGCCCCTGGACGAGTTGCTGACGAACAGCCACATCGTCAGTCTGCACGCGCCGGACATCCCCGAGACCCGCCACATGCTGGACCGGGCCCGCCTCTCGCTGATCCCCGACGGCGGCGTCCTCATCAACACCTCCCGGGGCGCGCTGGTCGAACACGCCGCGCTCACCGACGAGTTGGTGTCAGGCCGGCTGAGCGCGGTCCTCGACGTCACCGACCCCGAGCCGCTGCCGTCCGACTCGCCCCTCTACACCCTGCCGAACGTGATCCTCACCCCGCACATCGCGGGCTCCCTCGGCAACGAACTGCGGCGGCTCGGCGAGATCGTCGCCTCCGAGGCGGAACGGCTCGCGGAGGGGCTGCCGTTGGCGCACGAGGTACGGCACGCGGACCTCGACAGGGTCGCCTGACGGGGGCACGCGGCCGGTGTTCACGTCCGCGATCTCGTGGACACCGAATTCCCGGCGGACTTCCGGAACCTGCGCCTGGAGCGTGAGGAATCACCCCAGAACTCCCCCCGCTTGTTCGGGGTTTCGAAAGTTCACGTCCGCGATTCGGGCCGCGCGAACCCGTCACTCCCGGTGTCTTCCCGTCACGCTGCGGCGCCTCTAGGCTAGCAAGCGCTTTCCCCCGGCCGGGCGGCACGAAAACGGCCGAAACAGCGCTGGTCGAGCTTTCGCTGGCCCAACGGCGGGCCGGAGAGGTGGGTTCCCTATGGTCCGCACGGCGAGTCCGAACGTGACGGCCGGACCGACGCTGGCGGTCGTGGCACGGGAGGCGGGGGTGTCGGTGCCGACCGCCTCCAAGGTCGTCAACGGCCGGGAGGACGTCGCGCCGGAGACCCGCCGCCGGGTCACCGAGGCGCTGGACCGGCTGGGGTACGTGCGCAGGCCGAGGTTCGACGCGTCGAAGCCGCCCCGGCTGGTCGACCTGGTGCTGCACTCGCTCGACAGCTCCTGGTCGGGCGCGGTCCTGCACGGCGTCGAACAGGCGGCGCACGAGGCCGGGTTGGACGTCGTCGTCTCGGCAGGGCTCGGGCGGGGCGGCGGAAACGACCGTCCGCAGCGCGGCTGGCTGGACAAGCTCACCACCCGGGGTTCGGCCGGAGTCCTGTTCAACCTCGCCGAGTTGACGGACTCCCAGTACGCGTGGCTGGAGCAGCACCGCATCCCGTTCGTGATGATCGACCCGACGCAAGAACCGCCGCCCGGCGTGGTGTCGGTGGGCGCGGCGAACTGGCAGGGCGGGGTGAGCGCGACGGAGCACCTGCTGTCGCTCGGGCACGAGCGGATCGCCGTCGTCGCCGGGCGCAGGCGCAAGCAGTGCAGCAACGCCCGGGTGGCCGGGTACCGTTCGGCGCTGGCGGCGGCGGGGGTGCCGCAGCGGCCCGAGTACGTCCGCTACGGGTGCTTCGAGGAGTCCACCGCACGGCAGCGGATGCGGGAGCTGCTCGACCTCCCCGAGCCGCCGACCGCCGTCTTCGTCTGCTCCGACCACATGGCCCTCGGGGTCTACGGGGCCCTGGCGGAGGCGGGGTTGAGAGTCCCGGACGACATCAGCGTCGTCGGCTTCGACGACCTCCCCGAGTCCCGCTGGGCCAGCCCCGGCCTCACGACCGTCCGCCAGCCGCTCGGCGAGATGGCCGCGACGGCGCTGCGCTTGCTGGTGCGGATGATGGACGGGGACCGGCCGGAGGGGGTTCGGACGGAGTTGTCGACGCGGTTGGTGATGAGGGCGAGCACAGGGAGGGTGGGGGCACGCGTCTAGCTTCTCTGGCGGACCGTCAGATCACCTTCGCCGCCCAGCGGATGCCCCCGCGCAGGTGCTCCCGGAACGCGGGGTCGTCGTACGCCTCCGCCGCGTGGCCGAGTGCCGTGTAGAAGACGCGCCCCTCTCCCTGGTGCCGGGTCCAGGCCAGGGGGTGGTCCTCACCCATGCCGCCGCCCTCGTAGGAGGACTCGTCGGCGGTCAGCAACACCCGTACGGAGCCTCGGGGGTTGGTACGGAAGTCGTACCACTCGTCGGTGAAGTCCCAGACCTGGGGCAGGTGTCGGGTCGCGGGGTGGTCCGCGTCCTCCACGACCGCCTTGCCGGGCTGGTGGTCGGGGTGGCGGTCGAAGCGGGCGCCGAGGAGGTCTCCGTAGTACGGCCAGTCGTACTCCGTGGTGGACGCCGCGTGGACGCCGACGAAGCCGCCGCCCGACTCGGCGTACTCCGCGAGGAGTTCACGGCCCTTGGGCGTGAGGACCTCGCCGCTCGTGGAGAGGAAGACGACCGCCGCGTACCGCCCGAGCGGGGACTCCAGGGCCGCCGGGTCCTCGGTGTGGTCGACCGTCCACTCCCCCATGATCGCGCGCAGGGCGTCCGCCGCGTACGGGATGGAGTCGTGGCGGTAGCCGGTGGTGCGGGTGTAGACGAGCAGACGTGGGGGCATGGGGCCAACCCTATGAGCTTTTCATGGGCTTCATGTGCTGTGACCGCTCGTACAGTTCTGTGGCCTTGTGGTTTCGGAGGTGGGGCCGGATCAGTTGGCGCATGACCTCAAAACGTTCGTCAGCTCGGCCCGAGTGAACCATTGGATAGTCGTCGAGACACCTGTTCCAGGAAACGATGGCCTCTTCGAGATGCCCTGTCTTCATTTGCCGTTCCGCGAGAATGGCATGGAAGCGCACGGCCGTGCGTCGATAATGCGAGTGCCGAAGTCGATTGCTCATCTTCATGGCGTCGACCGATCCGGTGGCGTCACCGAGTTCATTCCTGACCTGTGCAATGTGGTAGTGCAGTGCCGCAGGATCGTAAGAGCCGAAGATCTTTCCGCGCGACTCGGCTTGATCCATGGCCGCTTCGGCTTCCTTCATGCGGCGAAGAGCCGTCGTGCGGTCGCCGATCTGGGCGGCGGAGTGCGCTTGTTGTCCAGCCAGGAAGGCCAGCATTCGAGGACCGGCCTTAGGCGAAGCAGCGGCGGCGGCGTCGGCCAAGTCCATTGCGCGTTTCCCGTGGCCGAGATCGACGGCCTGAACGCTCATGCCTCGCAGGGTGGTGCAGTAGGTCAGGTGATCTTCGGCCGCACCGGCAAGTTCGAGGGCTTTCAGGTAGTACTTCTGGGCCAGGCCGTGAAGCCTTTCGTCCACGGCCATGTAACCGGTGAGGTAGCACAGATCGGATGCCGCTGAAAGCATCGCTTTCCGTACGTCCTCGGGGGCATCGGCTCGAAGGTAGGGAGCCACGGTGTTGACCAGGAAGGTGGCGGCCATGGGGCGCGCGGTACGGCCCCCGAACTGGTCGTCGATATCAGAGATCTTCTCTGTCATCTGAACAACCATGTCGACTTCACTGAACCCGTACCGCAGCCCTCGGCCCTTCTTCACGGCTTCAGCGCGCGCTACGACGTCCGGCCAGCCCGGAATCGTGAGCGCGACGGAGTACAGCCCCGCACTCAGGACGCTTCTGCGCGAAGGATCCATGTCCGCCCTCCCGAGATCCACCAGCCCTTCAATCCCACTGAGGCTAGTCGACGCGTTCTTGGGGGCCGGAAATCCGAGCTCGGCGTAGGTGACATGGCGACCGAGGCGGCGTGACAGAGCTTCCTGAAGCAGCGGCCGGACCTTCTCCATGGGCTTCGTGCCGCTGAGCCAGTGGCTCACATTGCTCTTGTCGCAGCGAACACCGACCCCGGCTTCCTCGCCGGCTCGGTTCACGGCGGTGGCCAACTGCCCAAGAGTCCAGTCCGCTTCGGCAAGCAGACGACTCAGGCCCTCGTTCGGTTGCCGCTCAGCCATGCTCCCACCCTGGACCTTCAACGGTTTCAACCCTCGCTGACAAGCCAACGGTACCGCTGTGGGTCGTCGACTGGTTACGTAAAGCGACAACGCTGGCGAGAGGCCGAAGCAATGCAGGGACCTGTCGAAGAGTGTTCGAAGACCCGACCACCTGAGGAGAAGCCACCTCGGTCCACAGTGGTCGTGTCCGGGCTGGAGCCCGTGCCCGTCGAGGGGTGCAAGATCTGTGGCGCCCTGGCGATCGAGCGCGAGGCGGCACGCAGGATCGGCAATGCGGCGAAGGTTCGGACGGCGAACGCCGAGATCGCGAACCACCCGCACCCGGAGGGCCGTTGATGGCCTTCCCATGTCCCAAGGGCTGACGCGCTACGCGAATGGGCTTCGTTCCATGGGGGCACGCTCGTCCCGGAACGCGTGGGTGACCTGTCTCGGTGCAGCCGCCACAAGCTCGATCGTTCTTCTCGGCCCGGCCGTCCTCGGCCACCCGTAAGCCCCCCGTCCGGTCGCGGTTCAGGTCGGCGATCCACGACCGGACGGGCCAACCCCCTGTAGCTCATCGGATGAGCGCTGCGCACCCTTTTTCCGCACGGCGATCGAGAGATCGCCCGCGCAGAGGTCTTGGTTCAACTCCGAGCAGGGGGACGACTCTGCCACTCTGATTTTCGATCGGTGAAGACCGGAGTCGGCGAGTTCGTCAACCATCACTCAACGATTTTGGAGGTAACTCGAATGCGCGCTTGGTGGCTCACCCTGGTGGACGGTGGTAACCCGCAGGACGACAGCGACAGTGGGAACAAGCACGGCGGGGGAGGGTCCGACGAGGGTGGCAACACCAGCGACGGTCAGAGCCCGGCGGACGGTCGGTGAAGGTGAGCGTCGACGGCGAAAAGGAGGCGGGCCTTCAGGGGCTCGCCTCCGCGCTCCTGGAAAAGGGAGCGTTGACGAGTGATTGGCTCCCCGCGTTCGACGCGGTTCCCCGGCACCTGTTCGTTCCTGACGTGATCTGGCCCGGACGTGCGGGGATGAACCGGCAGGACGACCGGGTCGTCCGCAGCGAAGTACCTGAGACGTGGTGGAAGGCCGTTTACACGGACGCTCCGATCACCACTCAGTGGGATGACGGGACGTACGACGGACCAGGGAGGGGGAAGACCCCTTCAAGTTCCAGTTCCATGCCGACCATGGTGTTCTCCATGCTCGACGCGCTGAGCGTCGAAGAGGGACACCGGGTGTTGGAAGTCGGTACGGGTACCGGCTGGAACGCCGCTCTGTTGTCTCACCGGCTCGGCTCCGAGAACGTGTTCACGATCGAGGTGGACGACGCGAGCGCACGGGAAGCCCGCGAGCGCCTGAACGACGCGGGCTTCGATCCCGTGTCCGTCATCGGCGACGGGGCCGAAGGATACGTCGCGGGTGCCCCGTACGACCGACTGATCGCGACGGCGTCCATCGGCCGCGTTCCCAGGCCGTGGGTCGACCAGGTGAAGCCCGGCGGCATCATCGTCGCCCCCTGGGGGCCGACGTACGGCGGGGAAGCCGTCGTCCGGCTGACCGCGGCCGGGGACGGCAGCGCGTCCGGTCACTTCGTCGGTTCCTCGGCGTTCATGCGGCTACGTGAGCAGCGCAAGGCCCTGCCCCCGGCGACGGCCTACGACACGAACGCCGACGGCACCCGGACCATCACGCGCCTTTCCCCGGACGACGTGGGCGAGTGGCTTCACATGTTCGTGATCGGCGTTCAGGACCCGACACTGTTCTGCCGTGTCGAGTGGGGCGAAGGCGGTTCCTACCGGCTGTGGCTGTACGACACCGGCGTCACGTCGTGGGCGGTGGCGCACTACGCCCCTGGCCGTACAGAGTTCGAGGTCACCGAGCACGGGCCGCGCGCACTGTGGGACGAACTGCGGTCGGCATGGCACTGGTGGGACGGCAAGGGCCGCCCTGGCTTCGAACGGTTCGGGCTCACCGTGGACGGGGACAGCGAGCGCGTGTGGCTCGACACGCCTGACACGCCCGTGCCTCAGCTCGGAGTCTGACGGACCGCGCTCTCGTTCACGGTCAGCCCACTCGGTCGTAGCAACCGGTTGCCGAACCCTGCTCCGGAGAGCCGCTGCCATGCCCGTTCCCTGATGTACGCCAAATAGCCCTCCCAGCGGCTCGCGCGCCGGAATACCGGGCATCCTCGTAATGCTCTGGTACTACCGGTGCACGAGTGCGGTGAAGGGCTGGTGGGCGCGTATGACAGCAGGCCAGACGGACCCCGTGGTTCGGACCCCGTACGGGGACGTACGCGGCAGGCACGAACAAGGTGTC
>DATCQX010001045.1:0-4510 GCA_036569285.1 Streptomyces sp.
CTGTGGACCTTCCAGGTCAACAAGCCCGCCCACCGTTTCTACGAACGCCACGGCTTCGTCGAGGCCGAGCGCACCGACGGCAGCGGCAACGAGGAACGGGAGCCGGACGTGCGGTACGTCTGGCGGCCCTGACGACCACCCCCCGAGCAGCGTCACCCCTAGCAGGCCCCCGAGCAGGGCCACCCTTGAGCAGGGTCACCCCAGCACAGTCACCCCGGCACACTCACTCCACGGCAGGATCACCCCGCGGCCGGCGGTCCCCACGCGCGCCGCTTCGGCACAGGTCGTGCGTACCCTCCCGCACGGCTGGTGGTGAGCCCGAGGCCCACCAGCGACTCCGCCAGCTTCACCGCTGCCCCCACCCCGTCGACCACAGGCAGACCGAGCTTCTCCCCCACCGCCCGCTGCAACCCGGTCATCCCGGCGCACCCCAGCACCAGAACCTCCGCGCCCGCCTCCCGTACCCGCTCGGCGGCCGCGAGGAAGGCGGCCTCGGTGCGTTCCGCGTCCCCCAGGTCGAGCACCCCGAGGCCGGTCCCGACGACGGCGGCGCAGTTGCGGCCCACCCCCGCCAGCTCCAGGCTGTCCTCGATCTGCCCGCAGGAGCGCTCCAGCGTGGTCACCACGCCGTAGCGGCGGCCGAGCAGACAGGCCAGATGGGCGGCGGCCTCGGTGATGTCGACGACCGGCACGTCCACCAACTCCCGGACGCCCTCGCGTCCGTGCTCACCGAACCCGGCCATGACGACGGCGTCGTAGGAAGGACCCTCGTAGGTGCGCAGCAGGTCGATGACCGCGGCCGCGGAGAGATAGCTGTCGAGCCAGCCCTCCGCGGACTCGGGTCCCCACCGCGGGGTGAGCCCGAGCACGGTGGTGCCCGGGCCTGCGGCGGCCCGGGCACCTCGTACGATCTCCGCGGTCATCTCCTGCGTGGTGTTGCAGTTGGTGACGACGATCCGCACGTCTCTCAGACCTCCACGGCCTCGGGGACCGCAGGAGCGGCTCGCTCGGTGCGGCACAGCAGTGCGTACAGGCCGGCCGCGAGGGCCGTACCGATGAACCAGGAGTACGGGGCCACGTCGCTGAAGGTCTTCACCAGGGCGAGGACTCCGGCGACGGCGGCCGCGGGCAGGAACGCCCACAGGGCCTTGGGGTTGACGCCCTTGCGGTAGTAGTAGCGGGAGCCGGGCTCGGCCTTGAACAGCTCGTCGACGTCGACGCGGCCCTTCTTGACCCAGTAGTAGTCGAGCATGATCACGCCGAACAGCGGGCCGAGGAAGGCGCCGAGTCCGCCGAGGAAGTAGTTGACGACCGTGGGGTTGGAGAAGAGGTTCCACGGCGTCACGACGAGGGCGGCGACCGTGCTGATCATGCCGCCGACCTTGAAGGTGATCTTCTGCGGCCAGACGTTGGCGAGGTCGTACGCCGGTGAGACGAAGTTGGCGACGATGTTGACGCCCATGGTGGCGACGGCGAAGGTGAGCGCGCCCAGCACCATCACCCAGGTGTTGCCGACCTTGGCGACCAGTTCGGCCGGGTCGGTGATGGCCTGGCCCCAGACCTCCAGCGAACCCGCGGTGACGATCACGGAGACGACCACGAAGGCCGTGGAGTTGATGGGCAGGCCCCAGAAGTTGCCGCGGCGGACGGTCTTGTAGTCCGGCGCGAAGCGGGAGAAGTCGCAGAAGTTGAGCATCAGGGTGCCGTAGGTGGCGAGGATCAGGCCGATCGCGCCGAACCACTGCCGCCACTGCTCGCCGACCGACACCGGGTGCGGGGTGGTGGTGAGCGAGATGCTCCAGCCGGCCTTGGCCAGGACCCAGATCGCGAGGGCGATCATGACCAGCCAGATCGCCGGGCCGCAGAAGTCCTGGAACTTGCGGACCGACTCCATGCCCTGGCTGATGATGAGCGCCTGGATGAGCCAGAGGGAGACGAAGGAGACCCAGCCGAGCGCGTCGAGGCCGAGGAAGGAGTGGTGCGTCCAGGATTCGAGGCCGGGCCAGGCCGCCAGCAGCATGACGTTGACGGCGACGGAGGCCAGGTAGGTCTGGATGCCGTACCACATGATCGCGATGACGGCCCTGATCAGCGCGGGGATGTTGGCGCCCCAGACGCCGAAGCTGATCCGGCTGACGACGGGGAACGGCACACCGTGCCGCTGGCCTATCTTCCCCATCCAGTTCATGCCGATGTAGATGAGCACGAAGCCGACGAGGAGGGCGGTGAAGACCTGCCAGACGTTCATGCCGAGGACCAGCAGGCCGGCCGCGAACGTGTAGTTGCCGAGGTTGTGGACGTCCGACATCCACATCGCGAAGAGGTCGAAGACCTTCCAGTTGCGCCTTTCGGCGGGCGCGAGGTCTTCGTTGACGAGCCGGGGGTCGGGGGTGAACGCGGGCGCTTCGACGCGGTCGGCGAGGGACAAAGGTGCTCCAGAAGGGAGAACTCGGGGACGGAGAGAGATTTTTGGTATACCAAAGTGCGGACATGGTCGCGCCGCCGAACGCATCTGTCGATGTCTCCGCCGTTACGGCTCCGTAAAACACCTCTCGCGTCGGCGAAAATGGCCGCATGGGCTCCACGACGAAGATCACGCCGAAGTCCGAGACCGACGCCGCCTCCGCCGGTGAACCCCTCGGCGCGGTCCGTGAACGCGTCCTGGGGACGCTGCGGCAGGACATCATCGCGGGGCGGCTGGCCCCCGGGGACCGGCTGGTCGAGCGGGAACTCGCCGAGCGGTTCGGTGTCTCCCGCGTTCCCGTCCGGGAGGCCGTGCGGTCGCTGGTCGCCGAGGGGTTCGTCCACTTCGCGTCCGCGCGCCGGGCCGTCGTGCGCGGGCTCACCCCCGAGGACGTGCGGGAACTCTTCGAGCTGCGTGAGGCGTTGGAGGTGTACGCGGCCGGGCTCGCCGCGTCCCGGGCGACCCCGGAGGACCTCGCCGAACTCCGCGAGCTCCTCGAAGAGGCGGCGACGGCGACGAAAGAGGCCGACGCCGAGGCCGTCACCGACGTCAACACCCGGTTCCACGACCGCGTCCTGGCCATGGCCGGCAACAGCCTCCTGATCTCCGTCATGGAACCCGTCGACGGCCGCCTGCGCTGGCTCACCCGCCAGAACGAGGACTGGCCCCAGCTCCTGACGGAACACCAGGACCTCTACACCGCCATCGCCTCCGGCGACCCGGCCGAAGCCCGCTCCCACGCCCTGACCCACGTCCGCACGAACTACCGCTCCACGGTCCACAGGCTGTTCGGGACGGAAGCGGAGGGTGAGGCGTAGGGAGGCGCCCCGGCGGGGAGGGCGGCGCTCCTGGCGAAGGCCATGTCCCCAAGGGTCAGCTCACCCGCCGCTCCTCACCTCCCCGCGTACTTGTCCGTCGCCGCCACCAGCGCATCCGTCATCTCCGTCGGCCCGATCGAGTGGCCGACCTCGTCGACGATCGTCAGCTCGCTGTCGGGCCAGGCGTGGTGGAGGCGCCAGACGACGCCGGTAAGGTTGCCGAAGTCGAGGCTGCCCTGGACGAGGGTGCCGGGGATACCGGCGAGGAGAGGGGCGTCGCGGAGGACGGCGTCGGGTTCCATGAAGTGGTCGTTGCCGAAGTAGTGGGTGACGGTGCGGGCGAAGCCCATGCGGAACCGGGGGTCCTCGTACCGCTCGACCGAGCGCGGCGGCGCCGGAAGCATCGCCGTCTCCCAGTCGGTCCAGGCGCGCGCGGCCCGCTCCCGCACCTCGGGGTCGGCGGATTCGAGGAGCCGGTTGTAGGCGGCGGCGAGGTTCCCCTCACGGTCGTCCGCCGGCAGCCCCGCCAGGAACTCCGCGAACGCCTCGGGGAAGATCCGCCCGAGCCCCCGCGTGAGCAGGCCCACCTCCGCGTCGGACCCGGTGGCCACCCCCGTCAGCACCAGCTCCGACACCACCCCGGGACACGTCTGCGCGTACCGCAGCCCGAGCACCGACCCCCACGACACGCCCCACACCAGCCACCGCTCGATCCCCAACTCCCGCCGCAGCAGCTCCAGATCGCCGATCAGCCGCTCGGTCGTGTTGACGCTCATGTCGGTGCCGTACTCGCTCGCGTGCGGGGTGGACCGTCCGCTGCCCCGCTGGTCGAGCAGGACGACGCGGTAGCGCGCGGGGTCGAACAGGCGCCGGTAGAACGGGCCGCAGCCGCTGCCCGGGCCGCCGTGCAGGACCACCGCCGGTTTCCCGTGCGGGTTGCCGCACGTCTCCCAGTACACGTGGTTGCCGTCACCCACGTCGAGCATGCCGTGGTCGTACGGTTCGGTCTCCGGATACAGTCCCATGCCCCGCACGGTAGTTCCCCGGCCCCGGCGCCTCAGCTCATTTCAGTCCCGCCGCCCTCGCTGCCGTCCCCAGCACCTCCCGCAGCATCTCCGGCGTGAGCTTCCCGGTGAACGTGTTGCGCTGGCTGACGTGGAAACAGCCGAAGACCTGGACGCCGTCCAGCTCGACGCGTACGCCGTGGCCGAACGCCGGGCGGGGCCGG
>DATCQX010001046.1:0-6625 GCA_036569285.1 Streptomyces sp.
TCGCCTGGCTGTTCGGCTACCGCCGGCTCACCGTCCGATACGAACGCAAGGGCAGTCACTTCCTCGCTTTTCTCGGCCTCGCCGCAGCCCTGACCTGCTACAAGAAGCTGGCGAAACTCGCCACGTGAGACATCCTCTTACTATTCTTTTCTCCGCACCTTTCATCCCTTATGTGACTATTTACTCCTCGACTGTCAGTGATCCCTGTTAGAACTGGTAGTGACGCAACGATCGTTCGAGGGGGTCAGGGTGGTTCAACAAGGTGATCTACCACAGCCCGTGCCTGGTGTGTACGAGGAGCTCGTCACCGAAGGCATGCAGGCGCAGTTCACTCAACTGGACAAGGCTGGCTGGAAGCCCATCCAGGGGAAGGTCAGTGCCGAGTCTTCGCCGCATGTGCTGGCTCGCTACATCGGCAACGCGGTGGGGCGGCGGCTGAGCCAGCTCCCGCACGACAAACAAGTCGCCGCGGCCAACCAGATCATGCGGGCGCTGATTCAAAGCGTGCCCGACCCTGACATGGACGAGGCCATGACGACCATCGCCGATGGGCCTCGTCAGTTGCTCGCGCTGGCGGAGCAAGAAGCACCCGGAGTCTTCGCTATCAGGCCCCTGACGCCGTTGTCTGAAACAGCGTTGATCACCAATGCCCCCGACGACCCAAGCTTGGGTGCCGAGTTGCGAGCGGAGCTCGCCACTGCTGACCGCGTCGACCTGCTGTGCGCGTTCGTGAAGTGGTACGGGATAAGGGTCCTTGAGGACGCGCTCCGCGCCGCAAAGGAACGCGGCGTGCCTATCCGGGTCATCACTACGACCTATATCGGCGCGACAGATCGAGATGCACTGGACCGGCTCGTGCGCGATTTCGGCGCTGAGGTGAAGGTTAACTACGAAATCCGGTCAACGCGGCTGCACGCCAAGGCATGGCTGTTCCGCCGCAACACCGGATTCGACACGGCATACGTCGGCAGTTCCAACCTATCGAAAGCGGCCTTGCTCGATGGCCTGGAGTGGAACGTACGCCTGTCATCGGTAGCCACTCCCCGGGTACTTGACAAGTTCGAGGCGACCTTCGATGCATATTGGGCTGACTCTGCGTTCGAGTCGTACGACCCCGATCGGGACGGGCATCGGCTCGCTGCGGCGCTTTTTCAGGCCGGGAAAACCGAAAGCATGCAAGGGCTCAAGATTAGCCTTTCAGGTCTTGAGGTACACCCTCTTCCTCATCAAAAAGACATGCTGGAGCGCCTCCATGTGGAACGCACCGTTCGTGGGCGCAACCGTAATCTTCTCGTTGCCGCAACAGGTACCGGAAAAACGGTCATGGCGGCGCTCGACTATCGGAAAATGCGTGACGATCAAGGCGGGAAACTCCCCCGACTGCTCTTTATTGCCCACCGTAAAGAGATCCTCAACCAGTCGCTACGGACATATCGAGAAGTGCTCGATAATGCCTCCTTTGGTGAGCTCCTCTATAGCGGAAAAGGGCCACGTGAATGGACACACGTTTTCGCTAGCGTCCAGTCGCTCAACCTCCGGCGACTGGAGCAGCTCTCCCCTGGTCACTTTGACATCATCGTCATCGACGAGTTCCATCATGCCACTGCCGACACATACAGGCAGATCATCACGCACTTCCAACCGGCTGAGTTGCTCGGTCTCACGGCAACTCCGGAGCGTATGGATGGGCTCAATGTTCAAGAGGAGTTCTTCGACGGTCGTATCGCTTCCGAGTTGCGCCTCTGGGAAGCCCTGGAAAATGATCTACTCTGCCCCTTCCACTACTTCGGAATTCCAGACGGCACGGACCTGACCCGTCTCAATTGGCGATCCGGCACCTACGACCGGGAGCAGCTCGGCCGGCTCTTCACTGGCGATGAAGCCCGGGCGCGCATCGTGCTCAAGCAGGTTGAGGACAAGATCTCCAACCCGGCTGGGATGCGGGCGCTTGGGTTCTGCGTCTCCAAGGCACACGCGCATTTCATGGCCGAGTGCTTCCGCAGGGCAGGACTTCAAGCCGTTGCTCTCGACAGTGATTCACGCCCCGATGTACGCGAGCAGGCGCTTGAGGACCTCAAAGAGAGTCGCATTCAAGTGATCTTCTCTGTCGATCTGTTCAACGAGGGACTCGATGTCCCCGATGTCGATACGTTGCTGCTTCTACGCCCCACCAACAGTGCGACGGTCTTCCTTCAGCAACTCGGACGCGGTCTGCGTCGCACTCCGAACAAGCCTGTTCTGACCGTCCTTGACTTCATCGGCCAGCATCGCGCCGAGTTCCGCTTCGAAGAGCAGTTCCGGGCTCTGACCAACCTCTCTCGTAACCGTCTCGTCGACAGCGTCGAACAAGGATTTCCGCAGCTACCATCCGGGTGTCAGATCATCCTGGAAGGGAAGTCCAAGGATCTTATCCTCGATAACATCCGAACTCAGCTCAATGCCACGATCAATACACTGGTCAAGGAAGTCAAGGATTATCGTACGCCACGACTTGCGGACTATCTTCGTGAGAGTCGACGGGATATTCAGGAAGTCTACAAAAGCGACAACTCCTGGACCAAGGTATTGCGTAAGTCCGGGTTCATTCAAAAAGAAGCACCTTTGGGTGAATCCGAACTTCTCAAACGGGTTCATGCCTTCCTCCATGTAGACGATCCTGATCGAATCGACGCGTACCTAAGACTGCTCGCCGAGGATGCCCCGGACTACGGCGCTCTCTCTACGGGGGAGCAGGCATACGCTCGCATGCTCTTCTTCAACCTGTGGGACAACGCCGGAGGGTTCACGAGTTATCGGCAAGGACTTGAGTCGCTGCGTTCTCAGCGGGAATTGCGTGACGAACTCCAGCAAGTCCTGTCATACGCGCTCCAAGAAGTCGACCATCTACCTCTCCCCTTGGAAGGAGAACTCTCCCGTCTCCCCTTGAAAATCCACAGCTCCTACAATCGATCCGAGATTCTTTCGGCTCTCGGAGTAGCCGAGTTGGGCGGACAGATGCCCAGGGATTTCGGACAAGGAGTACGTTGGATCGAAGATCTCAAAACTGACGCCCTCCTCATCACCCTAGAGAAGAACGAACGCGACTTCTCGCCCACTGTGCGATATAAGGACTATGCCCTCAGTCCGACTCGTTTCCACTGGGAGTCCCAGAGCACTACGCCGGAGAATTCCGCAACAGGTCTGCGTTATCAGCGGCATATCGAACAGGGAAGTCACGTCCTCCTGTTCCTGCGCCGCTACAAACGCAACAGCATCGGCAAAGCCGAACCCTGGATGCTTCTCGGCCCAGCCACCTATGCAGGCCACACCGGCAGCAAGCCTATGGCGATCACCTGGGATCTACACCACGAGCTTCCTGCCGATGTGAGCGCCTACGCCTCGATCAAGAGCTGAACAGGTCCGATGCTCAGGCGGAGGCACACCTCTACGCCTCGAAATACATCTGTGCCCGATTCAGAAAGTCATCGGCATCGCGGCCATTTTCCTGGAGCCAGTGGACGTATGCGGAAGCCGTTCACCGAGCCTCAGAAGTGCAGTACCCGGAACGCGAGGTCCAGCACATGGTCGATATCCGCATGAACGGCAGGAGTTGTTATACCGCGCCGAGCCGCCTCATCTTTGGTGCGTCATCGATGAGGCGGTCCTCCGCCGAGGGGTGGGCAGCCGAGACGTCATACGAGAGCAACTGAACCGGCTTCTCGCGGAATCCCATCGCCCTCAAGTAGCCGCCCAGGTACTCCCCTTCTCCAAGAGCGCCCACGCAGCCGCCGTCGGCAGCTTCGCCGTCCTGCGCGGCCCGAATCCCGAACTCGACATGGTCTACGTCGACTTGATCGGCGGCGACCTCTTCATGGAGAAGTAGCCGGAACTGGCACGCTACAGGTTGGCATTCGAGTACCTCAGCGCACAGGCTCTCGATCTGGAATCCTCTGCTGAGATCATCGACCGCATAAGCAGGGAGCCCTGATGACCCCGCCTTCGAAGCATCACTTAGGCTTTTCAGCGTTGCTTCTCCAGGGTGAGGACGGCTTTGGTGATGACGCTCATGCGGTTGGGACTGATGCGGGATCTGCGGAAGATCTGCCAGGACTTCAGCCGTGCCATACCTCGTTCCACGGGTGCCCGGGCCGCGGACAGGGCCCGGTCCGCTCGGTGAGGGGTGAGTTCACTGCCTGGCCGGCGGCGTTTGGCGGTGGTGACCCAGTCGCCCGCACCGATGCAGGCCATGTCGGCGAGGATCGGGACACCCTGGCGTGCGCAGATCCGGAGGATCTTGTGGGTGCGGGCGGCCGTCGGATCGTGGGTTCGGCCGAGCAACGCCGGCGACAGCCACAGAATCTCGCCGGCCGGGTCCGTGACGACCTGCACGTTCACCCCGTGCCGCTTGTGTTTCGGGGAGTGATTGGCCCTGCCGTCGCCGACGCGGTCGAACTCGGCGAGCGTGCCGTCCAGGAGAACGAAGTCCGGGTCGTGTGCGAGCAGCGTCCTGAGCAGGCCCGGCGCCTGCTCGGCGAGCGGACCGGTGCCCGCGGTGACGTAGATGTGGGCGGTGCCGACGGATATCCCGAAGGCCGCGGCGATACAGGCGAGGGTGTCGTGGCGACGCAGGTACACGAGCGCGACCAGCGCACGGCAGTGCGGCGGGAGTTTGCACCGCCGGTCACCCTCACGGGTGACGATGAGCATCGTGACCCACTCGACCAGGGCGTGAGGCAGGTCGAGTGCGGCAGGATACGGAACCAACAGGGCTCCTGTGCTGCGGAGTTGAGACGTCGAACACCTCCCTCAACAGCACGGGAGCCCTGTCCGTTGCGCACCCCGACCTCGCACCGCCGGGTCACCTGATCAGTGGCAACGCTGAAAACGCTCACTCTTCGCGAACCACGAAGCACTGATGGCCCACCGCATGACGCTGCTTGGACGGTGCGAAGCATGGGCAGTCTCCGTCAGTCGACGAAAACGGCCGCGAGGAGAAGACCGTGTCGCAGTCCACCCCTTGGCAACAGCGCCTCGCCACCGGTACCGAAGACATCCAGGGCGAGGTAGTCGAGCTGTATCAGCGTTCGCGGAGCAGCAAGGCGTTTCTGCCGACGATGATCTGGGGGACGTTCCAGACGGAGGAGTACGCGACCGTGATTCTCCGGCAGGTCGTGGAGTTTCTCGGGGTTCCAGATGACGTTCCGGCCGGTGTGGCCAAGCGGATGGAGCGGCAGAAGGTGTTGTACGACGGACGGCATGAGTATGACGTCGTGTTGGGGGAGCAGGCGCTATACACGAATGTCGGCGGGGCGCTGGTCATGCGGGGGCAGATGGAACGGCTCTTGAGGGACATCGAGTTGCCCTCGCTCCGGCTGGGGGTGTTGCCCGCTACCGCCGAGGTAGGTGTAGTCCCGATGCCGGGGTTCAACATGTACGACGATGCCCTCGCGTCGTACGAACTCGTCTCCAGCGGCGTCGATATCACCGACCCTGCCGAACTCGGCCTTCATCTCAAGGCGTTTGAGGCGATCAGTCGGTCCGCGGTGTACGGGGATGAAGCCAAGGTGTTGATCTCCAAGGCGCTTACGCACTGGAGAAGCGTGAGTTGAGGAACCCCGAGATCGCCCCGTACAACTCCGCGGGGCGGTCCAGGTGGACGTCGTGGCCGGCGTTCGGGATGGTGGTGAGCAGGGTGTCCTGGGGGCGCCGTTCGAGCATCGCCGCCGCTTCCAGCTCCGGCATGGACCCCTGTGCGCCCCGTACGACCAGAGTGGGACAGCGAAGGCTGGTCCATTCGTGCCAGTGGTCGCAGGTGGTGAGTTCTTGGACGGCCGCGAGCATGGCAGTGGGGTCGATGCGGGGGTGGCCGGTGCCGTCAGGGTGCCAGTGCAGGCTGTCGGCCCAGGAGGGGTGGCCGAAGAAGGTGACGGCTTCCTCGTAGGAGGGGAAGGGGGTGGGCCAGGTGTCCAGCCAGGTGGTGATCTGGGTGGGGAGGTCGGGGGTGGCCTGGGCGGGGCCCGCTTCGATGAGGATCAGGGCTTGGACGAGGGTGGGGTGAGTGGCGGCTGTGAGCAAGGCCGTTACGCCGCCCAGGGATTGGCCCACCAGGATTGCCGGGCCTGTGTTCAGGGCCGTGAGGAGCGTTGCCGCGTCCGCGGCTGCTGCTGTGCGGGACATGTCGGGCGGGGTGCGGGTGCTGGCGCCGTGGCCGGTGGCGTCGTAGCGGATGACTCGGTGGCCGGCGGTGAGGAGGCGGGTGGTGAGGTCGTTCCATTCGCCCAGGTGGCCTGCAAGGCCGTGGAGTAGGAGGAATGGGGGGAGTTGCTTGGGGTGAGGTGGGTGTTCGTCCCTGTAGGCGATTCGGGTGCCGGCGGGAGTGGTCAGGGAGGCGGTCGGGGTGGGCATGGGGGGTTATTGTGCCCTCCCCCCCTCCCCGCCCTCTCACTTTTTTCGCAGCAACTCCGGCCTTCCGAACAACAGCGCGTATCCCTGCGGGAGTTGGGTGATGATGTGGTCCGTCAGGGTGGGGCCGGCCAGGTGGGAGAGGGTGGTGAGGACCGAGCTGACGTGCCAGCGGGCCTTGTCCTGCGTCGTGTTGTCCAGGCGGGTGGCGACCTGGGTGACGAACTCGGCTGCGAGGGAAGGG
>DATCQX010001047.1:0-4229 GCA_036569285.1 Streptomyces sp.
GTCCACGTCTGCGCCGAGTGTGCGCAGTACGCCAAGGCTGCGAGGGAGGCGAGCGCGCGCGGTGACCACTCGGCCGCGATCGACAACCGCGTCCGCATCGCCACCCACGACACCGGCCACGCCGGTGCCCCCGCGCCCGAGGGTGGGTCGTGACCGTCCCCTGGAGCAATGAGCATGCGTGGGAGGTGCTGTGAACCCGAAGCGCGCCGCGGCGAGGCAACGTGTGCTGGAGGAGCGGGAGTTGGTGATCCGGCGTTACCGGACGGGCGTCCCGCTCAGCGGTCTCGCGGAGGAGTACGGGGTGACCGCCGGCTGGTTGGGGCGGCGGTTCGACGAGTGGGGCGAGCAACGCCGGGGCCTGGTCGACGCGTTGCTCTACCGGCGGGCGGGCGCCCGGGTGTTCAAGGGGCGTGCTCGGCGCCGCAGCAGTACTGAAGTACGGGCAGCACGCGCGGAGTTCATTAGCGCGCGGGAGAGCGTGGTGGGCCGGTACCGCCAGGGGGCGTCAGCGGCGGCCCTGGCACGGGAGTTCCGGGTGAGTCCCACGTTCGTCGCGGAACGGCTGGCGGAGTGGGGGGCGGTTCGGAGGAGCGGGGACGACTCACCGTCGTCCACCACACCGTCGTACGGAGAAAGCCTCGGCTGAGAAGAATGCCCCTCAGGCGATCGGTCTTCTGCCTCGCTTCCGGGGCGGCTGGTCGGCGGCTTGGGTGGGCACGCTGAGCCCACCCCGCAGACTCTTGCTCCGGGCCCTCGCCGATGAGGCCGGGCGTGAGACGGACAGCCCGTCGCCGTGCGCTGTGTGACATACCACTGCTACCCGGATGAGCGGACGGCCCGGATCTCCGTCACTCCCGACCGCACCGCGATGATCCGCGACCGGCGGCTCGTCCTGCGCATCAGGGTGGAGCGGTCCTACGGGATCCCCGGTAAGAAGGCGGACTGACTCCGTCGTCCGTGTGTCAGGCCCCCGGTGCCCGAAGGCGGCCGGGGGCCTGGTGGCGCGGGCGGGGTCAGGCGGAGACGGTCTCCCGTTCGGGCCGTCGGTCCGGGGTGCGGATGCCGAGGGATTCCGTCGGGATCTTGGCCGTCTCGCGGGCGGTGAGGACGGCGATGACCGGCAGGACGCACAGGGCTGCGGTGAAGAGGGCGACGGCGGACCAGTCGTCGCCGTCCGGGCCTGCGATCTCGGCGGCGAAGGTCACGGCGAAACCGGCGACGGCGAAGCCGATCTGGGTGCCGATGGCCATGCCCGACATACGGACCCGGGTCGTGAACATCTCGCCGTACAAGGACGGCCAGACCCCGTTCGCGGCGCTGTAGACGACCCCGAAGGTGAGGATGCCGACGACCAGGACCACCGGGTAGGACGCGGCGGACACCGACCACAGGTAGAGGAACATCATGCCCGCACTGCCGGCCGCGCCGATCAGGAACACCGGACGCCGCCCGATGCGGTCGGAGAGGGCCGCCCACAGCGGGATCGCGGCCAGGGCGACGAGGTTCGCGAGCGCGCCGACCCACAGCATCGACGTACGGCTCATGCCGACGGCGTCACTCGTGGCGTACGACAGGGCCCAGACGGTGAAGATCGTGCTCACCGAGGCGACGACGGCACCCCCGATCACCCGCAGGACGTCCGCCCAGTGCTCCCGCAGCAGCACGAGCAGCGGCATCCGGACGACGCCCTCGGTCGCCGCCTGCTGCTCGAACGCCGGGGTCTCGGCGAGCTTGCGGCGTATCACATATCCCACCACCGCGACCCCGATGCTGGCCCAGAACGGCACTCGCCAGCCCCACGACAGGAGCTGGTCCTCGGGCAGCGCCGCGACCGGGATGAACACCAGCGTCGCGATCAGCTGGCCGCCCTGCGTACCGCTCAGGGTGAAGCTCGTGAAGAAGCCCCGGCGGTGCGCCGGCGCATGCTCCAGGGTCATCGAACCCGCGCTGGCCTGCTCGCCCGCCGCCGAGATGCCCTGTAGTACACGACACAGCACCAGCAGCACCGGCGCGAGCGTACCGACCTGTTCACGGGTGGGCAGGCAGCCGATCAGGAACGTCGACAAGCCCATCAGCATCAGCGTGAAGACCATGATCTTCTTACGGCCGGCCCGGTCCCCGAAGTGCCCGAGGAACAGCGCGCCCACCGGCCGCGCCGCGTACGCGACACCGAACGTCGCCAGCGACAGCAGGGTCGCGGTCGCCGGATCGGACTTGTCGAAGAACACATCCGGGAAGATCAGCGCCGCCGCGCTGCCGTAGATGAAGAAGTCGTAGTACTCCAGCGCGCTGCCGATCCAGGCAGCGGCGGCGGCCTTCCTGGGCTGGCCGGCCGGGACGGCGGAAGCGGGCGGTGGGGCGGAGGCGGGGACGGACACGGCGGCTCCTTCGAGGGCTCCGCGGCGCGCGGAGTGAGCGGTGGGGGAAGGGGCGGGTCGGGGAGGGCGGATCGCGCTAATTAACCCACTGGGTAGTTAGTCTCGGTGGGAAGGGATGTTGCGCCCAGGTTTCCCGGGTGTCAAGAGGTCGCGCCGAGAGTCGTTCCCGGACGACGCTCAGCCCGCCGTCCGCTCCGCCGTCAGGTAGGCGATCACCATGTCCCCCAGCATCACCCGGTACTGCTCGCGCCGCTCGGGGGCGACCAGGTCGCGGCCGAACAGGGCACCGAACGTATGCCGGTTCGCGACCCGGAAGAAGCAGAACGAGCTGATCATCGCGTGCAGGTCGACGGCGTCGACGTCCGCCGTGAACAGGCCCGACTCCTGGCCGGAGCGCAGGATGCGGCGGATCACGTCGAGCGCCGGGGAACCCATCCGGCCGAGCTTCTCGGAGGCCGCGATGTGCTCGGCGCCGTGGATGTTCTCGATGGTCACCAGGCGGATGAAGTCGGGGTGGGCCTCGTGGTGGTCGAACGTCAGCTCCGCGAGCCGGCGGATCGCCGCGACCGGGTCCAGGTGCTCCACGTCCAGCCGCTGCTCGGCCTCGCGGATCACGCCGTACGCGCGCTCCAGGACCGCCGTGAACAGTTGCTCCTTGCCGCCGAAGTAGTAGTAGATCATCCGCTTCGTGGTGCGGGTGCTGGCCGCGATCTCGTCGACGCGGGCGCCGTCGTAGCCGGCCCGCGCGAACTCCCGGGTCGCCACGTCGAGGATCTCGGCCCGGGTGCGGACGGCGTCGCGGATGCGTCCGCCCTGTCGTGCCGGTTCGTCGACGCTGGTCATCGGAGCCCTTCGGGGAGTGCGGCCGGTGCGCAGATTCTAGAAGGCGGGGCTCGAGGGGTTCCCGGGGGAGGGGACGGGCTGCTATAGCTAACGTACTGGTTCGTACATTAGTGACGATCGTCGACCGGCTCAGGAGGTCCGTGTGGCCAAGGACTCGTATCTCGTCGGACTGATCGGCTCCGGGATCGGCCCCTCCCTCAGCCCCGCGCTGCACGAACGCGAGGCGGACCGGCAGGGGCTGCGGTACCTGTACCGCCTCATCGACCTCGACGTGCTCGGGGCCGGGCCCGAGGCGGTGGGGACACTGGTGCGGGCGGCACGTGACCTGGGGTTCGACGGGCTCAACATCACACATCCCTGCAAGCAGGTCGTGCTGGAGCACCTCGACGCGCTGTCCCCGCAGGCCGAGGCGCTGGGCGCCGTGAACACCGTCGTCTTCGAGCAGGACGGGCGGGCCGTCGGCCACAACACCGACGTCACCGGCTTCGCCGCGTCCTTCGCCCGAGGGCTGCCGGACGTACCGCTGGAGCGGGTCGTCCAACTCGGCGCGGGCGGAGCCGGCGCGGCCGTCGCCCACGCGATGCTGACGCTCGGGGCGGGGACGGTCACCGTGGTGGACGCGATGCCGGAGCGGGCCGCGGGCCTCGCCGGGGCGTTGAACGGGCACTTCGGGGCGGGTCGTGCGTCATATACCACCGCCGACGGGCTCCCCGACCTGCTCGCCCGGGCCGACGGGCTGGTCCACGCCACGCCCACCGGAATGGCCGCGCATCCCGGCCTGCCCTTCGCCGCCGAACTGCTCCGCGGGGAACTGTGGGTCGCCGAGGTGGTGTACCGCCCGCTGGAGACGGAACTGCTGCGCACCGCACGTGCGTTGGGGTGCGCGACACTCGACGGCGGCGGGATGGCGGTGTTCCAGGCCGCCGACGCGTTCCGGCTGTTCACGGGGAGGGAGCCGGACAGCGGGCGGATGCTGGTGGACATCGGGGAGTTGGCGGGGGGTGGGGT
>DATCQX010001048.1:0-7308 GCA_036569285.1 Streptomyces sp.
GGCCCGCCTGATATTGCGTGCGGGGCCCGCCTGTCACTGCATGCCATGCGGTCAGAAGTGTTTGGGAAAGTGCGAGTTGAAGTCATTACAAGGCGACATCTACCCCGCCGAGCGTCACCACGAGGTTGCCGTCCGAGGCGAACGACCGCTTCAGTGCGCCGGACCAACTCGCCCCACAGCGCTCGCCGTTGGCGCCTGTCCAGAACTGGTTCGTGCTGTCGGTGTTCCCGACTGTTTGTCTCTGGAGCCGTGAACGCCGTACCGGCAGGACGTATTGGCGCGGAACGTCGAAGTCCTCCTCCCGCGAGTAGTTGCGGAACGCGTTGTCGATGCTGAGGTTGTTCGAGGCGGCCATGGCGCCCGGGTTGCTGTTGTACGTGAACCCGTGCTTGCCGTTGCGGTAGGCGATGCTGCGGCGCACGAGGTGGTCGACGGCGGTGTCGTCGCCGAGCTGTCCCGTTGCGGTCGCCGTTGGGGTTGACGGTGCCCTCGGACAGCGTGCAGTTGCTGCAGGAGAGCGAATCCTCGATGGTCACCAGACCGATCGGGCCCGTGTCGGTCTTGGCGTACAGGTCCCAGCTGTCGTCGATGTTGTTGTGGGAGACAGCGGACCCGAAGACGTTCCCGGTGCCGGCTGTCAGCTTTGTGGCGAACCCGTCCGCGTCCTCTCCGTCGGAGTCGGCGTTGTCGTGCGACTCGGTGCTGAGGATCAGGTTGGCGGACGGCCGCTGACCGCGAGGTGTGAAGGAGGAAATCCGCCCCAACTGGGGCCCGGTGTCCCGCTTGTAGCGGGGTCCGCTCGATGACGTTGTTGCTGCCACTGGCGTAGTCCCGTTGTCGCCGGCCCGCTCGACGGCAATCCCGTAGACCTCCCAGTACGACCCGTATGCCTGAAGTCCCCTGTTCGGCGAAGTCTCGCCCTGCGCCGCGAAGTTCAGCACCGGGATCTCGCCCGGATACGCCGTCAGGGTCGTACGGGCCGCCGATGTAACGCTGTTGCTCTGCGGAATCGTCACCGTCGAGGACTGGCTGCACGTCCCTCCCAGGAGGTACATCGCGCCGCCCGCGGTGTGCGCCTGGGGGTACCGGTGAAGGCGACAAGGCTGACGGTCAGGAGGGCGGAGGAGGCCAGAGCAGCGGTTCTCACGGGATCGTCGTCCATGAATGTGAACCACCGAACTGGGCTGCCCTTGACCAAGAGCGCTCTATGTTCGCTAGTGGAAATAAATAGGAAACGGGAAACTTTCCATCAGTACTGCCGTGGAGCAGTTGAGCGTGTCACACTCGTCCTCGGTTCGGCCTCTGTGGCCTTCAACTGGCGTTGATTTCTTGGTGGAGGAGCTTTCTATGGATGTTCCCTTACGCTTCGGTGTCGAGCTGCGCAGGTTCCGGCAAGAGGCTCACATGACCTTGCGGGAGATGGCACAGAAGGTTAATTACAGCAAAGGGCATCTGTGTAAGGTCGAACGAGGGGACAAGAAGCCCTCGGTCGCTCTGGCGCGTCGGTGCGATGTTCTCTTTCGCACGGACGGGTTCTTCTACGAACTGCTGAGGGAGACGAGTCCTCCTTCGGCAGAGCGCGATCGGGCCCGCCGTGAAGCGATCGCCGTGGGTGCCGGCTCTTTGCTGGCTGCCACTGCGGTCGGCAGGGGCGGCGGCGTCCGTATCGGCATCGACCAGTCGGACTCACCCTTGATCTCGGTACTCCAGGATCAACTGCGGCAGGTGCGAAAGGTCGGCCAGGCCAGTGCTCCGGGTGCTCTGCTGACTCCGCTCAGGAACCAGACCGGCGCCATCGTCGTTCTCGCGGCCCAATCCTTAGGAACTGCTCGAACGGGTCTGCTGGTGACCGCGGCTCGCTTCGCCGAGTACGCCGGCTGGATGGCTCAGGAGGCGGGCGACGTCCCGGGGGCACTGCACTGGACCACGCAGGCGGTGGAACTCGCGAAGGCCGGCGGTGACCGTCACTTGGCGGACTACGCGAAGGTGCGCCGCGCTCTGGTCACCCTTTACGAAGGAGACGCGGAGCAGACCATCGCGCTCGCCCGTCAAGCGCAGAGCGGCGCATTACCGCCCCGGATCCGTGGGCTGGCCGTCCAACGGGAGGCTCAAGGGCACGCTCTCGCCGGTGATGGGAAAGCCTGTTTGAACGGGCTGGACCGCGCACGTGCCTTCCTGGCACAGGGCGAGAACGCGGCCGACACCCTCGTCCTCGGCCCCACCCATGTCACCGACCCCGTTTCCCTGGCCACGGGTTGGTGTCTGTACGACCTGGGTGATCACCGGAAAGCTGCTGAGGTGTTGGACCGGGAGTGTCTGCGTATCCCACCTCACGCACTTCGTAACCGGGTCCGATACGGGATCCGCCGTGCCTTAGCCCATGCCGCGTCAGGAGAGGTCGAGCGATCCTGCGAAGTGGCTGAGGAACTTCTGGGGTTCACGGCCCTAGTCCCCTCCGCCACTGTTCGAGCGGATGTCCGCCGACTCGATCGTGAACTTGCGCGCTTTCGTTCCCTGCCTGTGGTGCGAGACCTGCGCCCCGCTCTGGTGAACGCCATGACCGTCTCCTGATCTCGCTCACCGCACTTTCGTCCCCTGGCGGTTCCTGGGCCGTGGCCGTGCCTGCTCGGCGCCGAGGCCGCCGTCGGCCGATCGGTTCGTCTGAAAGGGACAGCACCCGTTCGGCGTGAAGAGGCATCGTCCGTTCTGCCCGGCCCCCGTGACGGGTTGGAGCGGGCAGTGCCCACCTCCCCTCATCGGCGGCTATGCCGCGAAGACAGAAGAGAGATTGTCGTGTCCATGATATTCGTGAACTATCGGACCAACGACGAGGAGGCGACCGCAACCCTCGTCGAGAGGGAGCTGTCCCGGGTTTTCGGGGACGAGAACGTCTTCCGGGCCAGCAAGTCAATTCCTCCGGGTGGCAGGTTCCCGCAGGAGCTTCTCACCGCAGTGAGACGGTGCCGGGTGCTGCTGGCGCTGATCGGCTCCCGCTGGGCCGAGGCTCGTTCCAGGGACGGCGGAGTAGCTCTGGAGGACCCTGAGGACTGGACCCGGAGGGAGATTCTCGAAGCGCTGGAGACGGGAGCACACGTCATCCCCGTCCTGGTGGGCGACGCGGTACGTCTCCGGCACGAGAACCTGCCTGCCGCATTGGAAGATCTGGCCGATTGCCAGTACCGCAGGTTCAGCCACCGCAACGCCGAAGCGGATCTGGCACGGTTGGCGGCGGACCTCGGCGGACTGGTGCCGGAACTTGCCGCGGCGGCAGAGAAGCACGGAGGCTCGGAGCGCGTCGGCGCGCAGCAACCCGGACAGATCGAAGAACCGGTGGTCAGGGCACAGGTGCAGACCAGGAGCCATCGTCAGCGGGGTGGCATTGGCAACGTCAACGGGGACTTCTCGGGCACTTTCGTCAGTGAACCCCAGGGCCCTGTCCACACCGGGAAGGGGAACCTGTATCACGGCCCCGGTGACGGTGGCCGGTGATCGGTCCCGGGGGTACGACCGTCAGTGACCCGCAGGCCGGCGTGCACACCGGAAGCGGAGATCAGTACAACTACACCTGGATGCTGGCGACGGGCGAAGGGCTGGTCCGCGCCGGCGCGCAGCGTTCGACGATCGTCCGCGAGCACCGCCGTCGGCTCGTCAGGTGCTTCATTCCCCCTCGTCGTTACGGCAAGGCCGCCGAACGCTTGGAGGAGCTGGGGACCGTGGTTCTGCTGGACGGCCCGTCCGGTCTCGGAAGACGGACGGCGGCCACCATGCTCCTGGAACGAGCCCCGGGCCCGAAGGACCGTATCGTAGAGCTTTCGGCCCTGGAAGAGGACGACTTCGCGGGGGACGCGGACAGGTACCTCATGGACTTGTCCGGTGTCACCGACGCGGATTATCCGGCGGCGCAGAGTGCTCTCATGCGGTACAGGTCCGTCGTCGAGGAGAAACAGGCCCGGATGGCGGTCGTCCTGCCAGCGGGGCTGGGCTGGATGCTCCACACCGACCTGTCGCCGCTCGTGGTGTCGCTGGAACGGCCACGTGGCAGTGCGGTTCTCAGCAGTCATCTCCGCGTGCATGGCGTTGGGTTCGCCCCCGGGCAACTGGACACCGAAGAACTCCGGCAGATGTTCGCCACGGCTCCGATGCGCGATCTCGCGCGGCTGGCCGAACTTGTCGCACAGGCACGTGACAGCCGCCGCTACGGCACCTCCTTCATCTCATGGAGGGACGAAGCGGTGGCGGCCGTCACCGACTGCGCGGAGCAGGCCGCGGGGCAGGTGCGAGCACACCGGGGCGTGGAGAGCCGCGCATTGCTCTTCAGCGCGGCGATGACGAGCGGCGCCGTGGCCGAAGTGACGCAGGCAGGCGCGGAGTTGCTTCTGGAGATCCTTCGCTATGAACCCGAGGACACCGTGAGACTCGCCCAGTCCGATCTGGGGGAGCAACTGGAGGAACTCTCCATCGAACGGGACACAGCCGGCAGGATCGCCTTCGAGCGGCTGGCCTACGATAATTCGTTGAGGCGCCATTTCTGGGAGAACTTCCCCGGACTGCGCTCCGCCTTCAGGGACTGGATGAAACAGTGCGTGGCGCTGCCCGGATTCAGGGCGGAAGACCGGATGCACTTGATCTCCAGGTTCGCCGAGCAGGCGCTGTCCGTGGGGCGGCCGGACGATCTGTGCGACCTGGTCGAGGGGTGGACGCAGCAGTCCGGAAGGAAGTTTCACGCGGAGGCCGCCGCTCTGCTGGAGTTCGGTCTCAGCCACGAGCGGTACGGGGCCCGGTTCCGGGCGCGGGTCTACACCTGGGTCACCAGCCGGATCTCCCCGGGGCTGGCTCGTGTGCTGACGGACGTCTGCCGGCAGGTCATCGGGGTGACTCACCCCGAACAGGCGGCCGTCAGACTTCGTCACCTCGCCTTCCGCCAGGAAGGGGCGGCGGCCCGAGCGGCCCGCGAAGCCCTGTTGGACCTCGCACGGGGCAACCAGCGCGTTTTCCGTCGGCTCGCGGGCCTTCTGGCCGGTCGTCCCTCGAAGGAGAGCGGGGAGGTTCTCCTCGAACTCCTCGACCCCGAGGGACTGCGCGTCGTACCGCCCTGGAAGGAGTTCACCCTGGCCTGGCGGGCCATGACAGTCACGAGCCCGACAGCGGCGCACTGGACCCCGGTGCTCCGACGATGGCTGAACCTGTCGGCGCGTGGCTTGGCCGACAGCCGGTTCATGTACGCCGTCCTGCTCGCAACCGTGGGCGATCCCGCTCAGCTCAACCACCTTTACGCGGCCGTCTGCGAGTGGAGTGCTCTGCCCTCCATGGACACGTCGGACGAGGCCTGTGAACGGATCACCGAACGATTCTGCTGGGAGATCGACCGGGCCCTCGGGCTCGACGCGGAACCGGCGACGTCTGCCGGGCGGACGACAGGAGAAAGCTCATGAACGCGCGCCGCAGGTTGCGTCTGGTTCTCGTCGGCCTCGTCGCCTGTGCTGTGGCAGGCGCCGCCGCGGTCGGCTGGAAGGCCTGGATGTGGTTCGCGCTCGTGGCGGTCCTCGCGGGAGTGTTCCTCGTCGACCTCCTCGTGCCGAGCACGGGCGGGAGGCATGCGCGAGGCGAGGACGAACGTCCTGAGGACGCCTCCGAGCCTCCTGCAGAACCCCCCTTTCAGGAAACCTTCGTTTCTGATATCCCCGTCAGGAGCGCCATGGAAGACTGCCCTTTCCTTTTCTCCGCGACGATCCGGTGGCGCGGACTTGCGGATTCGCCGGGACTGGCGGCGGGCAGTGGGAGTGGTCAGGCGGTGAGCGCCGTGTTGCGCAGGGTCGAGAACTGTACGGTCGGCGAGCATCCCAACCGTGCTGAATTCCTGCGCCATTGGGTGGAAGGCGTAGTGGGGACGCCCTTCCAGGCGGAGTCAGGAACGCTCATGGTCCATGCCGCCGATGTGCAGTTCACTCTGCGCCGCGCGGACCGTCTCCACTTGGAGGAACTTGACACCCTGCGAAGGACAGTCAGTTCCTGGGAGCGCCATCGGGACCACGAACGTAATCGGCGCTCCTATCTCAGGGACGACGTGCTGAGTTCTCCCGGAAGCGCCGCGGTCTGGTGGCTGCTTCGGCACGAGGAGGAGATCGAGCGTGCTGTGGAGATGATCGGGCCGCTGAGCTGCCTGTCCGCGGTCGCCAACGATCAGGAGGTGCCTGAGGCACTCCGTCACCTGTCCCAGCCGCGTACGACGCCTACCTGGGCACAGGGCGTGGACGGCCGTGATCATCCGGAGCCGACCGACGAGACCGCGTTCCAGGACGGTGCCGCCCGGCGGAGCGAGGCTGGCGAGCGGGTCTCCGCCCTGCTGGACGACCTCGGCTACGGCCGGGGCACCGACGAACGCCGGGCCTTCGTGCACCGCCTCGTCCGTACGGCGGAGACGAGCGGTCGGGCGCAGGCCGCAGAGGCGTTCAGACAGGACTTCGACTCCGGGCGGGATGAGCTCCGGGACGCCGCTGATCGCAACACTCGGACGAGGGAGGGGCAGGACGGCCACGGTGGCTCCCACTCTGATCATGTGAACGGCAGCCAGAGCAAGGGCATGCCCGAGGCTGCAGCCGACTGGTGGCAGGCATTGTCCGACGAGCCGACGGCTGCCAGGGACGGGACCGCCTCCTCGCAGAACGGATTTCCCCCTCATGAGGACGGCGACGAGGGCTTCGGAGAGCGGGAGTCGCGGTGACGGTACTGCCCCACACCGATCTCTTCGTGAACCTGACAGCCCGGGGCGAGAGCCACACCCACGATCTGATGCGCGGGCTCGGTCTTCAGGACGTACGGGTGCACGACGACGATGTCGAGGCGGGGGCCAGACTCGCCGAAGTCACTGACGGAGCACCCTTGTTACGGGGATCGGCGACCTTCGCGTTCGGTCTCGGCTGATCCTCTGATCGCAGGTGGGGTGGCTCGGGCGATCCTCCTCTCGTGGCTGCGCGTGCCCCCACTCGACGAGTGCCGTGCGGCGGATCAACCCATCGAGGCTCTGCCAGAGCTGTCCCCCGACCCGGTCAGATACGGCACCAACCCCCGCTCCAGCAAAGCCCTTTTCCACTCCAGCCGAGCCTGTTCGACCTCGGCGGGGGAGGCCGGGCACCGGCGGTTGCGGAGGGCGGTGTGGAGGAGGGCTGTGACGGCGAGGAGGGTGCTGAGGACGGCGATGGTGCCGAGGATCCAGCCGGCGGTGAGCAGGGAGTCGGGCAACGGGTCGGCTGCGTCCGCCAGTCGGAGGAGCCAGCCGGCCAGGAGGAGGAAGACGGCGGAGGTGGCGGA
>DATCQX010001049.1:0-6537 GCA_036569285.1 Streptomyces sp.
GCCCCGCCCAACTCCCCGCAGCCCCCGCCCACTTCGCCGGCCGGGACGCCGAAGTCGAACGCATGCTGTCCCACCTCTCCACCGACGCGTCCCACGCCCTGGTCATCAGCGCGATCGGCGGCATGGCCGGCGTCGGCAAGACCACGCTCGCCCTGCACCTCGCGCACCGCGTCGCCGACCGCTACCCGGACGGCCAGCTGTACGTCGACCTCCGCGGCTTCGACCTCAACGGAGCGGCGACGGCCCCGGCGGAAGCGATCCGCGGCTTCCTGGA
The DNA here is from genome assembly GCA_036569285.1 of Streptomyces sp. Classification (GTDB taxonomy): domain Bacteria; phylum Actinomycetota; class Actinomycetes; order Streptomycetales; family Streptomycetaceae; genus Streptomyces. The sequence goes on from DATCQX010001049.1 coordinate 275, forward strand.
GAACCTCGGCGTCCCCCACCGGCGCATCCCCGACGGCCTCGACGCGCAGGCCGCCCTCTACCGCAGTCTCCTGGCCACCCGGCGCGTCCTCGTCCTCCTCGACAACGCCCGCGACGCGGAACAGGTCCGCCCCCTCCTGCCCGGCTCGGCGGGCTCCCTGGTGCTCATCACCAGCCGCAACCAACTCAGCAGCCTGATCGCGGCGCACGGCGCGCACCCGCTGCTCCTGGACGTCATGTCCGCCGACGGCGCCCGCGAAGCCCTCGTCCGCAGGCTCGGGGCCGCCCGCGTCGAGGACGAGCCCGAGGCGGCCGAGACGATCATCGCCCTGTGCGGACGGCTCCCGCTGGCCCTGTCCGTCATCGCCGCCCGGGTCCTGATGAACCCCCAGCTGCCGCTGAGCGCGATGGCCGAGCAGCTCCGGGAGGCCGACGGAAGCCTGGACGCCTTCCACAGCACGGACCGCCTCAGCGACGTCCGGGCGGTGTTCGGCTGGTCCTACCGCACCCTCCCCGACGCGCCCGCCCGCCTGTTCCGGCTGCTGTCCCTGCACCCCGGAGCCACCTTCGACACCCGCTCCGCCGCCGCCCTCGCCGGACTCACCCCGCGCGAGACCCGCGTCCTGCTGGACGAACTCGTGCGCGCCCATCTCGTCGGGGTGGAGCGGCACGACCGCCACCGCCTCCACGACCTGCTGCGCGCCTACGGACGCGAGACGTCCGAGGCCGAGGACACCCGGCCCGACAGGGACGCGGCACGCGAAAGGCTCCACCGGCACTACCTGGAGACGGCGCACGCGGCGCTGCGGCAACTGGACCCGGCCGGGATCTTCCCGGCCTCCGAGGACGCGGTGGACGGCACCGAACCCACCACCCCGGAAGCCGCGATGCGCTGGTTCGACAGGGAACGCCTCACCTTGACCGAACTCGTCCGCCAGGCCGCACGCGACGGACTGCCCGCCCACGCCTGGCAGTTGGCCCGCCCCCTCGGCCCGATGTACGCGCAGGCGGGGCACTGGCACGACTGGGCGGACCTCCAGCTCACCGCCTTGGCCGCCGCCGAGCGGTCGGGCGACGCCACCGGCCTCGCCCACGCGCACGCGGGCCTCGGACGCGCCCACTCCCTGCTGCGCCGGTACACGTCCGCCGAGGAACACCTCGGCCGGGCCCTCGCCCTGTTCGAGGCCGTCGGCGACCCCCTGGGACAGGCGCACTGCCTGCGGCTGCTCGGCTGGGTGATGACCCGCACGGACCGCGACCACCGGGCCATCGACCTCACCCGGCGGGCCCTCGACCTGTACCGGACGGCGGGCCACCTCGGCGCCCAGGCCGAATGCCTCAACGCCCTCGCCTGGTACCAGGCGTCCCTGGGCACCTACGACGCGTCCGTCACGAGCGCGGTGCGGTCGCTGCTGCTGTACCGCCGCACGACCCACACCGGCCCGGACTACGCCCGCGCCTGGGACACGCTCGCCTTCGCCCACCACCACCTCGGCAACCTGACGCGGGCCCGGCTCTGCTACGAGCGGGCGATCCGGCTCCTGCGGGCGGGCGGCGACCGCTACAACGAGGCGGGCAGCATCAGCCGGCTCGGGGACACGCTCGCTCTCGCCGGTGACGTCGAGGGGGCCCGCGTCCGCTGGCGGGACGCGGCAGGGATCGTCGACTCGATGGATCCTGACTGGGCGGCGGAGATCCGGCGGAAGCTCACGTGACCCGTCAGGAGCCCAGACGCCGCCGCACCGACTCCGCGTCCGGGTGCGAGAGGTGCTCCAGGATCAGCAGAGCCCGCCGCCAGGAGGCGCGGGCCTCACCGCCGTCCCCCGCGGCCGCCTGGCTGTCGCCGATGTGGACGAGCGTGTCGGCCTCCAAGTAGTCGTCGTGCAGGAGCCGGTAGAGCGCGAGCGCGTGCCGGTAGCACTCGACGGCCCGCTCGTACGCGCCCAGATGGTGGTGGGCGTAACCGAGGCTGTCGGAGGCGGCGGCCTCGCCGTTCGCGTCGTCGAGGCGCCGGTGGAGGTCGAGGGCCTGCCCGCACTCCACGAGCGCCTGGGCGTGGTCGCCCCGCAGGATGTGGGTCCAGCCCACCTCGTTGTGCACCTGCGCCCGACCGCTGTCCAGCCGCAGGTCCGTGTAACGGGCGTGGGCGACGGCGTAGTGGGCCAGCGCCGCCTCGTGCCGGCCGTCCTTGTTCTCCAGGAACGCCAGATAGCGGTGGGTCCGGGCCTCGCCGCCGCCGTCGTCGTCCGCCGCGAACAGCTCCAGGGCGGCGGTGAGATGCGCCCTCGCCCGCCCGCCGTCACCGAGACGGCCGTGCCCGAAACCCAGCGCGCGGTGCGCGTGCGCCCGGCCGAGGCGGTCGTCCGACCGCTGCGCCGCGTCCAGGGCCGCGCTCTGGAGCGCGAGCTGTTCCTGCCAGCGGCCGTGCCGGTCGAGGTGGAACTCCACCGTGCTCGCCAACTGCCAGCAGCGGGACGGCGCGTGCCGCCGCGCGGGAGCGTGCGCGACGGCGGCCAGGACGACGGCTCTGTGCGCCTCCATCCACCTCGCCGCCTCCTCACGGCCCGCGAACCCGGCCGGCTCCGACCCCTCGACGGGCGCCGGGAGCACCAGCCGCTCCCGGTGCGGGGCGAGCATGGCGCTCGCGCGGTGCGCGCTGTGCAGCAGGTGGTCGAGGAGCCGGTGCAGGGCCCGCGCCTGCTCCTGCGGGGAGTCGTGGACGGCGAGCAGCTCGCCCGCGTACGCCCGCAGGAGGTCGTGGCTCACGAAGCGGCCGGGGAAGCGTTCGGTGAGCAGGTGCGCGCCGGTCAGCTCGTCGAACGCCTGCCGCACCCGCGCCGGGGGCAGCCCGAGGAGGCTCGACGCGGTCGTGAGCGACATGTCCGGGCCCGGGTGCAGCGACAGGCGGCGGAAGGCCATTGCGGCGAGCGGGGTGAGCACCTGGTAGGACCAGGACAGCACCGTCCCGATGTCGGTCGCCGGATCCCCCGCCGACAGGGTCGCCAGCCGGTTGCCCTCCTCGCGCAACTCCGCCGCGAGGACGGCGAGATCGGCGTGCGGGTTCATCACCGTGCGGGCGCTCGCGATGGCCAGCGCGAGCGGCAGACCGGCGCAGGCGTCGACGATGTCCCGCACCGCCCCCGGCCGCGCGGCCAGCCGCTCGGGGCCCAGGCGGCGGGAGAGGAACGCGTGCGCGTCGGCGTCGTCGAGCACGTCCAGGGCGACCGGGCGCGCGCCCTCGGCCACCAGCTCGGCGAGGAAGGTACGGCTCGTGACGAGGGCGAGGCAGCCCGCCGAGTCCGGCAGCAGCGGGCGCACCTGCGCGGCGTCCCTGACGTTGTCCAGCACGACCAGCACCCGCTTCCCCGCCAGCAGACCCCGGTACACCGACGCCTGCGCGTCCACACCCACCGGCACGTGCTCCGGGGCGACCCCCAGCGCCTCCAGGAACGACCTCAGCACCTGCCCGGGCCCGGCCGCCGCCCCGCCCGGGTCGAATCCCCGCAGGTCGGCGTAGAGCTGCCCGTCGGGATAGCGGTGCGCGACCTCGTGCGCCCAGTGGACCGCCAGCGCCGTCTTCCCGACACCGGCCATACCGCCGATGGCGCTGATGACGACGGACCGCGCGGGCAGCACCTCGCGCGCCACCGCCATCTCCGCCTCCCGCCCGGTGAACGCGCCCAGATCCGGCGGCAGTTGAGCGGGCACCGGCACACTGGCAGGCGTACGGGTGCGGACGACGGCGTCGGCGGCCTCTTCGAGCTCCGGACCGGGATCGAGCCCCAACTCCTCGCTCAGCCGCTGCCTGACGTCCCGATAGCACTGCAGCGCCTGCCGCGTGTACCCCGTGCGGACCAGGACGGTGACGAGCCGTGCGTGCAGCACCTCGTCCAGCGGACGGGCCCGCGCCGCCCGGCGCAGCGGCAGCAGGACCCGCTCCAGGTGGACGCCCCCGGCGTCCAGGGCCGCGTCGGCCGCCTCCTTCACGGCGTCCGGGTACTCGCGGTCGATCCGGGCGAACAGGGGGTGCGCGCGTACGGGTGTGGGCAGGCCGCTGAGGAGGGGGCCGTGCCACAGGTCGAGCGCGTCCATGAGGAGGGTCACGCAGCGGACGTCGTCACCGGACCGCCTGTGCGCGGCGGCACGGGCGCGGAGGTCGCGGAAGCGGAGGAGGTCGAGCTGGTCGGTGCCGAGGCACAGCCGGTATCCGCCCGACGCCCTGACGAGGAGGGGGAGTCGAGGGGTTCCTCGCGACGCGCCGAGCGTGGTGCGGAGCGCCCCTATGTGACGGTGCAGGATGTTCGGCGCGCTCCTCGGGGCCGTCTCGCCCCAGAGCACGTCGACGATCTCGGAGACCGGGACGGGGCGGTCGGTCTGGGTCAGCAGGACGGCCAGCAGGGCGCGTCGCGTGGAGGGGCCGAGGTCGAGGTCCGTGTCGCCCCGCGAGACCTTGAGGGGACCGAGCACCGTCGCACGCACCGGATCCAAAGCCGCATCACCTTTCGGTCACCCATCCGTCACCCCGCCCTGCGTAGCGTGAGCACGAGGCCGACCTGCCGAACACCGCATGGGAGAGACGACATTGCCGACGATCATCCACGACCCTCGTCTGCTGCACGAACGCTTCCTCACAGCATGCCGGACCACCACCGGCCCCGTCCTGGCCGTCAGCGACGTCACCCTCCTGACGAACACCTCGGCCGCCGCGCTGATCCGCCCGTCCGACCGCGCCCTCCTGTGGACGTGGGCACGAGAGGAAACCCTCTCCGCCGTACGAGGAACCCGCGCCCCCCGCCCCGTCACCCTCCCCTCCGGAGCCAGACCCCACCTCCACGAGCCCATCTGGACAGGCCCTGCCCTCACCGGAGCGACCATCCGCCTGACACCCCCCGCCCACCGCCTCGAAAACCGCCCCACGACATCGCTCGACCTCACCGACTCCCAACGCCTCATAGCCGAACACGTCGCCCACGGCCTCACCAACCGCCAGACCGCCGCCGCCCTCTCCGTCTCCCCCCACACCGTCGACTACCACCTCCGCCACATCTTCCGGAAGCTGCACATCCACTCCCGCGTGGAACTGGCGCGGTTGGTGGCCGAGGGGAGCGTGGGGCGGGAGAGCCTGCGGGTGTGAGCCTTCCGGGGCGAGGGCAGGACGCGGTGCCGAGAGGCACGTCTTGCGTACCGTTGCGGCGAGTCACTCGAAGAGAGCGACGACTCCGAACGGGGACCTGATGATGAGTGAGAAGCGCACCTTGTCGGAATACGACGTCCCGCTGCTCCTCGTGCTGTGCGGTGTGCTGACGCTTGTCCTCGTCGCGCTGGTGGCCTGGCCGGTGCTGGGTCTCATGGTGAGTATGTCCGCGCCGGCTTCCAGGGGGCCGGCCGAGACCTCGGGGGCTCCAACCGCCGCACTCCCGAAGACGTTTCGGCTGACGGTGCCGGGCGGCGCCGGTGGCGCGACCTACCTGGTGGTCCCGGGCGACGGCAGCGCGGCGAGCGGCCAGGACCTCTACCTGCGGTTCCGGACGACCCCGGCGGGCCTCAAGGAGTTCCTGGCCTCCCTGGACCGGACCACCGGGGATCTGACCGCCGGCGACCCCGTCCTGGAGCAGGACGACATCGACTCGGTCGGACTGCACTGGAAGCTCGGGGGGCATCTCGCGGGCGTCTACGTGGAGTTGCCCGAGCGGGGTGATGTGACCGGCAGAGCGTTGGTGGCCGTCGACGGGAGTGAGGTGTCCGCGCCCGTGGTCTACGCGCATGTGACGGTGTAGACGGCAGTCGACCTCCTTGTGGAATCGATCCCTCCGCTTGGGGTGGAAACTGGCGTTGGGTGAACGGCACGTCACGTTGTGTCTGTGGGGGGTGTTTCGGCCGGTAACTATGGGGCGGCGGGCTGATAACGGGTTGATCAGCACACGTCAGAGGGATGGATTCCGGCCATGTGGCCTGATCTGATGACGGCCACACACGTCACATCCCTGGGGGGACGAGAAATGCAGTGGTACCTGGACGTACTCAAGAAGTATGCGGTGTTCAGTGGGCGCGCCCGTCGCCAGGAGTACTGGATGTTCGCCCTGTTCAACATCGTCATCAGCATCGTGCTGTCGATCATCGGATCCGTGCTGGACCTGGGCATCCTCAGCATCATCTACAGCCTCGCCGTCCTGCTGCCCAGCCTCGGTGTTTCCGTCCGCCGCCTGCACGACACCGGCAAGTCCGGCTGGTGGATCCTCATCGCTCTCATTCCGCTGGCCGGCG
>DATCQX010001050.1:0-5118 GCA_036569285.1 Streptomyces sp.
CCCCCACCCCCGACGTACGCTTGACGTGATCCCCTTTCTGAACCCCGGAGCACCTTTTCCGTGAGTGAGACCTCCCCCGCAGGCACCCCGAAGTCCGGCAAGCCGTACCGGCGCCCCAAGAAGGACCCCGTCCGGATGCTCGCGTTCGAGGCGTTGCGGGCGGTGGACGAGAGGGACGCGTACGCGAACCTGGTGTTGCCGCCGTTGCTGCGGAAGGCGAGGGAGAAGGGGGAGTTCGACGGCAGGGACGCCGCGCTGGCGACGGAGCTGGTGTACGGCACACTGCGCAGGCAGGGGACGTACGACGCGATCATCGCCGCGTGTATCGACCGACCCCTCCGCGAGGTCGACCCCCCGGTTCTCGACGTCCTCAGCCTCGGCGCCCACCAACTCCTCGGCACCCGCATCCCCACGCACGCCGCGGTCTCCGCCTCGGTGGAACTCGCCCGCGTCGTCCTGGGCGACGGCCGCGCCAAGTTCGTCAACGCGGTGCTCCGCAAGATCGCGCAGGACGACCTGGACGGCTGGGTCGAGAAGGTCGCCCCGCCCTATGACGACGACCCCGAGGACCACCTCGCCGTCGTCCACTCCCACCCCCGCTGGGTCGTCTCGGCGCTGTGGGACTCGCTGGGCGGTGGCCGGGCCGGTATCGAGGAGCTGCTCGCGGCGGACAACGAGCGGCCGGAGGTGACCCTCGTCGCGCGCCCCGGCAGGTCGGACGTCCGGGAGCTGCTGCGGGAGGAGGCCGCCGTCCCCGGCCGCTGGTCGCCGTACGCCGCGCGGCTGACGGAAGGCGGCGAACCGGGTGCCGTGGACGCCGTGCGGGAGGGCCGGGCCGGCGTGCAGGACGAGGGCAGTCAGCTCGTCGCACTGGCCCTCGCGAACGCCCCCCTGGACGGCCCGGACCGCCACTGGCTGGACGGCTGTGCCGGACCCGGCGGCAAGGCCGCGCTCCTCGCCGCCCTCGCCGCCGAACGCGGCGCGACCCTCCTGGCCTCCGAGAAGCAGCCGCACCGCGCCGGACTCGTCGCGCGGGCGCTGGCCGGCAACCCGGGCCCGTACCAGGTCATCGCGGCCGACGGCACGCGCCCCCCGTGGAGGCCGGGCTCCTTCGACCGCGTCCTCATGGACGTCCCCTGCACCGGCCTCGGCGCCCTGCGCCGTCGTCCGGAGGCCCGCTGGCGGCGTCGTCCGGAGGATCTCGAAGGGTTCGCGCCGTTGCAGCGGGGGCTGTTGAAGACCGCGCTGGAGTCGGTGCGGGTCGGCGGGGTCGTCGGGTACGCGACCTGCTCGCCGCACCTCGCGGAGACGCGGGCGGTCGTCGCGGACGTCCTCAAGCAGTTCCCCGAGGCCGACCTGATCGACGCGCGGCCCCTGCTGCCGGGTGTGCCGGGGCTGGGGGAGGGGCCGGACGTGCAGTTGTGGCCTCATGTGCACGGGACGGACGCGATGTACCTGGCACTGATCCGCCGAGTCGGATGATCGTACGAACGCCCGGTAACCCTCAATCCGTAAGGTAAAGGGCAATTAAATAAGATCAACGCACGAAACTTCGCCCCGCCTCCCCCACCGGTACGCATCCCCCCGCCCGGACATGGGAGGCTAGCCCCATGGCCGTGCAGATCAACCCCAGCATCCTCTCCGCCGACTTCGCCCGCCTCGCCGACGAGGCCAAGGCGGTCGAAGGCGCCGACTGGCTCCATGTCGACGTCATGGACAACCACTTCGTCCCGAACCTCACCCTCGGCGTCCCGATCGTGGAGTCCCTGGCCAAGGCGACGGACACCCCGCTGGACTGCCACCTGATGATCGAGGACCCCGACCGCTGGGCCCCGCAGTACATCGAGGCCGGCGCCTCCTCGGTCACCTTCCACGTCGAGGCCGCCGCCGCCCCCGTCCGCCTCGCCCGCGAGATCCGCGCCAAGGGCGGCCGGGCGTCCATGGCCCTGAAGCCGGCGACGCCCATCGAGCCGTACGAGGACCTCCTCCCCGAACTCGACATGCTGCTGATCATGACGGTCGAGCCGGGCTTCGGCGGCCAGGCGTTCCTCGACATCATGCTGCCCAAGATCCGCCGCACCCGGCAGCTCATCGACAAGCACGGCCTCCAGCTCTGGCTCCAGGTCGACGGCGGCGTCTCCGCGAGCACCATCGAGCGCTGCGCGGAGGCCGGCGCGGACGTCTTCGTCGCCGGTTCGGCGGTGTACGGCGCGGACGACCCCGCCGCCGCCGTCCGCGGCCTGCGCGCCCAGGCCGAGGCCGCATGCGACCACCGGGCCACGGGCAGGTGAACGAACCGCCTTACAACGCCCTTCAGGGCTGATCAAGACCGCCGGATCTGCGAGGATGGACGGCGAAATCAGAGTGTGAAACAGCAGTGAGGAGAGCGCCGTGTCGGGTATGTCGGCGGGCCGGTCGGCCATGCGGATGGGACCCGCAGAGCTGGTGCAGGCGGCGGCCATGGCCCGCCGTTTCTACCTGGAGGGCAAGTCCAAGATCCAGATCGCCGAGGAGTTCGGCGTCAGCCGGTTCAAGGTGGCCCGGGTCCTGGAGACCGCTCTCGAACGGGATCTCGTCCGCATCGAGATCCGCGTGCCGGCCGAGCTGGACGCCGAGCGCTCGGACGCGCTCCGGGCCCGCTACGGCCTGCGGCACGCCGTCGTCGTCGAGTCCCCGGCCGACGCGGACGAGTCTCCCGACCCGGAGAACCTGGGCGAGGTGGCCGCCGACCTGCTCGGCGAACTCGTCGACGAGGGCGACGTCCTCGGTCTCGCCTGGGGCCGCTCCACCATCAACATGGCGGCGGCCCTCGACCGGCTGCCCCCGTGCACGGTGGTGCAGCTGACGGGCGTGTACGACGCCGGCACCGCCGAGCGCGGCTCGGTCGAGGCGGTCCGCCGGGCCGCCCAGGTCTCCGGCGGCGACGCCCACCCCATCTACGCGCCCATGCTGCTGCCGGACGCCGCCACGGCCGCCGCCCTGCGCAGCCAGACCGGGATCGCGCGCGCCTTCGAGTACTTCGACAAGGTCACCGTCGCCTGCGTCTCCATCGGCTCCTGGGAGCCGGGCATCTCCACCGTCCACGACATGCTGACTGACGAGGAGCGGGCCCACTACTCCTCCCTCGGCGTCGCGGCCGAGATGTCCGCGCACCTCTTCGACACCGAGGGGCGCCGGGTCGGCCGGGACCTCGGCGAGCGGTGCATCACCGTCAAGGCGGACCAGCTCCGCCGGATCCCCGAGGTCGTCGCGATCGCGGGCGGGCAGCGCAAGGCCGCCGCGATCGACGCGGTGCTCAGGTCGGGGCTGGTCACCAGCCTCGTCACCGACACCTCGGCGGCGGACTACCTGATGACGGCGGGTCCGGCGCCGAAGTCCGCGCTGAGCCGGACCGACCCGGACGGCGTCTGACGGCAGGTCCCACGGGGACGGCCGTGGCAGCATCTACGGCATGCTGCTGCGGTTCGTCTCCCGGGTTCTGCTGTGCGTGCTCGTCCTGGCCGGAGGTGTCGCCGGATGCTCGTCGGGTCATCGGGCGAACGACACGACGGCTCATCGCACGAACAGTACGACCGATCATCGTACGAACGACCCGACCGGTACTCACGCCAGCGGCCTCGCCACCGTCAAGGCCGCCGACCTCCCCGCCGAGGCGCGCAGGACCCTCGCCCTCATCGAGCGGGGCGGCCCCTACCCCTACTCCCGCGACGGCGTCGTCTTCGGGAACTTCGAGGGGCGGCTGCCGAAAGAGAAACGCGGCTACTACCACGAGTACACCGTGAAGACCCCCGGCTCGCGCGACCGGGGCGCCCGGCGCATTGTCACGGGACAGGGCGGCGAGATCTACTACACCGATGATCACTACGACACGTTCCGGGCGGTACTGAAATGACCGACATCGCGATCGACCTCGACGGCGTCACCGACAAGGCCGGGCTGATGGACCGGTTCGCGGACGGTCTGAACCTGCCCGACTGGTTCGGCCGCAACTGGGACGCGCTCGCCGACGTCCTGCGCGACGTCCCCGAGGAGCGGCGGATCGTCGTCCGCGACTGGCGGGCGTACGCCAAGGCGAAGCCCGGGGAGTGGGAGATCGCGGTGGAGATCTTCGAGGAGGCCGATCCGCAGGTCCTGCTGGCGCTGTAGGAAGCTCCAGCGCGTACCGTCACAGGCTGGATGTTTCTCCCGGGGTGTGATCGGGAGCCCGCGTGGGAGAATCAAGTACGTGCGTTTTCTCAATGACATCAAGCCCGCGTACGACCTGACCTACGACGACGTCTTCATGGTGCCCAGCCGCAGCGCGGTCGGCTCGCGCCAGGCCGTGGACCTCCGCTCACCGGACGGCACGGGGACGACGATCCCGTTGGTCGTCGCCAACATGACCGCGATCGCGGGGCGCCGGATGGCCGAGACGGTCGCCCGGCGCGGCGGGCTCGTCGTCATTCCGCAGGACATCCCGATCGACGTCGTCACCGACGTCGTCCGCTGGGTCAAGAGCCGGCACCTCGTCCTCGACACGCCGATCGTCCTCTCGCCCCACCAGACCGTCGCCGACGCGCTCGCCCTGCTGCCCAAGCGCGCCCACAACGCCGGGGTCGTCGTCGACGAGGAGCGCCGGCCCGTCGGTGTCGTCACCGACCAGGACCTCACCGGGGTCGACCGGTTCACGCAGCTCTCCGAGGTCATGTCCCGTGACCTGCTGCTCCTCGACGCGGAGATCGACCCGCGCGAGGCGTTCAACACGCTCGACGCGGCGAACCGGCGATACGCGCCGGCCGTCGACGGCGACGGCAAGCTCGCCGGGATCCTCACCCGTAAGGGTGCCCTGCGGGCCACGCTGTACAGCCCGGCCGTGGACGACGCCGGACGGCTGCGGATCGCCGCCGCCGTCGGGATCAACGGGGACGTCGCCGGCAAGGCGAAGCAGCTTCTGGACGCGGGTGTCGACACGCTCGTCATCGACACGGCCCACGGGCACCAGGAGTCGATGATCAGCGCGATCCGGACCGTCCGGGCGCTGGACCCCCAGGTGCCGATCGCCGCCGGGAACATCGTCTCCGCCGAGGGCGTGCGGGATCTGATCGAGGCGGGCGCGGACATCATCAAGGTCGGGGTGGG
>DATCQX010001051.1:0-2809 GCA_036569285.1 Streptomyces sp.
AGGACGGAGTGGCGGAAGGAGCCGGGTTCGTCGCCGAGGAGCACGGGCGGGGTGGGGGTGCGGGGCATGCGGATCACCGTATCGCGCGGTTCGGCCCCGTCACCGGCCGCCCGCGCCATGCCCCACACCGCACGGCGGACCCGCGTGCCCGCCGTACACCACCCGTCCCCCGCCGGTCTTGTCGAAAACTCTTCCTGAAACGCTTTCAGGACAGGCGCCGTGAAGGATCACGGCGCCCAACCGCCTCTCAGGACACGCACGCCGCCGTGATCTCGCGTTCCAGCCGGGACGCGAGGCTCAGGTAGCGGGGGCGGCGGGGTACCGGGACGAGGCCGCGGATGAGGACGTACCACATCTCCGCCATCCGGCGCGGGAGCCGGCCGGACGCCTCCCGGGAGCGGCCGACGACGCGGGTGCCGACGAAGAAGCAGACGAGGGAATGGGCGACGGCGTCGAGGTCGACGTCGTGGTGTATGTCCGCCTCGCGGACCGCGCCCGACAGGCCTCGGGTGACCAGCTCCAGCCATTCGGAGAAGGGGTGTCTCAGGGGCGGTCTCACCGCCACGCCCCCGGTCGCGAGTCTCAACCCGGCGCGGGCGATGGGGCCTTCGACGGACAGCCGGGCCAGTCCGAACGTCAGGCGCATCAGCGCTTCGAGGGAGGAGTAGCCGCGGTTGTCGATCTCGACCGCGACGCGTTGTGAGGCCTGGGACTGGAGTTCCATGATCGCGTGGGCGAGGTCCTCCTTCGCCGCGAAGTGGAAGTACAGGGCGCCCTTGGTGACTTGGGCGTGTTCGACGATGTCACTCAGGCTCGTCGATTCGTAGCCATGCCGGTCGAACAGGTCGGCGGCTGCTGTGATGATCGTCGCGCGGGTCTGCTCAGCGCGTAACTGCCTCGCCATCGACTAGTTCACTCCTGGGCCGGTAAAAGAACGGGTCATGCCGTTTGTTTCTCACCCCCTGTACACAATAACTCACCCTGCGGCGGCGTCGACCCCACACTCGAAGACGGCCGACTCCCGCTGTACGCCGACGACTTGGAGGTGTCCGTCGCCCGCGTCGTGAGTCTCGATCCAGACGGGTTCGTCCAGCTCAGCGTACCTGTGGAAGACCGCCTGGTATGCGCTGGGGGCATATTTGCCGGGCAGCGCGAAGCGAGCCGCCTGTCGGGCCGCCTCCAACAGGAGCATCCCGGGCACGTGATCGAGCGGATGGTCGAAGAAAACGGGGTGTGCGGTATTTACCCGGAGCTGCCAACTTCCGCCCCGCAGGGCCTGGTCGAGGGCGGGCGGGGCGAGGACGACGTCGCCGGGCAGCGCCCGGTCGACGGCCTGCGGCGGCAGCCCCGGCGGCAGCGGTATCGCCGTGACCGAGGCCGGGGTCCGGCCGCCGCGCAGCCTGCGGTAGACGGCCTCGCCGACGCAGGTGAAGGCGACGTCGGCGGTGGCGACCGGCTCTCCGCAGCACAGCACGCGGGCGGTGTAGCGGCAGGCGGTGGGACGGCCGCCCCTCAAGCTCAGTTCGGTGAAGGCGAGTTCGACGGTGGGCTCGGCGGGCAGCGGACCGACCTCCAACCCGTGCGGATCCGTGGCGACCTGGAACGCGTTGAGCACGAACTGCCGGTCCAGCGGCACGTCGTACTCGGTGTGCATGATCAGGGTGCCGGCCTGCCGGACCGTCTCCACCACCAGCAGCGGATCGTAGGAACACCAGTCCGGAGACACGTGTAAGCCGTGCGCGCGGGGCCATTGGGCGAAGACTGTGAAGCGGTCGGGTGCCGTGCGGCGCCAGTCGGTGAGCAACGTCTCGGCGAGGGAGGCCCGGTGGACGAACTGGCGGGGGACTGTCGCCGTCAGGAGCGGGGCGCCGGGGGACTTCCGCGGGCGGGTCATCGTTTCCTCCTCACGGCCCCCCGACCTGCCACGGCGGACGGCGAATCGTCCCCACAGCGAACGTTAGAGTACGAGGCGACCGGTTTGGCAGCAATGAGATCAGTCGACGGCATCCTATGATCGGGCCGAACAGACACACGATCGCGGGATCGGCCATCTCGGTTCCGCGGAGGGGCTCTTATGGCTAAACAGGAGCGCGCCATCAGAACGCGCCGGGCCATCGTGGAAGCAGCCGGTGAGGTTTTCGACGAGCACGGGTACACGTCCACCACCATCGCCATGGTCCTGGAACGGTCCGACGTCACCAAAGGCGCGCTGTACTTCCACTTTCCGTCGAAGGAGGCGCTGGCGCAGGCGGTGCTCGACGAGCAGGTGCCGTTCGGCATCGTGCCGTCACAGGCGTGCAAGCTCCAGGAGATCGTCGACATGACGTTCGTGGTGGGGCAGCGGCTGCTGACCAGCTCCCTGCTGCGGGGCAGCATCCGGCTGGCCGTGGACCAGGAGGCGCCGAACCGCATCGACCACGGCGGGCCGTTCAGGCAGTGGTCGGAGCGGTTGGAGGAACTGCTCGAACAGGCCAGGGAGCGGGGCGAGTTGCTGCCGACGGTGCAGCCCAGGCAGACGGTGGAGCTGCTCGTCGGCTGCTTCAGCGGCATCCAGCTGATGTCGCGGGCGCTGACCGGGCGCGCGGACCTCGGCGAGCGGCTGTCCGTGCTGTGGACGCACATACTGCCGAGCATCGCCGTCCCCGGGGTGCTGCCCGTGCTGGACACGAAGGCTGACCGGGGGGTGCGGGTCCTGGGGTCACCGGAACGGGTGGCTTCGTAGGCGCCCGGTAGAAACGTTTCCGGAAGGATCATGGCGGCGTTCAGGGCCGCCGACGACCTTCAGGGGCGTGTCGAGCGAGAACGGCGG
>DATCQX010001052.1:0-4224 GCA_036569285.1 Streptomyces sp.
ACACAGCCCCCAGCACCGCGACCCCGAGCCCCGCTCCGAACTCCGCCAGCATCCCGTTGACCCCCGCCCCCACGCCCGCCCTGTCCGGCGGAATGGAACTCATGATCGCGTGAGCCATCGCAGGGCTCGCGACCGCGCTCCCCACCCCGATCAGCACCAGCCCCAACAACGTCCCCGCATATCCCCGCTCCCCCAACACCCCGATGGACACAAGCCCGCCCCCCATCACAACCATCCCCGCAAAAATCGACACCGGCCCCCCGAACTTCGCGGTGACCCGCGCGGCAACCCCCGTGAAGTTGAGCAGCACGATGGTCACAGCGAGCGGCACCGTACGCACCCCTGCCTCCAACGGCCCGTAGCCAAGGACAAGTTGGAGATGCTGGGTCAGCAAGAACAACGCACCCCCCAGCCCGAACGTCACCAACACCGCCCCGGCGACAGCCCCCGTGAACCGCCGGTTCCGGAAGAAGGCGAGATCGAGCATGGGGTAGGGAATCCGGCTCTCCCACCAGGCGAACCCGCCGAGAACCGCAAGGGCGACAACCCCGCTCCCCAGCACCCGCGCCGACAACCACCCGTGCGACGGCCCCGAGATGATCGTCAGCACGAGCGACGACATTCCGACCGTGGAGAGCAGCGCCCCGAGAAGGTCAGGCCGATCTCCTTGAGGGTTCTTGGACTCGGGGACGAGAACGACAACCGCGGCCAACGCCGCCACAGCGACCGGCAGGTTGATCAGAAAGATCGCGCCCCACCAGAAGTGCCCCAGCATGAACCCCCCGACCAACGGCCCCGTCGCGAACCCGAGCGAGTTCACCGCCGCCCAAATCCCGATCGCCTTGGGCTGCTCCTCCGGCGGAAAGATCTGCATCGCGACGGCGAGGGTGGTGGTGACGAGGAGGGCCCCGCCGACCCCCATCCCCGCACGCGCGGCGATGAGTTGACCGGTGGAGGTGGCCAGCGTGGCGACGAGTGAACCAGCGCCGAAGAGCACGAGGCCGGCCATCAGCATCCGCTTGCGCCCGTACCGGTCGGCCGCGCTGCCCGCCGTGAGGAGAAGGCCCGCCTGGACGAGGGAGTACGCGTTGACCATCCACTGGATGTCCGCGGTGCTCGCGCCCAACTCTTCCTTGAGGGAGGGGATCGCGACGTTCAGGACGGTGTTGTCGAGGAGGACGGTGAGCTGGGCGAGGGCGATGACGCCGAGGATGAGCCAGCGTTGGGGGTGGGCCTGGATGGGTGGTGCGGGGGTCGTCGTCGACATGTTGTACACCGTATAGGGATTGCTGTACGGCGTACAAGACTTTTCCCCTACGGTGTACAGGAGGGGGACGACGAGAGGGCGGCGACCCGAAGGTCACCGCCCTCACCAGCGAACCGGCGGCTCCGGCCTCCCCGGCCTCCCCGTCGTCTAGCCGCTCACCTTCTGCGTGAGGTCGTAGAACGTGGCCGAACCCACCGTCACCTTCTTGAAGTTGGCCTCGACCCAGGAGGTGATCTGGGACGACGTCCCGGTGGAGGAGCCGCCCATCATCCCGCCGCCGAAGCCACCGAAGCCGCCGGTCTCACCGAGGCCACCGGCCTCACCCGCGCCGCCGAAGCCGCCCGTTCCACGGGAGATGAAGTAGTGCACCTTCCCCTCTTCGACGTACCGCTTGAACTGGGCCAGCGTCGGAGACGGGTCCGTGCCGTTGAACCCACCGATCGCCATCACCGGTTCACCGGTGGCGAGTTGATAGCTCGCCGCGTTCTGGGCGCCGATGGCCGCGGCAGCCCAGGTGTACTTCGAACTGTCGGCCTCAAGAAGCTTCTTGGCCTCGGAGGAGACGCTCGCCCCGTTGAGCAGCCCACCGGCACCACCGCCCATGCCGCCCATCCGACTCTCACCGGTGGTGGCACCACCGGGGAAGCCGCCGAACCCGCCGTTGCCACCCTGCTGGCCCTGCCCCCGCTGCCCCTGCCCCTGCCCGGGCATCCAACCCCCCGTGCCACCCCGCATCCCGCCTCCACCGAAACCACCACGCCCGCCCATCACGGACGCCCCCGCAGGCCCCGCCGTGACGATCGACCCGGCGTGCCCTTCCTGAAGCGTGCTGACGGTGTACGCCGTGGGCCCGGCGAGCGCCGCGGCCAGGCTCACCGAGGCCGCCGTCAGGGCGAGTTGGCGGTTGATCCGCCCGGCGAAGATGAGCCCCAGCGCCCCGACGAGCCCCCCGACCAGGACGACCCACTTCAGCCACGGCAGATAATCCGGCGTCCGGTTGAGCAGGACGTACCCCCAGACGGCGGCCGAAACCACCGCCCCCGCAAGGGTGATCGCCGCCCAGACCTCACTCCGCTTCTCCCACAGGAGCCCGGCCCCCATACCCACCACGGCCGCGATGTAGGGCGCGAGGGCGACGGTGTAGTACTGGTGGAAGATCCCCGCCATGAAGCTGAAGACGACGGCCGTCATCAGCAGCGACCCGCCCCACACGAGGAACGAACTCCGCGTGACGGACGTCCTCTTGAGCTTCCGCGTCGCCACCAGACCCGCGACGAGGAGGATCAGCGCGGCCGGCAGCAGCCACGAAATCTGTCCGCCGACCTCGGAGTTGAACATGCGGTCCCAGCCGCGCTCCCCCCACGCCCCACCGCCACCGCCACGGCCTCCCCCGCCGACGGACCCGGTCTCCTCACCGTTGAGCCGCCCAAGTCCGTTGTAGCCGAAGGTGAGTTCAAGGAACGAGTTGTTCTGCGACCCCCCGATGTACGGCCGTGAGGACGCGGGCCACAGTTCGACGATCGCCACCCACCAGCCGCCGGAGAGGACCAACACCCCGGTGGCGGCGGCGAGTTGGCCGAGCCGCTTCTTGAGCGGCACCGGCGCGCAGACCCCGTACACCGCAGCCAGCGCCGGCAGGATCAGGAACGCCTGGAGGGTCTTCGCGAGGAACGCCAACCCGATCGCGGCGCCCGCCCACAGCAGCCACTTGGTCCGCCCGTCCTCCAGCCCGCGCACGACGAGATAGCAGGCCACCGCCATCAGCAGCGCCAGCATCGCGTCCGGGTTGTTGAACCGGAACATCAGCGCGGCGACCGGCGTGAGCGCCATGACGGCACCCGCGAGCAGCCCCGCCCCCGGCGAGAACCGGCGCCGGACCGCCGCGTACACGACGGCGACCGTCCCGACCCCCATCAGCACCTCGGGGAACAGGATCGCCCACGAGCTGAGCCCGAAGATCCGCACGGAGAGGGCCATCGGCCACAGCGAGGCGGGCGGCTTGTCGACGGTGATGGCGTTCGCCGCGTCCAACGACCCGAAGAAGAACGCCTTCCAGGACTGCGAGCCGGCCTGAACCGCCGCGGAGTAGAAGGAGTTGGCGTATCCGGAGGAGCTGAGGTTGTAGAGGTAGAGGAGGAAGGTCGCGAGGAGGAGGCCGTAGAAGGTGGGCCGGACCCACGCCGGGTCCTCGGGCCGCCCTCGCCAAAGCCGTTGCGCACGGGCCGAGTTGGTCAGCGACTGCGCCGGAGTTCCCGCGCGTTCACCCTGAAGCGTCGTCATCGTCGGTTCTCCCCCGCGTCCTGTCGTTCGGCCTGCTTCTCCGGAAAGACCCACGCCCGGAAGAGCAGGAACCGCAGCACGGTCGCCGCGAGGTTGGCGACCACGAGGACGGCGAGTTCCGTGGCGTGACCGGGATTCGAGGTGGCCGCGTTCAGCGCCGCCAGCGAGCCGCTCGTCAGCGCGAGGCCGATGCCGAAGACGACGAGCCCCTGCGCCTGGTGCTTCACGGCCCCGCCGGGCCCGCGCACCCCGAACGTCAGCCGCCGGTTCGCGGCGGTGTTGGCCACCGCCGAGACCAGCAGCGCGAGCGCGTTGGCGACCTGCGAACCGCTGAAGGTGCGGAAGCCGCTGTACAGCAGCAGGTAGAAGAGCGTCGACAGCCCGCCGACGACGCAGAAGCCGACGAGTTGCCGGGCCAGTCCCTTGGGTACGTCCATGATCTCGCGGTCGCGGGGGTCGTCACCGAACGGCCTGGTCAGCCGGTCCAGGGGAAGCGAACCGGTGGCCAGGGCCTTCCCAACGCGCCAAACCCCCTTCAGGTCGTCGGTCGCCGTCTTGACGATGTGGACGGTGGAGTCGGGGTCGTCGACCCAGTCGACCGGGACCTCGTGGATCCGAAGGCCCGCCCGCTCCGCGAGGACCAGCATCTCAGTGTCGAAGAACCAGCCGGTGTCCTC
>DATCQX010001053.1:0-12905 GCA_036569285.1 Streptomyces sp.
CGAAAGGCCGTCGTATGCGTATCTCGGTCACGATCTTCCTCACCGACGAGACCATCACGCCCACGCGTCTCGCCCGCGAGCTGGAGGACCGGGGCTTCGCCGGCCTCTACCTCCCCGAGCACACGCACATCCCGGCCGACCGCACCACCCCCTACCCCGCAGGTGGGGAGCTACCCAGGGAGTACGGGCGGACCCTGGACCCGTTCGTGGCGCTCGGGCAGGCCGCGGCGGTCACCGAGCGGCTCGGGCTCGGCACCGGGATCACGCTGGTCGCGCAGCACGATCCGATCGACCTCGCGAAGCAGGTCGCGACCGTCGACCACCTCTCCGGGGGACGGCTGACGCTCGGCCTCGGGTACGGGTGGAACGTCGAGGAGGCCGCCGACCACGGGGTCGAGTGGCGGACCCGGCGGGAGCTGGTGCGGGACCGGATGGCGCTGATGCGGGCGCTGTGGGCCGAGGAACCCACCGGCTACGCGGGGGAGTTCGGGAGCGTACGGCCGTCCGTCGCCTACCCCAAGCCGGTGCGCGAGCCGCGCGGTCCCATCGTCGGGCCCCGCACCCTCATCGGGGGCGGCGCCGGACCCAAGCTGTTCGCGCACATCTGCGAGTTCGCCGACGGATGGCTGCCGATCGGCGGGCGCGGGCTCGGGGAGTCGCTGCCGGTTCTGCGGGCGGCCTGGGAGGAGGCGGGGCGCGAGCCGTCGGACCTCCAGGTGGTGCCGTACGCCGTGGTCCCTGAGGAGGGAAAACTCAAGTACTACGGGGAGTTGGGGATCGAGGAGACCGTCGTCCAGCTGCCCCCGGCGGGGGAGACCGAGGTACTACGGGTACTGGACGGGCTGGCCCGCTTCCTGTGAGCCCGACCTGAGGGGAGGGCGGTCGGGGTACGGGTACTACGGGAAACCCCGTAGTACCCGAGAAGCCTGCCGGGGTGACCCCTGATACATCCCCGTCACCCCTGATCAGCCCGAACGTATGCTCAAAGGATGACGACTTCCGCGACCTCGGGAACCGGCCCCACCGAGAACTCCATGCGTCGCGCCCTCAAACGCGCCCGGGACGGCGTCGCACTCGACGTGTCCGAGACGGCAGTGCTGCTCCAGGCACGCGGCGAGGCCCTCGACGACCTCACCGCGACCGCTGCCCGGGTGCGCGACGCGGGGCTCTCGGCGGCCGGCCGGCCCGGCGTCATCACCTACTCCAAGAGCGTCTTCATCCCCCTGACCCGCCTGTGCCGAGACAAGTGCCACTACTGCACCTTCGTCACCGTCCCGGGCAAGCTCCGCCGCGACGGGCACGGCATGTTCATGTCCCCCGACGAGGTCCTCGACGTGGCCCGTAAGGGTGCCGCCCTAGGGTGCAAGGAAGCCCTGATCACCCTCGGGGACAAGCCGGAGGACCGCTGGCCCGAGGCGCGCGAGTGGCTCGACGCGCACGGCTACGACGACACCATCGCCTACGTCCGCGCCATCTCCGTCCGCATCCTGGAGGAGACCGGCCTGCTGCCCCACCTCAACCCCGGGGTCATGTCCTGGACCGACCTCCAGCGCCTCAAGCCCGTCGCCCCCAGCATGGGCATGATGCTGGAGACGACCGCCACCCGCCTGTGGTCCGAACCCGGAGGCCCCCACTACGGGTCCCCCGACAAGGAACCCGCGGTCCGTCTGCGGGTACTGGAGGACGCCGGCCGTTCCTCCGTCCCCTTCACCTCGGGCCTGCTCATCGGCATCGGCGAGACGTACGAGGAGCGCGCCGAGTCCCTCTTCGCGCTGCGCAAGATCTCCCGCGCCCACCACGGCATCCAGGAACTGATCATCCAGAACTTCCGCGCCAAGCCGGACACCGCGATGCGCGGCATGCCGGACGCGGAACTCGACGAACTCGTCGCCGCCGTCGCCGTCTCCCGCCTCGTCATGGGCCCCGCCGCGAACATCCAGGCCCCGCCGAACCTGGTCGACGGCGAGTACGAGCGCCTGATCCGCGCGGGCATCGACGACTGGGGCGGCGTCTCCCCGCTCACCATCGACCACGTCAACCCCGAACGCCCCTGGCCGCAGATCGAGGAACTCACCCGCCGCTCCGAGGCGGCCGGCTTCGCACTGCGTGAACGCCTGTGTGTCTACCCGGAGTTCGTCACCCGCGGCGAACCGTGGCTCGACCCCCGCCTCCTCCCGCACGTCCGCGCCCTCGCCGACCCGCAGACCGGCCTCGCGATCCCCGACGCCGTCGTCGAGGGCCGCCCCTGGCAGGAACCCGAGGAGGTCTTCGAGGGAACCGGCCGCACCGACCTGCACCGCACGATCGACACCGAGGGCCGGACGGCCGACCGGCGCGCCGACTTCGACGAGGTGTACGGCGACTGGGCGCAGCTCCGCGAGGACGCCGCCCCCGGCATGGTTCCCGAGCGCATCGACACCGACGTCCGCCAGGCCCTCGCGACGGCCGCCGACGACCCGACGAAACTCACCGACGCCGAGGCCCTCGCCCTCTTCCACGCGGACGGCCCGGCACTGGACGCGCTGACTCAAATCGCCGACGACGTAAGGAAGTCGGCGGTCGGCGACGACGTCACGTACATCGTCACGCGGAACATCAACTTCACCAACGTCTGCTACACCGGCTGCCGTTTCTGCGCGTTCGCGCAGCGCCGCACCGACGCCGACGCCTACACCCTCTCCCTGGAGCAGGTCGCCGACCGGGCCCAACAGGCATGGGATGTCGGGGCGGTCGAGGTCTGCATGCAGGGCGGGATCCACCCCGACCTGCCGGGGACCGCGTACTTCGACATCGCGAAGGCGGTCAAGGAGCGCGTCCCGGGCATGCACGTGCACGCCTTCTCACCGATGGAAGTCGTCAACGGCGCGACGCGCACCGGGCTTTCGATCCGCGAGTGGCTGACGGAGGCCAAGGCGGCGGGACTCGACAGCCTGCCCGGCACGGCCGCCGAGATCCTCGACGACGAGGTCCGCTGGGTCCTCACCAAGGGCAAGCTGCCCGCCGCGACCTGGATCGAAGTCATCACCACCGCCCACGAGTTGGGGCTGCGCACCACCTCGACGATGATGTACGGCCACGTCGACCAGCCGCGCCACTGGCTCGGCCACCTCCGCACGCTCGCCGGTATCCAGCAACGCACCGGCGGATTCACGGAGTTCGTGACGCTGCCGTTCATCCACACCAACGCGCCCGTGTACTTGGCGGGCATCTCCCGGCCGGGACCGACGATCCGGGACAACCGGGCGGTGACCGCGATGGCACGGCTCCTGCTGCACCCGTGGATCCCCAACATCCAGACCAGCTGGGTGAAGCTGGGCACCGAGGGGGCGGCCGAGATGCTGCGGTCCGGGGCGAACGACCTCGGCGGCACGCTGATGGAGGAGACCATCTCGCGGATGGCGGGCTCGTCGTACGGGTCGTACAAGTCGGTCCGGGACCTGATCGCCGTCGCGGAGGCGGCGGGACGCCCGGCGAAGCCGCGGACGACGCTGTACGGCGAAGTGCCCGAGGAGCGGCAGCGGGCGGCGGAGGCGTCCGACGGGCACCTTCCGGAACTGCTCCCGGTCCTGGACTGACCCTGGTGGGGCGCCTGTTGTGATCTTGGACTGATACCTGAGAGGGACTGGTACCGGCCCGGCGGACAGGCGCTCCACAGTAGGATGATCCGACCCCCGAGGTGCGGGGGTCGGAGACTGAGGAGTTGCGTGCCCGTGCCTGCCCTGCGGCTTCCCTCGTGGGTCTGGGTCTCCGGTCTGACGGCCGGGGCGGTCGTCGGCGTGGCCTTCCTGGCGCTTCAGGCGGACAAGGGCGTGCACCCTCACCCGACGGCCGCCGCCAGCCCCAGAGCCACGGCCACGCCCAAGCAGTCGGTGACCCCGGAGGCGCCTCCTAGTACCCCGGGCCTGCCCGGCAAGTCCGGCACCGGGCGCCGGATCGTCTACTCCCTCTCCGAGGACCGGGTCTGGCTGGTCGACGCGGACGACCAGTCCCGCCGCACGTTCACCGTCTGGCCCGGCACGGTCGACCCCGCGCCCGGCACGTACACGATCTCCGTGCGGACCCCCGCGACCACCGGTTCCGACGGGGTCGCCGTCGAACACGTCGTCTACTTCACGGTCAAGTCCGGCATCAACATCGCCTTCTCCAACGCCGTCGACGGCTCCTCCCCGCCGCCCGCCCCCGCCGGCACCCAGACCGGCGGCATCCGCCTCCACAAGGAGGACGGCGCGGCGCTGTGGGCGTTCGGGGCGACGGAGACCAGGGTCAGGGTCGTCGAGTAGCTCGCGGGTTGTACGGGGCGTACGGGGTGCGGCAACCCGTAGTACCCGTAGTACCTCCGGCGTACAGCCACCCCTGTCACCCCGGCCCCCGCCCACCCCTACTCCCTACTCCAGCTCCACCCCACCCCGCGGATACCGCGCCAACCACCCCGGCGCCGCCCCCGCAGGGTTGTGCAGGGCAGGCCCCTGGGTCATCTCCATCGCGAAGTCGTCGGCGAGTTCGAGGACGGTCGGCCGGCCCTCGAGTTCCGCGAGCCAGGCCGGGGGGAGGGCCGTCTCGCCGTGAAGGGCGCCCAGGAGGGAGCCCGTGAGGGAGGCGGTCGGGGCGGAGGGGGCGCTGTGGTTGACGGCGAGGCGCAGGCCGTGCCGGACGTCCTCGGCGACGAGCGCGCAGTAGACGGCGGCGGAGAGCAGTTCGGGGGCGCTGCCGGACCCGGCGAGTTCCTCGACTCGCGCGGGGGTCGGCAGCCCTTGTCTGACCGCGCCGAGCCCGCGTTGCAGCGCCTCGGAGACGGGTTCGTGGCCGGGCCGCGCCGACAGGTGGGACAGGGCCCGCTGCACCGCGCTGTCGAGGCTGTCGCCCCTGGCCAGCGCGTGGACGGTGACGGCGTACGCGCCCGCCGCGAGGTAGGCCGCCGGGTGGCCGTGGGTCTGCGCCGCGCACTCCACCGCGAGCTGCGCGACCAACTGCGGCTCCCAGCCGACCAGGAGACCGAACGGCGCCGAGCGGCCGAGCGCCTCAGGGCCGTCCGCCGCCGGGTTCTTCGGCGATTCGAGGGTGCCCATCCGGTCGTCCCCGAGGCCGAGGAGGAGCGGGCGCGTCGGGTCGCGGCGGGCGTACAGCCACTCCTCGCGGGCCAGCCAGCCGTCGTCCTTGCGGCGTAGGTCGGGGCCCCAGTCGCGCTGGGTGGCCGCCCAGCGCAGATACGCGCGGTGCAGGTCCGTGGGGGGATGCCAGGCGCCGGTGTCGCGGCGGACCTGGGCGCGGATCAGGCCGTCGACCGTGAAGAGGGTGAGCTGGGTGAGGTGGGTGATCGCGCCGCGTCTGCCGTAGGCGGGGATGAGGTCGGCGACCCCGTCGACCCCGTACACCCTGAGTATCTCCTGCGCGGAGACCCGGTCCACGGGAGCCCCCAGGGCGTCCCCCAGGGCCCCGCCCAGCAGTGTGCCGCGTACCCGGCTGCGGAAGTCCTGTTGTTCGGTGCGGCCCCAGATGGGCCCGGCTGCCGTGCTCACCAACAAGCCTCCCTGGCACCGTCCGCAGTCCGTACGACACGATTCGCCACTGTAATCGAACGGGGACGGGGAGTTCAGGGGCTGATCGGTATGCCCTCTGTGCCCGAAGCGCGAAGGTTTCCGACCGTCCTCGCACTGTTTCCGCACACAGGGAGGCAGACGGGATGCGGGCCGCGAAGAGCCTGGAGCCGATCGCGATGCCGAGGGCGGTGGGGAAGGGCCGGTGACGAACGAGAAACGCCGCTGGCCCCAGCCGGGAAGGGCCGGTGACGCACGAGAAGCACAGCTCGCCCCAGCCGGGAAGGCACCCCTCACCGCATCAACTCCCCCGCATTCACCAGCAACGACTGCCCCGTGATCGCCCGCGCCCGAGGCGACGCCAAAAACACCGCCGCGTCCGCCACATCCCCGTCCGTCGCCAGCTCCGGCAGCGCCATCCGCCCGGCCAGCCGCCCCAGCACCTCCGCCTCCGGCACCCCCTCGGCCCGCGCGGTGAACCGCACGTACGCCTCCACCGGCGGCCCCCACATCCACCCCGGCAGCACGGTGTTCACCCGCACCCGGTGCGGCCCCAACTCCCTTGCCAGCGAGTACATCACGCTCGTCAGCGCCCCCTTGGACGCGGCGTAAGCGGCCTGCTTCACCTGGGACGGCGCCGCCACCGCCGACTGCGTCCCGATGAACACCACCGCGCCCCCGCCCTCCTTCAGTGCCGGCAGACAGGCCCGCGTCATCCGCAGCGTCCCCAGCAGGTTCACGTCCATGACGGACCGCCAGGTCTCGAAGTCGGCGTCCTCCACACCGCCGAAGTAGGAGTCCCACGCGGCGACTTGGACGACGGCGTCGATCCCGCCGAACCGGGAGACCGCCAACTCGGCGAGCCGTACGCACTGTCGCTCGTCGGTGATGTCGGTCGAGAGGTGGGCGGTGTGCGCCCCGCCCGGGTCGATGTCCCGCGCGGACTTGGCGAGTTGAGCCTCGGTCCGGGCCCCCAGTACCGCGTTCCCCCCTTCCCGCACGACGGCCGCCGCGACCTGGTGCCCCAGGCCCGCGCCGACTCCGGAGACGACGACGGTCCTGCCGGCGAGCAGAGACATGGGCCCTCCCTGAGACTTCCGCATTTTCTGACGGGCCGTCAGAGTATGGGCGACCGCAGGAAAGGGGAACGTGCATGAGCGAGGGCAACAGCAGTGACCTGTATGCCGAGTTGGCGTCCGTGGGCCCCTACGGCGTCCACCCCGGCCACGCCCTGATCACCATGGTCGAACCGCATCCCGGGCACGAGTACGCCTACAACCGCTGGTACGAGGACGACCACTTCTACGCGGGCGCGATGGCGATGCCCTGGATGTACGCGGGCCGCCGCTGGGTCGCCACCCGTGACCTCCAACTCCTGCGCGTCCCCGAGAAGTCGGCGATCGCCCAGCCGGTCACCCAGGGCTGCTACCTCACCACCTACTGGATCACCGACGGCCGTTACGCCGACCACATGCGCTGGACCGTCTCCATCAACAAGCGCCTCAACCACGACGCCCGCGTCTACCAGGACCGCACCCACGTCTTCACGGCCTTCCAGGACCACGAGACGACCGTCTACCGCGACGGCGCGGCGGGCCCCCGCGACTTCCACGCCCTGGACCACCCCTACCAGGGGCTGATCCTGGAGGTCCTGGAGGCGGAGTCGCCCGCCCAACGGGCCGAACTCCTCCAGTGGTTGCGCACCCGGCACCTGCCGAAGGCCCTGAGGTCGTCCCCCGCCGCGATGGTGACGATCTTCCGGCCCACCCCCCTGCCTCTGGACCGCATGTCGTACGTGAAGCAGGTGGAGGGGGTGGACACCCGCCTCACCCTCCTCTGGTTCCTCGAACAGGACCCCCGCGACTGCTGGGCCGACCACTACGCCGAACTCGGCACCCACGTAACGGAGTCGGACCTCGGCAGGGTGGAGCTGATCGCCCCCTTCATCCCGACGATCCCGGGCACGGACCGGTATGTGGCGGAGCTGAGGTGACTCAAGTCTTCGGACACAGAGGGGAGTTGGCGGGCACCACCCAGTACGGCATGCCAGGGAGGTCCTGCCGCACAGTGACGCAGGTCGGATCGGCGGAGGCGGTCGCGGTGACCCGGAACGGTTTGCCGTGGTCGTCGAGGACGAGCACGCCCTTGTGCCCCTCCCTGGTCCAGTCCAGCAGGACGCGGAACTCCGTGTCGTAGCGCTGGGACTTGGGGCGGATCACCAGGTACTCGGGGTCCCCGCCCTTGACCTGGTAGGGCCAGTCGGTGACGTTCTCGACGCCTTCCTCGTCCGGCCGGTCGTCCGTGACCTTCGCGGGGACGAGCTGGGGCGTCGGCCGGTCGAGGTCGAGGTCGAACACCCGGCGGGGGACCTCGGAGCCGCAAGGGTTCTGGACGTGCGTGCCGTGGACCGGCGGACGCCGGGCGACGATCTGCACCCGGGCCCCGGTGAGGAGGAACTCCTGGTCCCCCTTGCTCTGGAGGCCGGCCTTGAACGTGCCAGAGGCGCGGACCCCGTCCTTCGGGAAATCCCGCATCGGCTTCATCCCACCCGCTCCGAGCCTGAGCCCCGGCACGACGGCCGAGTCCGGGCACTTCCAGTCGGTCGTCTCCACAGAGGCGGTGAGCGGCGACTCGCCGTCACCGCGCAGCAGGTACACGCCGGTCAGCGTGAGGGCGGTCAAGAAGGCGGCGCCGAGGGCGAGATGACGCCTGCGGACGCGGTGCGGAGGGCTCGGCGGGTGGATGACGACGCTGCCGATGTCACGACCCTGGACGACCGGAGCCTGGAACTCGCCGCCCTTGATGCTGTTCTGCACGTCGCCTGTCATCGCCCGCCTCCGGTGCCCCGCCCGCCTCCGAGAACCTAAGCAGAACTCCCGCCCGGGAAGCGGCCCTTCGCCGAGTACTCACCCTGACAGGCCGTGAAAACGCCTCACTTCACCGAATCCTCACTTCAGCTCGTCCGGGCAAGGCGTCCCCCGAGGCAGCTGATACGGCGCCGCCAGCCGGTAGATCCCCGCCGACGGAGCCACCAGCATCGTCCACTTGTCCCCCTCCGCGTCCTCCTCCGTCTCGAAGAGGCACCCGTGGAGGTTCTCGTAGACCTTCGGCTCCCCCTCCGCGCGGTGCTTGGAGGCCTCGGTCTCCTGGGGCGCCTTGAGGCTCTTGCCCTCGGCGTCGACGATGCTCAGCCAGGGGGAGTAGGGGATCTTGATGAGGACACGGCCGGCGCGCTTCACGTCGATCGTCATCTCACCCTGCTCGGCCCTCTGGACCACGGCGTCGGGCTCGGCGAGCGGCGCCGGGTCGTTGACGCGGAAGAGCTGCCAGTTGGCGTCGCCCCAGATCTGCTTCAGGTAGGGCAGACCCCGCTGGACCAGCTCACGCTCGCGCTCGGCGCCGTCGCCGTCCGGGGCGTCCTTGGGTACGACGACGAAGTGGACGGCCCACCGCTTCAGCCATTCGTGGTAGTTCGCGGAGTTGAGGGTGTCGTCGTAGAAGAGCGGGTTGCGCTTCATGTCGGCCTGCCGGTTCCAGCCGCGCGCGAGGTTCACGTACGGGGCGAGCGCGGACGCCTCCCGGTGCGAGCGCGCCGGGACCACCTCGACCCGGCCCTTCCCGGCGCCGACCTGCTGCAACTCGTTCACCAGGGGCGCCAGCTCCCGCGCCCAGGACGCGGCCGGGGTCGTCCGGACGACGTCGTCGACCGACTTGAAGCCGACCCACACCACGAACCCCACGGTCGCGATCATCAGCGCGTACCACTTACGGCTGCGCGGCACCGCGAACGGCAGCGCGCACGCCACCACGACCCCGCCGAACAGCATCGCGAGCCGGGTGATGTTCGACCCGATCTGCGAGCTGACGATCCACACGCCGAGCACGAACAGCCCGTACACGGCCGCCGTGATCCGGACCGTCTTCCAGTCCTTCGGCACGGCCAGGAAGACGATCACCGAGTAGATGAACGGCAGCGACGCGGACCCGATCGACATCGGCTGCGTCCCGGAGAACGGGAACAGCCAGGCGGAGACGCCGACGACGACGGCCGGCGCGATCCCCAGCGCCCACGCTCCGGGGCGTCGCTTCTGCAAAAACAGCGCGACCGCCACCAGACCGACGAACAGCCCGGCGACCGGCGACGACATCGTCGCGAGCGCGGCCAGCGGCGCCGCGACCAGCGCCTTCGCCCACCGCTTGTGGCGCCACTTGTGCGGCCAGCAGAAGACGGCGGCCACCGCGCCCAGCGCGAACATGTTCCCGAGCCCGAAGGTGACCCGCCCGCTCGCCGCGTTCGCCAGGAACGCGATGACCCCTATCAGCGCAGGCCAGACCGCGTTTTTCACCGGCCGCGAGCGCAGCAGGATCAGCGTGAGGAGGCCCGCGGAGATCGTCCCCGCGATCATCATCGTCGTCCGCACGCCGAGGACGGACATCAGGTACGGCGAGATGACGCTGTACGACACCGGGTGCATGCCGCCGTACCAGGCGAGGTTGTACGCGGAGTCGGGGTGGCGGCCGACGAACTCCGCCCACGCGTCCTGCGCGGCGAGATCGCCGCCACTGTTCGCGAAGGTGAAGAACCAGAGCAGGTGCAGACCGGCCGAGAGGACGGTCATCGAGAGGACGAGGTGGCTCAGCAGCCAGGCCCGCGCCCGGACGACGCGGGGGGCCGCCCAGAGCCTTCGCCAGCGGCCCGGCCCGGCGGCCGGCCGGTCAGAGGATCCGGACTGCGGCACGGGCAGCCGTATTCGCGGGCCGGAGTCCCGGCCCGGGCCGGTGTCGTCGCGTGTCGGCTCCGCTGTGGCCACCTGTAGGCACTCCCCGTGTCCCGTCTTCTTCTCTCGTCCCCTACGGCTTGTCCCGTAAGACCGCGGGGTGACGACCGCAGGGTGAGCGGTCGCCGAGTCGTGTCCGTTTCGTGACGCTAGCACGCAGCCCGCCGGCCGGTACCGGGTGGTACAGGCCGACGGGCTGCGGATTCGTCCGGGCTCAGCCGATCCGGGTCAGCTTCGCGCCGAAGCCGGGCTCGGCCAACTCACTCTTGAGTGCTACGGGTACCTGTACGGCGCTGCCGGAGCCGCCGTCGCCGACGGTCAGGGTGCCGACCTGGGTACCCGCCTTCGCGGTGTGCGGGAGATCACCCGCGACGAAGGAGAGCTTCACCTTCAGGCCCGCCCAGCCGACCGCCGTGACGTCCTTCGTGGCGACCACCGGGGTACGGCCGCCGACACCGTCGTCCACATAGCCGACGACGTCGCCCTTCTTGAGGATCGTCGCGGACTCCAGGCTCTTCTGCGCGGCCCGGATCAGGGTGTCGCCCGCCGACAGGGCGCCCTGGAGGATCGTGTTGTCGAAGCCGCCCTCGGGCTGGCGCAGGACCGCGCCGAAGACGGTGCGGGTCTCGCCGCCGATCTCCTTCGTCGCCGCGAAGACCAGGTTGCCCCGGGCGGAGGTGGTGGTGCCGGTCTTGATGCCGATCACGTTGTTCTTGCCGACCAGCTGGTTCCAGTTGGGCTGCCGGGCGCCCTTGTAGTCGTAGTACTCCATCATCGACGCGACCGAGCGGAAGGCGGGGTCCTTCATCGCCTGCTCGGCGAGCTTCACCTGGTCGACGGCCGTGGAAACGGTCGTGTCGTGCAGGCCCGAGGGGTCGGTGTACGTCGTGTTCGTCATGCCGAGGTCCTTGGCGGCGGCGTTCATCTTCGCGACGAAGGCCGTCTCCGAACCGGCGTCCCAGCGGGCCACGAGACGCGCGATGTTGTTCGCGGACGCGATCAGGATGCCCTGGAGCGCCTCGCGCTCGGAGATCTCGTCGCCGGCCGTCACCTTCACGGTCGACTCGCCGTCCGCGGACGCCTGGTCCTGGGCGGCCTGGTCGACCTTGATCATCGGGCCCTTGGCGTCGGCCTTCAGGGGGTGGTCGCGCAGGATGAGGTAGGCCGTCATGACCTTGGCGACACTGGCGATCGGCACGGGCTTCTGCTCGCCGGAGGAGCCGAAGGTGCCTATGCCCTGCACCTCGAGGGCGGCCTGTCCCTTGGCCGGCCACGGGATCTCGGCCTTGCCGCCGTCGAAGGTGTACGTCTTCTCGGCGGTGAGCTGGAGGGTGGGAGCGGGCAGGGGGCGGACCATCTGCGCGATCGCGAACACGACGACCAGGAGGAGGACCAGCGGGGTCCAGATCTTCACCCGGCGGGCGAGGGTCCGCAGGGGGGTGGGCGGCGGGGGAGGAGTGTTCGTCAGCTCGGCCAGCAGGTCCAGCGGGGGCTTCGGGGGGAGCGGCTGCTGTGTCGTGCGCTCCGGGCCCACCTGGGGGACCGCGGTGGTGGCCGTCGTGGTGGCGGCTCCCTCCGAGGTCGTACGGGGTGTACGGGGTTTCTTCGTCGCCGGGTCGTCCAGGGGCTTCAGGGCGACGAAGGTGCTGGTGCGCTCGGGGTCACCCTTAGGGGTGGGGCCGGTCTTCCGGGCGCCGGTGGTCGAGTCGGTGCCGTCCGTCTCGTCCGGCTTCTCCTCCGCGTCCGGCTTTCCCGGGGTGTCCGGCTTCTTCGTGGCGGGGGAGGTCCAGGCGGCGCCGGCCTCGCCCGCGGCGCCGGTGCCGGCCGCGGGGGTGGTGGCGCCGGGCTTCTCCCCCGAGGTGGTGGGCTTCGCCACGTCGCCCAGCTTCAGCATCGTCGTCGGCTGGTCGACGTGCGGCTTGGGGCGTACGGCCTTGAAGATCGCGGTCGGCTGGTCGAGGGGGTGGGGGTCGGCGTCGTCCGTGTCGGGCTTCGGCTCGGGGGCGGGGGAGTCGGACTCCTCGGCCTTGAAAGTGGGCTTGCCCGCAGCCGAGTCGGCGCCGGCGTCCTCGTCCGCGTCGGTGACGTCCTCGTCGGAGTCGGTGCTGCTCGCAGGGGAGTCGGACTCGGCGTCGTCCGAAGTGTCCGTGTTCCGCGCCGAGTTGTCATCATCGCCGGACGGATCGCCCGCGCCCTGAGAGGAGTTGGCCTCGCCGGCGTCGTCCGCATCCGTCTTCGCGGCGGTAGTGGCCGGACGGCGCTCCCCCGACCCCTCGGAATCCGCCTCCGCGTCGCCCGCGTCCGCGTCGCGCGGCTCGGCCGCCCGCTCCGAGCCCCCCTCGACGCCCCCAGAGGCGCCCTGAGCGCCCCGCGCGCCCCCGAGGTCCCCCGATCCGCCCTCGCCCCCTCCGGGGCCCTCAGAGCCCGCCTCAGCCCCCTTGTCGTCCCCGCGGATGCTGGCCTGTTCGGCATCGTCGCGCGGGGCGTCCGCCTCGCCACGCTCGGTGTTCGAGCCGTCGGAGGGCTCGCCGTCTGCGGCCCCGGCGTGGGGAGCCTTGCCCTCCGGGGCCTGGCCGCGCGAGCTCTCCGAACC
>DATCQX010001054.1:0-2743 GCA_036569285.1 Streptomyces sp.
GCGGCAGCCGCGGCGGGAACAGCGGCGGCCGGGGCAACTACCGCGGCGCCGGCAACAACCGCGACGACAACCAGGGCGGCCGGCCGAAGAAGCCCCGCCCCGAGGAGCGGCGCTACGACGTGGGCCCCGGCGCCTCCCCGGACGGCCCCAAGTCCGGGCGCGGCGCGTCCGCGCGCGGGGGTGCCAAGGGCGGCCCGAAGCAGTCCTCGGGCGGCGGTCGCGGGCGCTGGGCCCCGGCGACCTCGCGCGAGTACGACGCCCGCGCGGAGGAGCGCAACCGGGAGCGGTACGCCGGCAAGAAGGACGTGAAGCTCCCGAAGACGTTCCCGGGCGCCGAGCAGGAGGGCGAGCGGCTCCAGAAGGTGCTGGCGCGCGCGGGCTACGGCTCGCGGCGGGCCTGCGAGGAGCTGATCGAGCAGGCGCGCGTGGAGGTCAACGGCGAGGTCGTCCTGGAGCAGGGCAAGCGCGTCGACCCCGAGAAGGACGAGGTCCGTGTCGACGGGCTGACGGTCGCGACGCAGTCGTACCAGTTCTTCTCGCTGAACAAGCCCGCCGGCGTCGTCTCCACCATGGAGGACCCGGACGGCCGTCAGTGCCTCGGTGACTACGTCACCAACCGGGAGACGCGGCTGTTCCACGTCGGGCGGCTCGACACCGAGACCGAGGGCGTCATCCTGCTCACCAACCACGGCGAGCTGGCGCACCGGCTGACGCACCCCAAGTACGGCGTGAAGAAGACGTACCTGGCGCACATCGTCGGCCCGATCCCGCGCGACCTGGGCAAGCAGCTCAAGGACGGCATTCAGCTGGAGGACGGGTACGCGCGCGCCGACCACTTCCGGGTCGTCGAGCAGACCGGCAAGAACTACCTGGTCGAGGTGACGCTCCACGAGGGCCGCAAGCACATCGTGCGGCGCATGCTGGCCGAGGCGGGCTTCCCGGTGGACAAGCTGGTGCGGGTCTCCTTCGGCCCGATCACCCTCGGCGACCAGAAGTCGGGGTGGCTGCGGCGGCTGTCGAACACCGAGGTGGGCATGCTGATGCAGGAGGTCGACCTCTAGGAGGCGGCTGTACGGCTCTGTGACGGCCGGCCCCGGGTTCCCCGGGGCCGGCCGTCGCCGTACACGGGAAAGGGGCTCCTGGAGGCGCTGAGGGGCTTGCGGGGGAATGGGGGCGGGTTTATGGTCGGAGTGACTATAAACCTGGGCGGGCGGGGGCGGGTGTGGACGGCTACGACAAGTACGCGTACGAACCCTTCGCCGTGACCGTCGACCTCGCCGTGTTCACCCTGCGCGCGGACGCCCTGCACGTCCTGCTCGTCGAACGCGGCCGGGAGCCGTACGCCGGGGAGTGGGCGCTGCCCGGAGGGTTCGTGCGGCCCGAGGAGTCCGCCGAGACCGCCGCCCGGCGCGAACTCGCCGAGGAGACCGGCCTCGGCGACGCCACCGGGCTGCACCTGGAGCAGCTGCGCACCTACAGCGAGCCCGGCCGCGACCCCCGGATGCGCGTCGTCTCCGTCGCCTTCGCCGCGCTCCTGCCCGACGGACCCGAACCCCACGGCGGGGGCGACGCCGCGCAGGCGCGCTGGACGCCGTACGACGAGGCCGGGACCCTCGCCTTCGACCACGGCCGCATCCTGGCGGACGCGCGCGAGCGCGTGGGCGCCAAGTTCGAGTACACGTGCCTCGCCACCGCCTTCTGCCCGCCCGAATTCACCCTCGGAGAGCTCCAGCGGGTCTACGAGGCCGTCTGGGGCACCGGCCTCGACCGGCCCAACTTCCGCCGCAAGGTCCTCGCCACCCCCGGCTTCGTCGAGCCCGCCCCCACCGGGGCCGCCCGGCTCACCGGAGGGCGCGGAAAACCCGCCGCCCTGTACCGCGCGGGGACGGCCACCACTCTCCACCCGCCGCTCGTCCGGCCCTCCACAGAAGGACGCCCCTCATGAGTTCTACGACCACGGTGCGCAAGCGCGCCGCCACAGGGGCCCTCGTGGGACTGGCCCTGGGAGACGCGCTCGGGTTCCCCACCGAGTTCAACGACGTGCCGCAGATCGAGGCCAAGTGCGGGCCCTGGCGGCACATGGCGCTGCCCGCGCGGGCGATCGTCTCCGACGACACGCAGATGACGCTGGCGCTCGCGCGGGGGCTGCGGTCGGCGATGGACCGTGGGGTGCTGGGAACGCAGGGGCTTGTCACACCGCTGCGTCAGGAATTTGTTACCTGGTATCACTCACCGGAGAACAACCGCGCTCCCGGAAGGACGTGCCTGCGGGCGTGCGAGCTGCTGGACGACCCCCAGCGGGCCTGGCAGGACGCCAGCCAGATCGGGTCCAAGGGGTGCGGTGCCAACATGCGGGTCGCGCCGATCGGTCTCGCTCCCGGGCTGAGCGACGAGCAGCGCGCGGGGGCCGCGCAGTTGCAGGCCGCCCTCACCCACGGGCACCCCACCGGGCTCGCAGCCTCCGACCTCACCGCCCACGCGGTACGGCTCCTCGCGCAGGGCACCCGGCCGTCGGCGCTGATCGGGCACCTGCGCGCGTACGCGCTGGCCAACCGGACCCGCTACCACCAGGCGTGGCTCGGTGACCTGTGGCGGCGCGCTGAGGACCCGGACGCCGGGCACTACATCGCGCGCGGGTGGGACGAGTGCCTCGCCGTCCTGGACCGCCTCGAAGCGGCCCTCGTGGAGCCCGACCCGGAAGCCGACCCCTGCCTCGCCACCGGCGCCGGCTGGATCGCCGAGG
>DATCQX010001055.1:0-4435 GCA_036569285.1 Streptomyces sp.
CCCCACGACTCCACCAGCCGGAACGCGGCCACCTCGAACGCGAACAACCCGGCCTGAGCCCACACCGTCCGATCCACAAGCCCCTGATCACCGGACTCCGAAGCCCACACCACCGACGTCAACGGCGTCTCCAGGAGCGGGTCCAGCACCTCACACACCGCGTCCCACGCCGCCGCGAACACCGGAAACGCCTCATACAGTTCCCGCCCCATACCCAGCCGCTGCGCCCCCTGCCCCGAGAACAGCACAGCGCAGGAAGCCGAACCGGCCACACCCCGCACGACACCCGGCGCGTCCGACCCCGAGGCCACCGCACCCAAACCCGCCAGCAGCTCACCACGATCCCGACCCGACACCACCGCCCGATGCTCGAACGCCGAACGACCGCTCGCGAGCGAGAACCCCACATCCACCGGGTCCAGCGCCTCATCAGCCTCGACCCGCGCAAGCAACCGCGCCGCCTGCGCCCGCAGCGCCACCTCACCGCGCGCCGACACCGGCCAGGAAACGAAGGCCGGGCCGGCCGTCGCCGCGGGCTCGCCCTCTCCCGGCTGGTCGGCCTCCTCCGGGGCCGGAGCCTGTTCGAGGATGACGTGGGCGTTCGTCCCGCTGACGCCGAAGGCGGAGACACCCGCCCGGCGCGGACGGCCGTCCTCCGGCCATTCCCGCGCCTCCGTCAGAAGCTGGACAGCGCCGGACGACCAGTCGACCTGGTTCGTCGGCTCGTCGACGTGCAGGGTGGCAGGCAGCACGCCGTGGCGCATCGCCTCCACCATCTTGATGACGCCGGCCATACCGGCTGCGGCCTGGGTGTGGCCGATGTTCGACTTCACGGCACCGAGCCACAGCGGCCGGTCCGCGCCGCGCTCCTTGCCGTACGTGGCCAGCAACGCCTGCGCCTCGATGGGATCCCCGAGCCGGGTACCCGTGCCGTGCGCCTCCACGACGTCCACCTCGGCCGCCGAAACACCTGCGGCGGCCAGGGCCTGCCGGATCACCCGCTGCTGCGACGGCCCGTTCGGCGCCGTCAGCCCATTGCTCGCGCCGTCCTGATTGACCGCGCTGCCCCGCACCACCGCGAGCACCTGATGACCGTTGCGCACCGCGTCGGACAACCGCTCCACCAGCAGCACACCGGCACCCTCACTCCAGCCGGTGCCGTCCGCGCCCGAGGCGAACGCCTTGCACCGGCCGTCGGCGGCGAGCCCCCGCTGCCGCGAGAACTCCACGAACACCCCCGGCGTGGACATCACGGCCACACCGCCCACCAGCGCGAGGTCGCACTCGGCGGCCCGCAGGGCCTGTACGGCGAGGTGCAGCGCCACCAGGGACGACGAGCACGCGGTGTCTACGGTCACCGCCGGACCCTCCAGGCCCAGGGTGTACGAGACCCGGCCGGAGAGCACGCTGGCCGCGGTGCCGGTCAGCAGGTAGCCCTCGGCGCCCTCCGGGACGTCGTCCAGTCCGGTGCCGTAGCCGAGGAGGGAGGCCCCGACGAAAACGCCGGTACGGCTGCCGCGCAGTGAGCCGGCTTCGATGCCCGCCCGTTCCACGGCCTCCCACGAGGCCTCCAGGAGCAGTCGCTGCTGCGGGTCCATCGCCAGCGCCTCACGCGGGCTCAGGTCGAAGAAGGCGGGGTCGAACTCATCGGCGTCGTAGACGAATCCGCCTTGGCGGGTGTACGACGTGCCGTGGTTCTCCGGGTCCGGGTGGTACAGCCCTTCCAGGTCCCAGCCTCGGTTGGCGGGGAACTCCGATATCGCGTCGCCGCCCGACGCCACCATGGTCCACAGTTCCTCGGGCGAGGTCACCCCGCCCGGGAACCGGCAGCTGGTCGCCACGATGGCGATCGGCTCCTGGGCCTTCTGCTCGTTCTCACGCAACCGGAGGCGAGTCTTGTACAGATCCACGGTGACACGCTTCAGGTGTTCGCGAAGCTGCTCTTCGTTCGACATGTCAGTCAACCTCCGTCGCGCAGGGCGCGGTCGCTCAGGGATCTCGATCGCACCGGGTGCGAGAACCGCGAAAAGAAAGGGGGTGAGTGGGGGGAGAAGGAAGGTCAGTCCAGCTCTTTGCTGATGAACTCGAAGATCTCGTCGTCCGAAGCTCCTTCGAGGAGCAGTTCGACGTCCGGGCCGAGGTCCGCCGCCGAACCCGTGGCAGTGGAGCCGCCGTGGTCGGTGTCGGTGATGCGGGCGACGAGTGCCTGGAGGCGAGCGGTGAGGCTCGAACGGGTCTCGGCGTCGAAGTCGGTGGCCGCGGCGGACCAGGCGAGTTCCAGTTTGCCCAGTTCGGCGAGGACCGGTTCGGCGGCCGTCGCGTCGGGCCCGTCGCCGAACAGCTCACCGAGCAGATGGCGGCCGAGGATGTCAGGGGTCGGATGATCGAAGACGAGGGTGGTGGGCAGGGCGAGGCCGGTGGCGGCGCCGAGCCGGTTGCGGAAGTCGACCGCGGTCAGGGAGTCGAAGCCCAGTTCACGGAAAGGCCGTTCGCTCTTCACCGAGTCCGATCCCGTGTGCCCCAGGACCAGTGCGGCATGGGTACGCACCAACTCCGTCAGCTTCCGCAGCCGTTCGGGCGTCGGCAGAGCCGTCAGGCTGTCCCGGAGCCGCTGCCGCTCCTCACCCCGCTCCTCCGTGCCGGACGCCGGGATCGCCGTCAAGGCTCGCTGGGCGTCGGCGAGTCGGAGGAACAGCGGGCTGGGGCGGGACATCGTGTACACGGGGGCGAACTGCTCCCAGTCGATGTCGGCCACCATCAGTTCCGTCTCGTCGTCCGCCAGTGCCTGG
The DNA here is from genome assembly GCA_036569285.1 of Streptomyces sp. GTDB lineage: Bacteria > Actinomycetota > Actinomycetes > Streptomycetales > Streptomycetaceae > Streptomyces. The sequence goes on from DATCQX010001055.1 coordinate 2,790, forward strand.
CGCAGTGCCTGGACGGCGAGTTCGGGTGCCATGGGCAGAATGCCCCGGCTCCGCAGGTCCTCCTCGCTACGGCCGGTGGCCAGCCCCGCCTCGGCCCAGGCGCCCCACGCGACGGAGGTGCCGGTCAGGCCGCGACGGCGTCGTCCTCGCACCAGTGCGTCCAGGAAGGCGTTGCCCGCCGCGTACGCGGCCTGACCGCCACCGCCCCAGACAGCGGAGATGGAGGAGTAGCACAGGAAGACGTCCAACGGACGGTCGGCGAACAGTTCGTCGAGGTTGCGGGCTCCCGACACCTTCGACGCGACGACGCGCGTGAACTCCGGCACGTCCATCGCCGCCAGCTCGACGAGCTGCCCGACGCCGGCCGCGTGCACGACGCCCCGGATCCCGGACCCGGCGGACTCGTCCGCGTCGAGGTCGGCGACGAGTGCGGCCAGCGCCGCGCGGTCGGCGACGTCACAGGCGGCGATGGTCACCCGGGCGCCCAGTTCTTCGAGTTCGGCGCGCAGGGCCGGGGCCGCCGGGGCGTCGGGGCCGCTCCGGCTGATCAGCACGAGGTGTTCGGCACCCGACCGGGCCAGATCCGCCGCGAGCCGACCGCCGAGACCACCGGTTCCCCCCGTGACGAGGTAGGTGCCACGGGCCTGCCACGTGGCAGTGCTCCGCGGGCGCGGGGCGCGGGTCAGGCGGCGGGCGTAGAGGCCGGAGGGCCGGACGGCGAGCTGGTCCTCGTGCGCGGCACCTGTCTGCCCCCCGGCCTGCCCTTCGGCCGGCAGACCGGCGAGTGCGGCAACGAGGCGGTCGAGGACGCGCTGTTCGTGCGACTGCGGTGCGCCCGATTCTTCGGCGGTCCCGGGCTTCGCCGGTACGTCGGTCTTCGCCGGTACGTCGACGAGGCCGCCCCAACGGTCGGGGTGCTCCAGTGCCGCGACGATGCCCACGCCCCAGACCTGAGCCTGGTCGGCGTCGACGTCGTCGTCGGGGGTGACGGAGACCGCACCCCGGGTCAGGCACCACAGCGGGGCCTTGATCCCCGCGTCACCGAGCGCCTGCGCGAGCGTCAGGGTGCCGATGGCACCGGCCGACACCTGTGTGGCGGACGGGTCCTGGGCCAGGGCGAGCAGCGACAGTACGCCCGTGGGGGCGACGTCGGCCCCCGCCAGGGCATCCCTGATCCGGTCGGCCAGTTCAGCGCGGGTGGCGCCGTCGACCCCTAGTCGGACGACCGTTGCCCCCGCCTCGTCGAGCCGACGGACGGAGGCGTCCTCCCAGTCCCGCGCGGAACCGTCGGAGGGGGCCACCACCAGCCAGGTCCCGGACAGCTCGACCACATCGGCACCGGTCGCCGCGGTGACCGGCGTCCACGTCACCTTGTAACGCCAACGCTCCAGCTCGGACTGCTCGTTGAGCCGCTCCCGCCAGGACGACAGAGCGGGCAGCACGGCATCCAACGAGCCCTGGCCCACACCGAGTTCATCGGCGAGCCGCTCACGGTCCGTCTCCGCCACAATCCGCCAGAAGTCCGCGTCCACCCCGCCCTTCGTGCCCTTCACCGCGTCGAGCCGCTGCTCAAGCGGCCAGTAGTGGGCGTGCTGGAAGGCGTAGGTGGGGAGGGGGATCTGGCGTGCCGTGTCGGTGGGATAGGT
>DATCQX010001056.1:0-2708 GCA_036569285.1 Streptomyces sp.
GCCCGCGCGCACGCGTCCAGCGCCACATGCGCCGTGATGTCGCACGTCCCGTCCGGCACCGGCACGACCTCGCGCCCCGCGCGGAACCCGGTGAGCGTCCCGAACGGCGGCCGGGCGTCCGCCGCGTGCCCGTAGTCGACGGCGACCGCGAGACCCCGCTCGACGGCGGAGACGGCGTCGGCCCAGGCGCGGTCCCGGGGGAGGCCGATCTCCGCGCGCAGGCCCTCCTCGGCACCAAGGGGCCACCAGCGGGCCAGCCACGCGGCGTCCTCGCCGTCGACCGGGGCGCCGAGGCGCTCGGTGCCGTCGGGGGCGGCGAGGACGGTCCGGGGGACACCGTCCGGGTCCGTCTCGACGACGTCGAGGGGCACGTTGTCCAGCCACTCGTTGGCGAACAGCAGCCCGGTGACGCCGGGCGGCGCCTCGGTGGTCCAGGTGACGCGCGGGTCTGTCGCGGCGGGCGGGGCGGCGAGTTCGACGGCCCACGCGCGGGTGCGCGCGCCGACGTCGTCCGGAAGGGCGTCCAGGACCGCCGCCGTCAGTTCGCCGCGGCCCGCGGCCAGGTCGACGAAGTCCAGGCGGGCGGGGCGGCCGAGGGCCTCGTCCACGCGGCACAGGAGGGCGGCCACGGCGCGGGCGTAGAGGGGCGAGGCGTGCACGGAGGTGCGGAAGTGGCCCGCGGGGCCCTCGGGGCGCCGGTAGAAGCCCTCAGGGCCGTACAAGGCCTCCTCGGCGGCCGTCCGCCAGCCGCGCCACGCGGCCGGACCAGCCCTGCGCGCTTTCTCCTCCACCCGCCCAGACTATGCGCACAGCTGATCACTCCCTCCACCTTGCGGAGTACGTGCGCGCGGTGCGGATCGGCCCTTTGGCTGACCCACAGGGGCATCACGCATCCCTACGCTGGGTTACGTGCAGCGCCTCTACGACTTCTTCCGCAGGCACCCGACCGGGGTGGACGGCTTCTGGGCCGTGGTCCTCTTCGTGTTCGCCCTCGCCACGGAGGCGGCCAACCACGAGGCCGGGCGGACGCACTCCATGGCGGTGGTCGTGCCGGCCGTCCTCGCGCTGTGCGTGGTGATGACGCTGCGCAGGAAACTGCCGGAGGCCATGCTGGTGCTCGCCGTGGTGGCGGGCTGCGCGCAGCTCGTGCTCGGCGTGGGCGTCAACGCGGCGAACTTCGCGATGCTGATCATCGTCTACACGGTCGCGGCGATCGGCGCCCGCTGGGCGTCCTGGACGGCGCTCGGCGTCGGCGTGTGCGCGGCGGCCGCGGCGCAACTGCGCTGGCCGGACGACTCGGGCCCCGGCGGCAACGTCGTCACCATCGTCTTCCTGACCATCCCGTTCCTCCTCGCCTGGGTCCTCGGCGACTCGATGCGCACCCGGCGCGCGTACCTCGCGCAACTGGAGGAGCGGGCGGCCCGGCTGGAGCGCGAGCGCGAGGCGCAGGCGAAGGTCGCGGTCGCGGCGGAACGCGCGCGCATCGCGCGCGAACTGCACGACGTGGTGGCGCACAACGTGTCCGTGATGGTCGTCCAGGCGGACGGCGCCGCGTACGTCCTCGACGCCGCCCCCGACCAGGCGAAGAAGGCCCTGGAGACGATCTCCTCGACCGGCCGCCAGGCGCTCGCGGAGATGCGCCGCCTGCTGGGCGTCCTGCGCACCGGAGAGCACCGGGAGGGCGGCGAGTACGTCCCGCAGCCGGACGTCGAGCAGATCGAGGACCTGGTCCAGCAGTGCCGGGGCTCCGGCCTCCCCGTCGACTTCAAGGTCGAGGGGACCGCCCGCCCGCTGCCCAGCGGCGTCGAGCTGACGGCCTACCGGATCGTCCAGGAGGCGCTCACCAACACCCGCAAGCACGGCGGCCCGAACGCGGGCGCCAGCGTCCGGCTCGTCTACTTCGACGACGGCCTCGGCCTGCTCGTCGAGGACGACGGCAAGGGCGCCCCCCACGAGCTGTACGAGGAGGGCGGCGCCGACGGACAGGGCCACGGCCTGATCGGCATGCGCGAGCGCGTCGGTATGGTCGGCGGGACCCTGGACGCCGGTCCGCGCCCCGGGGGCGGCTTCCGCATCAGCGTGCTGCTCCCGCTCAAACCGGCGCACTGACGTCCCAGTACGTCACTGACACCTGTCACGAATGTCATGTAAACGGAAACGGAAGAGGCCCCGATGACGATCCGCGTGATGCTCGTCGACGACCAGGTGCTCCTGCGCACCGGGTTCCGGATGGTGCTCGCCGCCCAGCCGGACATGGAGGTCGTCGCGGAGGCGGGCGACGGGGTCGAGGCGCTCCAGGTGGTGCGCTCCACGGACGTCGACGTCGTCCTCATGGACGTCCGCATGCCGAAGCTGGACGGCGTGGAGGCCACCCGGCGGATCTGCGAGGAGCCCGACCCGCCGAAGGTGCTCATCCTGACGACGTTCGACCTCGACGAGTACGCGTTCTCCGGGCTGAAGGCGGGCGCCTCCGGGTTCATGCTGAAGGACGTGCCCCCCGGTGAGCTGCTCGCCGCGATCCGGTCCGTGCACAGCGGGGACGCCGTCGTCGCGCCGTCCACCACGCGCCGGCTGCTCGACCGGTTCGCCCCGATGCTCCCGAGCAGCGGCCGGGCGCCGGAGCACAAGGAGCTGGAGCGGCTCACCGAGCGGGAGCGCGAGGTGATGGTCCTCGTCGCCCAGGGGCTGTCCAACGGGGAGATCGCGGC
>DATCQX010001057.1:0-3364 GCA_036569285.1 Streptomyces sp.
TGTCCAGCGCGTTCGTGCCGGTGGACACGATGCCGGGCTGGTTCCAGCCGGTCGCCGAGTACCAGCCGTTCACCCCGGCCATCGAGACGCTGCGCGGTCTGCTGCTCGGCACGGAGATCGGCAACAACGGCTGGCTGGCGGTGGGTTGGTGCGTGGGCCTGACGGTCCTCGGCTACTTCTGGTCCACCGCGAAGTTCGAGCAGGACCCCAAGTAGGCGTCATGGCACGGCCGTTCACCTCCGGGCGGCGCACACCGACAACAGGTCGGCGTGCGCCGCCCGTTGTACGTCCGCGCCCGAAGTCCCGTCACTCGTCCCACTCGAACAGCTCGGCCACCGCCCCCTCCAGCACCCGGAACGCCCGCTCGGCCGCCTCGACCGCCCACGCGCGCACCTCCTCCACCGACTCCCCCTCCGCGATCCGCCGCCAGTTCTCCAGCGCGAGGATCCGGCGGACGGCGATGATCTGCCCGGCGGCGAGCCGTGCCGCGAAGCCGCCCCCGAGGGCGTCAGTGAGCGCGTCCTCGGAGCGCTCCAGGAACCCGTACAGCCGCGCGACGAGCGCCGGAGTCCCGTACAGCAACGCGTAGTAAGCGCGCACTCCCGGATGATCGTTGAGCCCCGTGACCGGGTCCTCGGCCTCAAGTCCCGCCAGGAAGTGCCGCCGTAGCGCCTCCACCGGCATGACGCCCTGCGCGCGCCCGGCGGACACCACGTCCGCGGCCTCCCGCTCGTGGTCCGCGAGCCGGTACAGGACGAGGTCCTCCTTCGCCGGGAAGTACCGGAACAGCGTCGGCTTGGAGATCTCCGCCGCGGCGGCCACCTCCGCCACGGACACCTCGTCGAACCCCCGCTCGATGAACATCCGCACGGCGATGTCCGACACGTCCTGGTACATCCGCTGTTTCTTGCGCTCCCGCAAACCGCTCTCGTTCATGGGACGAGCCTACGCACGGGTACGCGAACCGGACCCCAGGTGTGCACGCGTGCCCCAGCCGTAAACCTCTACCGAGCCCCTACCCCGTGATACCCCTACCTCGTGAGTATCCCTATCCCGTGAGCGCCAGCCCCAGATACGGGTTCGCCGCCCGCGGCACCGGCAGCCCCAGCACCTCCAGCGCCGCCTTCAGCGTCTGCCCGTACGAGTCCACCGCCCGCCGCACGTTGGGCGCCTCCAGCGCCTCCCTGCTCACCAGCCGGTCCAGGTCGATGTACGCCGACCGCACGATCTCCAGCCACCGGTACACCCGCCAGTCGGTCTCCCACCCCACCACCCGCTCCGCCCCGAGCTGTTTCTCCCACCGCTGGAACATCCGTTCCCTGATGGCCTGTTTCGTCGGCGTCAGGTGCATGTGCCGGACCAGGTCGTACAGCGGGTCGCCGACGAGCGCCAACTCCCAGTCGATGAGGGTGAGTTCGACGGAGTCACGGCGGCGGACGAGGTTCCAGGGGTTGAGGTCGCCGTGCAGGAGGGAAGGGCGGCGGCGGGTCACTCGGTGCCGTCGCAGCAGTCCCTCCAGCCGGACGGAGTCGGGAAGGCCCACCTCCCTGGCCAACTGGGCCGTCTCCGAGGGCAGGTACGCGACCATGTCGACCAGGAACTCGATCAACTTCTCGTAGAAATCCCGCTGTTCCGCCTTCGGATCGAGCGACGTCCAGTCCACCTCCGTCAGCGCGCACAACTGGTCCACCAGCGCGTCCGCCTCGTACGGCCGCAGTCCGTCCACCGGATGCCGGGGCACCCGTTCCGGCTCGGGCCCCGCGTACGTGTGGATCGCGAACGGGTCCTCGCCGTAACTCTCCCCCACCGCCAGCACCCTGGGCGCCCGCACCGGCACCCGGGACGCGTGGATCGCTCCCAGCACTGCGTGTTCGTACAGTGGACGATGCTCCAGCCGCCGCACGTAGGGCAGTTGGCGCCGTACCACGACCGGGAAGCCGACGCCGGGCACCTCGACGACCGTGTTGAGGTGCGAGGCGCCCTTGAACACCTGGCCCGCTCCGGCCGCGCCCTCCGCGAGGAGCACCGCCTTCACCTGCTCCGCCCCGAACTCCGGTGTGAGCGGCACCTTTTCGGTGTCGAGCCGCCAGTCGAACGCCTTCGCCAGCCAGTCCCGTCCACTGACCTCGCCGCCGTGCCGGGCCGCGTGCCAGCGGAACAGGGCCCGCTCGATCTCCGCACGGCCCGGCAACGCCCTCAGCCTGAGCGGGCGTTCGGCGGCATGGAGTGCCCGTTCGACTTCCCTCGTCGCCTGGTCGAGGTCGCGTTGAGTGAACGATTTATCCAGGCGGCGCGCGGCGCGCATCACATCCGGGTACAGGGACTGCGCCCGCTCGAAGTCCAGGTAGTGGCACAGGTCCGTGTCGAAGCCCGTCACCGCCGTGGGCCGCGCTCCCCGCATCGCCGACTCCCACGCCCCGATCACCTCGTCCCACTGGTGCGCCGGGTACTTCATCCGCACGAGATGCGTCGCCAGATCCTGCAACGGGTCCCCGAATGAAGCCAGTTCCCAGTCCACGCTGACCAGCCCCCCGTCCTCCGAGGCGTACGGGAGGATCAGGTTCTCCCTGTGCAGGTCGGTGTGCAGCAGGCTGTACGGCCGCCGGGCCATCGCGGGCACACGCTCGGCGAAGCGGGTCAGGGCGTCCTCGGGGACACCCAGCGACTCGAACAGGCCGCCGAATGCACGCGAGTTGGGCATCCTGACCTGCCGATCCGCCTCCCCGGCCAAGGTCTTGAGAAACACCTGACTGTCAGAACCGTGCGCGGCCCACCGACTCGGCAGAGCCGGCAGCTCCGACCTCCGTACCCGGGTCATCTGGGCGAGCAGCCCGGTCAGCGCCCTAACGAGCCTGCTGTCCACGGGCTTTCCGTTGCCGCACACGGTCGAGAGCGGCACGCCCTTCACATAGCTGTGGATACTGAAGCGCTCGGTGCGCACCAGACAGGTCGGCGCGTGCGGGAGATGCGGGCGGACGGCCTTGAGGACGGCGCCCTCGTCCTGCCAGGTCCGGATCACCACCGGCAGCGCGTCCCGTCGGCGCACTCGCACCAGCACGGTCGTCCCGGGCTCCTGTCCGAGGATCCTCGCGGGGATCTCCGTCAGCTTGTACACGTAGTTGTCGTTGTGATGGCCGCTGGCGACCGGGGCCTTGTTCTTGGCGTCCTCGACGAACGACGACAAGGCGGCGCTGGGCTCGATCACTGACTGCTCCGATGGACTCACGCTGGTGGACAGGCACGCGACCTGAGTAACGACACAGTGGTGACAGGGGTGTTCCACCACTCTTGAGGCGTCTGCCTGTTCGACAGCGTGTGTGCGCATGCTAACGAAGCCTTGTAACAAGGGAGTTAGTGGGCCAGC
>DATCQX010001058.1:0-13186 GCA_036569285.1 Streptomyces sp.
ACCCACTCCTCCGCCTCCGCCGTCTCCTGGATGGTCACCGCCTCCCTCCTCTCCGGCGCCGTCCTCACCCCCGTCCTCGGCCGCGCCGGCGACATGTACGGCAAGCGGCGCGTCCTGCTGCTGTCCTTCGCGATGCTCTCCGTCGGCTCGGTGATCTGCGCGCTCACCTCCCAGATCGGCATCCTCATCGCCGCCCGCGCCCTCCAGGGCGCCGCCTCCGCCGTCGTCCCGCTCTCCATCAGCATCCTGCGCGACGAACTCCCCCTGGAGAAACGGGGATCGGCCGTCGCGCTGATGAGCTCCACCGTCGGGATCGGCGCCGCGCTCGGGCTCCCGGCCGCCGCTCTCGTCGTCCAGTACTTCAACTGGCACGTCATGTTCTGGGTCACCGGAGCGCTGGGGGCGCTCGGGCTCGCGCTCATCCGGTGGACGGTGCGGGAGTCCCCGGTGCGGGAGCCCGGACGGTTCGACGTGACCGGTGCGGTGGGGCTCGCCGTCGGGCTCGTGTGTCTGCTGCTCGCCGTGTCGCAGGGCGGTCAGTGGGGGTGGGGCAGCGGCCGGATCGTCGGGCTGTTCGCCGCCGCCGTCGTCGTGCTCGCGCTGTGGTGGTGGCAGCAGGGGCGAGCGCAGCGGCCGCTCGTGGACCTGCGGCTGGTGACCAGCGCACGCGTGGGGCTGCCCCACGTCGCGGCCCTGTTCATCGGGTTCGCGTTCTACGCCAACTCCCTCGTCACCGCGCAACTGGTGCAGGCGCCCAAGGAGACCGGGTACGGGCTCGGCCTCTCCCTCGTGGAGACCGGGCTGTGCCTGCTGCCGGCCGGGGTCATCATGCTGTTCCTCTCCCCGGTCTCCGTGCGCGTCTCGGCGGCCCGGGGAGCGCGGGTCACCCTCGCGCTGGGGGCCGCCGTCATCGCCTGCGGGTACGCCGTGCGGATCGCCGACAGCCACTCGCTCGTCATGATCATGGTGGGCGCGGCCATCGTCTCCACGGGAACGGCCTTCGCGTACTCGGCGCTGCCCGCGCTGATCCTGGGAGCCGTACCCCCCGGGCAGACCGCCTCCGCGAACGGGGTCAACGTCCTGATGCGGACGATCGGACAGGCGGTGTCCAGCGCGGCGGTCGCGGCGGTGCTGGTGCATCACATGGCGCCGGTGGGCGGGGTGCCGGTACCCACGCTGCATGGGTACCTGGTCGCGTTCTCCGTCGCGGGGGTGGTGGCTCTGGTGGCGAGCGCTGTGGCGCTGACGATTCCCCGGGAAGAGAAGGCGGGGGAGAGCGTGCAGGTGGTCCAGGGCGTACGGGAGGGGGTGAAGGAGGGAGCATGAGGGGCGTGAGCACTTCCGGTATTCCGAGCACGTCGAGCACTCCCGGTACTTCGAGTACGTCCGGCGCCCCGAGCACGTCGGGTGATCCGAGCACCCCGCACTCCCCGGCTCCCGCGCGGCGCGACGCCGAGACCACCAAAGCGGCGATCCTCATGGCCGCCCGCCGTCTCCTCGCCCGGCAGGCGCGGGCCGACATCACGTTGAAGGCGGTCGCCGAACGGGCGGGGGTGAGCGCCCCGCTGGTGGTGAAGTACTTCGGCAACAAGGACGCCCTGTTCGCCCGGGTGATGTCGTTCGAGGCGGACACGCAGGCCCTGCTCGACGCGCCGCTGGAGGAACTGGGCCGGCACATGGTCCGGTGCGTGGTGGGCGGCCAGCGGGAGGAGGGCGCCGACCCCGTCCTGCGGATCGTCTTCGCCCCGCTGCACGGCGAGCACGGGGACGGGGTGCGCGCCAACTTCCGCACCCAGGTCGTCGACCGCCTCGCCGCCCGCCTGCCCGGCCCGGACGCCGCCCTGCGCGCGGAACTCGCGATGGCCACGCTGCTCGGACTCGGGGTGATGAACGGGATCGCCCGGGGCGAGGCGGTGCGGGCCACGCCGGTCGAGGAGATCGTCGAGCGGTACGGCCCGAAGGTGCAGGCAATCCTCACGGAACCGCCGAGCCGGGCGGTCTGAAGCGGGCGGTCCGCATCGGGCCGCCCGCGGCCTACCCGAACAGCCGGTCGTGCAGCGGCGCCCTGAACACCCCGTGCGGATCGAGCCGTTGAAGCGTTGCCGCCGCCTCTCCCCACGCCTGCCCGTACGTCTGAGGTATCACCTGCTCCAGTACCTCGGGATCACTCCACGCCTCCTCCTCCGTGTACCCCCACCCCTTCGACCACTCCACCCGCGCGAGCGCGTCCGTCCCGTCGAACGACGCCAGCAGGAACCGCTCCAGCTCCCGGTAGAACTCCTCGGCGTGCGGAGTCCCGGGCAGCGTCAGGATGTCCAGCCAGACGGCCGTGTCCCACTCGGGGTGGTCCGGCACGGGGGTCAGGGCGGAGAGCAGGGGCGCCCGCGCGCCGGGGTGTTCGGCGTCGGCGGGGTCGTCGAGACCGGTCACGCGGATCTCGACGGCGCCGTTGATCGGGAACTGGCCCCGTGCGGCGTACGCGTCGAGCTGCTTGCGGTAGAAGGCCGCGAACGTCGAGACGACATGCTGCACCTGAGGGCGTGACGTGAGGATCGCGTACCCGTTCGCGTGGACCCGCAGCGTCGTCGGCTTGACGTACAGCAGCGTGTTCTTCGACGGCCCCCACAGGTCCGTGGAGAACGTCGCCGCGAGCCCCAGCACCACCGCGCTGAGCTGCACCTTGCCCAGCACCGGTGCCAGATACCAGGCCGCGTCCGCGACGAGCCGCCCGCCGAGGTCGGCGACCGATGTGGGGATGGAGTCGGAGAAGGGATAGTTGTACGGGGACGTCACCCGCCGCGACAGCGGCGGCTTGACCGGCTCCACGCTCCACGTCTTGAGCCACGGGAACTCGGTGAACGCGAACCAGATCGCCTCCACCCGCCCGGCGGAGTCCACGAAACTCGCGAACGTCCGCCCACTGTCCCCTTCCCCGAACAGTTCCTTCGCCGGGATGTCCGTCCGGCTCACACAGCGCAGGTTGCTGTTCGCCCCCACCCTGAGCACGGCCTCGACCACCAGGGCCCGTCCGAGATGCGTGAGCAGGGCCGCGCAGTCCGCCTCCTCGCGCCGCAGCGTCCGCAGCGCGTACGCGTGCCCGTCCCACACGATCGCCGTCAGCTCCAGCACCCGGTTGCTCAGCGACCCGTACGTCTGCCCCGGCAGCCGCTCCTCACCGGTCGCGGGGACGGCCGTCCCGTGCCCGTCGATCGCCAGGACCCCGCCCAGCGTCAGATCGCCCGGCGCGGGCGCGGCGGTCACCCCGAGGCCGTGCTCCTCCAGGAACCCGAGCAGCGTCTCCATGTGGACACCCGTGCCGGCGCGGACGGCGGTGGGGGAGTCGAGGGAGAGGCCCGTGAAGCGGGAGGTGTCGAGGAGGAGGACGCGCGCGTCCGCGGGGGTGTCCTGCGCCAGCGTCAGCGGGGCCCAGCCGTGCGAGGAGCCCCGGGGGCGGACCGTCCAGCCGTGCCCGTGCGCCCAGTTGACGGCGGCCACCGCCTGCGCCGGGGTCGTGGGGACGCAGGCCCACAGGCCGGTGGCGGTGATCGTGCCGTCCCAGTTGCGGTACGCGGTGCGGCGCACGTCCACGCCGGACGGGAAGCCGGGCAGCTCCGAGGCGGCGAGGGCCGGCTCGGCGGCCAGCAGCACCAGGGCGGCGGCAGCACCGCCCAGGAAGCCGCGGCGGCTGGGGAAGTGCGTGGCACGCTGGTCGGGGAGGTTCACGGAAGGATCAGTCACAAGATCAGGTTAAACGTATGTGATCTTGGTTCGGCCGGTCGGGTGGACGGGTCACCCGGACGAGTGATGATGCCCGCGAGGCGCCCCCGTTTCCGCCCCCACCGGCCCTGATGACAGACTGCGGCCATGGAGCAGCGCGCATTCAAGAGGACCGCACGGTCCGCATCCGTCATCGGCCTCGGCACCTGGCAGCTCGGCGCCGACTGGGGCGACGTCGACGAGAAGGAGGCCCTCGCGGTCCTGGACGCGGCCGTCGAGTCCGGCGTCACCTTCTTCGACACCGCCGACGTCTACGGCGACGGCCTCAGCGAACAGACCATCGCGACGTTCCTGCGCTCCCGCCCGGAGCTGGACGTCTTCGTCGCCACCAAGATGGGCCGCCGCGTCGAGCAGCTCCCCGAGAACTACGTCCTCGACAACTTCCGCGCCTGGAACGACCGTTCACGGCGCAACCTGGGCGTGGACCGCCTCGACCTGGTCCAGCTGCACTGCCCGCCCACCGCCGTCTACTCCAGCGACGAGGTGTTCGACGCCCTCGACACCCTGGTCGCCGAGGAGCGCATCGCCCACTACGGCGTCAGCGTCGAGACCTGCGCCGAGGCGCTCACCGCGATCGCCCGCCCCGGTGTCGCCAGCGTCCAGATCATCCTCAACCCGTTCCGCCTCAAGCCCCTCGCCGAGGTCCTCCCCGCCGCCGAGAAGGCCGGAGTCGCGATCATCGCGCGCGTGCCCCTCGCCTCCGGCCTGCTGTCCGGCAAGTACACGAAGGACACCGTCTTCCCGGACAACGACCACCGCACCTACAACCGGCACGGCGAGGCGTTCGACCAGGGCGAGACCTTCTCCGGCGTCGACTACGCGACCGGCGTCGAGGCCGCCGTCGAGTTCGCGGGCCTCGCCCCCGAGGGCGTCACCCCCGCCCAGCTCGCCCTGCGCTGGATCCTCCAGCAGCCCGGCGTCACCACCGTCATCCCCGGCGCCCGCAACCCCGGACAGGCCCGCGCCAACGCGAGCGCCGCGGACCTGCCCGAACTGGACGCCGCCACCCTGGCCTCGATCCGCGACCTGTACGACCGCCGGATCAAGGACCAGGTCGAGAACCGCTGGTAGCGGCTACTCGGAGTCGCTGGAACGGGCCTTGCGCAGAGAGGCGATGCAGCTTCCGATCGCCTCCTGCAGCTCCTCCAGCTGCTTGACCATGTCGTCCTCGTAGAAGTCCTGCGCGTCGTCGAAGGTCAGCTCCTCGAACACCTTCGTGGCGCGCTGGAGGCTGCTGTAGAACTTCGTGCGCCGCTCCTGGACACGGAGTTCGGGATCGGCCTCGACGGCCTCCACGACGAGGTTCTTCATCGTGTCGTACGCCTCGGACGCCCACTCGCCCGCGTCCTCGTCGTCGTTCAGCTCGTCGATGAGGGACAGGTGCCGCTCGGCCTCCTCGCGCAGTTCCTTCGGCGCGTCGATCGTCTGCCCGGCCGGGGTCTTCACCTGGCCGGACTCGGCGATCTGCCGGACATAGCCGATGCGGTCGGCGGAGCGGCTCTCCGTCGCGACGGCCTTCTTCAGGTCGTCGGTGCGCACGACGTCCCGGGCCAGCTCGGCCTGGAGCGTCGGGTCCTCCTTGATGCGGTCCAGGAGGGCGGCGCGGGCGGCCCGCGCGGTCGACGGGTCGGCGAGGATCGCGGCGCGCAGGGCCGTCGGGTTCTCGGCGACCTCCAGGGCCTTCGTCGGCCGGATGCCCTCCGCCTCCGCCGCCTCCGAGATCGCGGTACCGCGCTCGGAGGTGGCGCTGGAGCGGGAGACGTAGTAGCTCAGCCAGACGTCCGCGTCCGGGAGCTGGACGTCCTGGCCCGGCTCCAGCTCCTCGAACTGGGGGACCAGACCGTCGTCGGCCGCACGGTCCCACGCCTTGTAGTAGCGCATCACGCGCTCGGGGGAGCACTCGGCCAGCTCGGCGAACTCCTTCGCCGACACCTTGTCGCCGCTCTCGCCCGCGGTCTGGCCGCCGGGCCGCACACTGCGCGCCACCTTCAGCCCGAAGGCCCAACCACCGGTCCGCGCGTACGCGCCGAACTCCCGCGCGTCCCGCACCACGGCGTCGGCGAGCGGGGCGAACTCCACCTCGGCGGGCATCTCGGACGGGTCGATCGCCAGGGTCACGGAAGACTCCTCAAGAGAACTGCTGGGCTTACGAACATGCAGACCGGCAGCCTATATCGACCCGTTGACGCCCTTTTGGCAAGACCCGCGCGGGCTCGCCCCGCCCGGCCGAAACGTCTCCTCAGTTCGGCCTGAACGTCTTGAAATACGTCTTCAGCGCCTCCACGTTGACCGGCTTCTCCCAGTCCGCGTCCGGCGTCGTCCACCGCAGCGAGAACCCGGAGTGCTCCCCGGTCAGAAACCCCCGCCCGAACGTGCGCAGCGCCTCGCCGTGCCCGTCGTCCACGACCCACTCCATGTCGGCCGCCTTCAACCCCTGGTACGTCGTCGCCCGGATCTCCCCGATCCGCCGGAACCCCTCCTCCTGCCGCAGCTCCGGCTCCACGGTGTCCCGCCACACCTCGACCGGGTCCGGGCCGAGCCGCGTGCTGTAGGTGACGGCGAGGGTCCGGTGGTCGCCCTCGGCGCCGAACGTCACCCGGTACGCCAGATCGCCCTGCCTGCGGGTCTCCACCCGCTTCCACCCCTTCGGCAGCGCGATCGAGAAGCCCTCGGGCGCGCGGTAGACCGTGTACTGCACGGCCGGGGCCGGGGAGGAGGCGGAGAGGGACGGCGACGGAGGCGCCGACGTGGGGGCCTGCGAGGGCGGGGGAGTCGGAGCCGGGGCGGGTGCCGCGGGAGCGCTCTGTTCGACGTCGTTGTCGGCGGATGCCGGCGCGGTCGCCGAGGGCCGGGCCTGGGTGTCCGTGCCCGCGTCCTCGGTGCCCGGCAGCTGGTTCGTCGCTGCGAGGGCCGCGACGGCGACCGCCACGACCGCGAGGGCCGTCCCCGCCGCCACCGCGCGCCCGCGCCACTGCGGGGCGCCGTGCAGCACCGCGTACGCGCGCCGCAGCCGGGGCGCCGGGGTGAGGTGCGGGTTCTCGTCCAGCGTCCGTGTCAGGGACTGCCGCAGGACCGCCCGGTTGAGCCGCTCCCGGGAGTCCTTGCGCAGCAGGCCCTGCACGGTTGCGGCGAGCGGCCCGGCGCGCACGGGCGCGCGCAGGGGGAGGCGGTCCACGCCTCTCAGGGTCGCCTCGGGTCTGTCCCGGTCCCGGAACGGCGGGCGGCCCTCCAGGAGCGTGTACAGGATCGCGCCCAGCGCCCACAGGTCCGCCGCCGGGCCGATCCGCTCGTCGCGCGCCTGCTCCGGCGACGCGTACGACGGGGCCGCGATCCGGGGCGCGAGCGTCGCGCCGACCAGGCCGAACCCGGTGAGGACGACGGGGCCCCGGTCCCGGACGAAGATCTGCCCCGGGCTCAGCTCGCCGTGCGTGATCCCCTCACTGTGCGCCGCCTCCAGGACGTCCAGCACCTCCAGGGCGATCGCCGCCGCCCGCGCGGGGTGGAACGAGCCCTGCTGGTCGATCAACTGGCCCAGCGGCAGACCGTCGATCCACTCCGTGACGGTCCACAGCGAACCGTCCTGCGCGACCGCGTCGAGCACCGCCGCGATCCGTCCCGGGCACAGCCGGGTCATCGTCACCGCCATGCGCCGCACCCCGTGCGCGGCGTGCCGCCCGTCCTCCTCCGAGGTGCCTTCCGGCAGCCCGATCCGTGTGACGAGACACGGCCGCCCGTCCTCCGCGTCCTGGCCGTACCAGCTGACGCGGTTCGTCTCGCGCTGGACGACATCGAGGAGGAGGTATCTGCCGGCGATCAACTCGTGCGTGGAGACGTGCGCCTTGACCATGGTCATCCCTCGCTGAACCCCCGGAGTCTCTCTCCCTTTCCCAGTGGTACGGCGCGCGGGGCGCGGTGCGTTCAAAGGAACCGCGATTTCCGGCACGAATCTGTCTTTCATTCGAAGCGGCGGGAGCGCGGGGAAAGCGTGTGCGAGAAATTCAGGCCCCGAATAGCTGCGTCCAGTACGTGCCCGAGGGGCCGCCGCCCGCGAAGCCGACACCGAGGTGCGTGAAATCCGCCTTCAGGATGTTGGCCCGGTGTCCCGGACTGTTCATCCAGCCGTCCACCACCTCGGCGGGCGAGCGCTGGCCGCAGGCGATGTTCTCCCCGATCGACCGTTTCGACGACCCCGCCGCCGCTGCCCGGTCCCAGGGCTGGGTGCCTTCCGGAGAGGTGTGCGAATAGAACGCGCGGGCCGCCATGTCGACGCAGTACGCGCGCGCCGCGTGCGCCAGCGGGCCGTCCGGCGCCAGCGCCCCGAGCCCGGCCTTCGCCCGCTCCCGGTTCGTCAGTTCCAGCACCTCCGCCTCCACGCGCCCCAGCCCCGCCGGCGTGAGAGGGCTCGCCCACAACGCCGTCCAGTACGCGTCCACCCGCGCCACCCCCGCGTGCGTGAACACCGGGTCCTGGAGCGTCCGGCGGGCCTGCTCGGCGCCGAGGCAGTACTCGACGAACTCCGCGTGCGTCCGGGGGCCGGAGACCAGGTGCTCACCGACGGCCAGGTACGTGAAACCGGCGGCGCTGATCCGCTGGAACACGGAGACCCCGTCCCGCCCCTCCACCCCGAGCGCCCCGGCGGCAGCCATCGCGGCGGCGTGCGCGTGGGCGGCTGAGGTGAGGCGGGCGTCGAGGGCGACGGGGGGTGAACCGGCTCGGGCGCGGGCGGGGTTGACGAGGGCGAGGTAGCCGTCGGGGTCGGTGGGGGAGGGGCGGTGACCGGAGGAGGGGCGGTGCAGGGCGGCGGGACGGCCGGACGGCGAACCGGCGCCCTGGCGTCCGTGTGAGGCGCCGCCGGGCGGGGAAGCCCCGTGCTCCGGCGCTCCGGTGGCTGTCAGGTGTCCGCTCGCGCCTCCCGGGAACGTCCCGGGTCCGTGCTGACGCGTCCCGGAGACCGCCGGGTGTCCGCTCGCGCCTCCCGGGGACGCCCCGGCTCCGTGCCGATGCGTCCCGGCGTGCGCCGAGCGTCCGGCCGTGCCGCTCGCAGGCGCCGCGCCCCTGGCCGCGTTGCCGGAAGGCGCCGTGCGCCCCCTCCCCGGCGTCTCCTCCTCCACCTCCACCCCGAAGTCCCGCGCCAGCCCCGCCAGTCCGTCCGCGTACCCCTGCCCCAGGGCCCGCACCTTCCAGGCGCCCGCCCGGCGGTAGACCTCCGCGAGCAGAAGGACCGTCTCCTCGCGCGCGGGCGCCGGGGTGAAGCGGGCCAGGGTGCGGCCTCCGGGGCCGGTGATCTGGAGGGTGGGGGAGGGGAGGCGGGCCAGCGTGGTGCCGGGGTCGGCGGGGCTGACGACGAGGGTCACGCGGGTGGCGCCGGCGCGCAGGCCCGCCGCGTCCAGCGTCAGAGTGTCGCCGTGGAGGCGTGCCCCGGGGGCCGTCGGCTGGTTGAAGAACACGAAGTCGGCGTCGCCGCGGACCTTTCCGCCGTCGTCCGTGATCAGCGCGCTGACGTCGAAGGGGCCGGGCACCCGGAAGGTCCACGCACCGCTCGGGAGGGCCGTGTTGCCCCCGGGTACCAGTTCGTTCATCCGTGCCGCCCCGCTGTCGCTCCGTCCTGCCCCGACAACGGGCGGGCCGCCGGCACGGTTCCCCAAGGTCAGTCCCGCACGATGTCCTCGGGCCGCTCGTCGACCGCCGGGGCGGCGCTCCGGGTGCGTGCGCTCGTGCCGCAGAACGCCGACTCCAGGGTGCGCAGCATCGTGTTGTGGACGCGCGAGCTGTTGGAGGCGTTGGAGACGGCGGCGAGGCTGCGGCGGCCGTCCTTGGTGGTGAAGGCGTAGCTGTAGTAGCCCTGGACGGCGCCGGTGTGGCCGTAGACGGACACGCCGCACGAGAGGGTGCGCCGGCGCAGGCCGAGCCCGTACGCCTGGGAGGTACCGGCCGGGACCCACTTCTGCATCTGCGCGAGCTGCGCCGCCGACATCAGCCTGCCGCGCATCAGAGCCGACAGGAACGTGTCGAGGTCCTTCGCGCTGGAGATCATCGCGCCCGCGCTCTGCGCCCAGGAGACGGTCTGCCGGGTCGCGTCGACATAAGGGGCGCTCGCCTTGCCGGTGGTGAGGTACCCGCGCGTGTGGCGGCCGGGGATCGCGGTGTCGGGGTGGACGTAGACGGTGTCGTTCAGCTTGAGCGGCTTGATGATGCGTTTCTGGTACTCCGTCGCCACCGCGTGCCCGGTGAGCTTCTCGACGAGCATTCCGGCGACCACGAAGTTCGTGTTGGAGTACCGGTAGGGGCCGCCCGGTTTCGTGGTCCGGGGGTGGCGCAGGGAGCGGGCCACGAGCTGCCGGTAGGTGAAGACTTTCGTGCGGACCGCCTCGAATCCGGAGACGGAACTCGCGAACATGTCGTTGCTGTAGTCGTACAAGCCGCTGCGGTGGCTCAGGACGTGCCGGACGGTGATCCGGTCGTCCGGCAGGAGTTTCGGCAGGTACTGGTTGACGGGGGCGTCGAGCCGCAGCCTGTGTTCGTCGACGAGCTGCAGCAGGACGACCGCCGAGAACACCTTCGTGACGCTCCCGATCCGGAACCGGTCGGCCGTACCGAGCGCCCGTTTCGTCGAGCGGTCGGCGACGCCGACGGCGACCTGACGGACCGTCCCCTTGTCGTCGATGCGGGCCATCGCCCCCGGCGCCCCCTGCTGCTGGGCGGCTTTCAGCACACCGCGCAGTCCCGCCATGTCGGGTGCGGGTGCCGCCGCCGCGTGCGCGGGGCCGTTCAGCAGGGACAGGAACACGGCTCCCGTGAGCGCTCCGCCGGCGAGCCCTCTCCACCTCACGCGCGTCAAGTTTCCTCCGCTGTCTCACCTCTGCACGGCCGACGCACGGTCACAGAAAATGACCGTGCGTCGCTGATGTGACTCAGTATCGCCGTGCCGGGCGCGGAAACGGACCACCCGCGCGCGGGCTGTGTCAACGGTGCAGAGAGCGCGCCCAGTCGTCGGGGACCCGTTCCTCGGGACCCGGCGCCGTCTGCTCCTCCGGGTGGTTCAGGGGCGGCGCGAGCGCGGGCCCCGTCTCGTGCAGCCGGTCGCGCGCGTAGTCCCAGAACCAGCCCTCCCCGGGCTCGTAACTGCGCACCACGGGATGTCCGGTGGACTTGTAGTGGCCCGTCGCGTGCTGACCCGGCGAGGAGTCGCAGCAGCCGACGTGCCCGCACTGCGCGCAGCGCCGCAGATGGAACCACCACCCGCCCACCGCGTCGCAGTCCACGCACCCCGGGCCGCTGGGCGGCACACTCGGGTCGACACCGGCGAGTTCGGTCATCAGAGTTCCTCCTCCGGGAGCGGTGCGGTCATCGGCAGCAGCACCTGGAACCGGGTGTCCCCCGGGACGGACTCCACACGCAGGCTGCCGTGGTGCCTGTTGACGACGATCCGCCACGAGATGTCCAGACCCAGGCCCGTGCCCTCCCCGACCGGCTTCGTCGTGAAGAACGGGTCGAAGATGCGGTCACGGACGTCGGCGGGCACCCCGGAGCCGGTGTCGCGGAACTCCACGAGCAACTGCTCGCCGTCCCGCGCCGTACGGATCGTCAAAGTGCCCTCGCCGCCCATCGCGTGGACGGCGTTGTCGATGAGATTCGTCCACACCTGGTTGAGTTCCGCCGGATACGCGGGAACTTCCGGAAGTGTCCGTTCGTACTCCTTGACGACGGTGATCCGCTTGCCGAGCTTGCCGGAGAGCATGAGGAGCGTGCTGTCGAGGAGTTCATGGACGTCGGCGTCACGGAAGGGGGCGCGGTCGAGTTGGGAGTACTGCTTCGCGGCGTCGACCAGGTGCGAGATGCGGGTGGTGGAGTCCTCGACCTCGGACATCAGCAGCTCGGTCTCGACGGTGTAGTTGAGCCAGCCCACCGCCCCCGGCAGGATGTCCTCGCCGACGGCCGCGGCGACCTGGTCCAGCCAGTCCGTGTCGAGCCCGGCCTGCACGAACGTCGGCGCGAGCTGCCAGCCCTCCGCCATGCCGTGCTCGTCGAGCCAGTCGGCGACCAGGTCCTCCCGGTCGGACGCCTCCAGCGGGCTCAGCGCGGGCGCCTTGCCCACCAGCTCCGCCGTCCGCTCCTGGATCTCGATCAGCCGCGCGAGCGCCTCCCGGTCGTAGGGGCCGGAGGCGATGACGGCGAGCTTGTGCCGCATCTTCGCCACCCGTTCCCGCAGCGACGACGTGGCGCGCACCGCCGCGGCGGCCGGGTTGTTCAGCTCGTGCGTCAGCCCCGCCGACAACGAGCCGAGCGCCAGCAGCCGTTCGCGCTGGGCGACCGTTCGCTGCGTGTTGCGGGAGCCGAAGAACATGCCCTCCAGGAGGTGCACGGCCATCGGGAACCAGTCCTGCATCATCGCCGCGAACGCCTCGGCCGGCACCACGAAGAACCGGGACGGCTCCGTCACCCGCATCGAACTGGCGTACAGCTGAGGCACCCGCTCCCCGAGGAACGACTGCATCGACCCCGAGTAGACGCCGCGCTGCGAGGTCCGGTTGACCTCGACGTCGTCCCCGCCGACCCGCCGCGACAGCACGACGGTGCCCTCGATCATCACGTAGAAACAGGTCGCCGGCTCACCCTCGGCGTACACCGGACCGGGCTCGAACTTCTCCACCCGGCCCGCCGCGCACAGCCTCCCGAGCTGCTCCGGCTCCAGCTTCTCGAACAGGAACAGCGACCCGATCTCCCCCGGGTCGCAGGGCAGGACGACGCCGCTCACGACTGCTCCAGGTACCGGTGGACGAGCATGACGGCCATGGCTCCCTCTCCTACGGCGGACGCGACCCGCTTCGCGGACTCCGCGCGCGCATCGCCCGCGACGAACACGCCGGGGACGCTGGTCTCCAGGTGGTACGGCGGCCGGTCCAGCTCCCAGCCCGCCGGAGGCCGCCCCTCGGGCGAGAGGTCAGGGCCGGCCAGGATGAACCCGCGCTCGTCACGCAGGACCGCCTCGTCCAGCCAGTCCGTCAAAGGCGCCGCCCCGATGAACACGAACAGCCACTGCGCGTCGACGAGTTCACTCGCCCCGCCCTCGGTGTCCCTCAGGGTCAGCTGCTCCAGGTGGTCCTCGCCGTGCACCGACTCCACGACCGTGTGCGGGCGCACCGAGATGTTCGGCGCCTGCTCGATCTGCTGGATCAGGTAATGGGACATCGACGCCGACAGATCGGGCCCGCGCACCAGCAGCGTCACCGACTTCGCGCCCTTCGACAGGTACATCGCCGCCTGCCCGGCCGAGTTCGCGCCGCCCACGATGTACACGTCGTGCCCCTGGCAGGACGGCGCCTCCGTCAGCGCCGACCCGTAGAACACCCCGCGCCCGGTCAGCCCCTCCGCGCCGGGCGCCTCCAGCTGCCGGTACGACACTCCCGTC
>DATCQX010001059.1:0-4137 GCA_036569285.1 Streptomyces sp.
CGCACGGAGGGCCGTACGGACCGTCTGATCATGCGGGAGCTACTGCTGCGGCATGGCGTTCCCGAGCCGCGATGGGAGCTGGTCCAGGCCGCGTTGACGCAGGCGGGGCAGGAACGCTTCGAGGAGTTGCGCACCCGGGGGACGGCCCTGCCTGGGGCGTGTGACGCTCTCAAGGCGGTGGCCGAACACGGGAGTTGGGTCTCCTCGGTCCTCACCGGAAACATCGCGGCGAACGCCCGGGTCAAGCTCGCCGCCTTCGGCCTCGACTCCCATGTCGACCTCGCCGTAGGGGCGTTCGGGGCCGACGGCGTCCAGCGCCCTGAACTGGTGGCGGTGGCAAGGGAACGCATCCGCCTCGCGTACAGAACGGAGGCCCCGGTCGTACTGATCGGGGACACCCCAAGGGACGTCGAGGCCGCTCTCGCCACGGACTCCCATGTCGTCGCCGTCGCCACCGGCGTGCACAGCCGGGAGGAACTGATCGACGCCGGCGCGGAGTTCGTGTTGCCGGATCTCTCCGACACCGCCGGGCTGATGCGCCACTTGGAGAACATCTCGGCGAACTGAGAACGTCCCAAGACGTCCTCGGGTCGTCCGCGTACGCGGTGATGCCGTCCGCCTTTTACGGCCACGATCGGGACTCCACTGCCCGGGAGGTCCACGTGATCCGCGAAGTCACCGGCATCCACCGGATTCGGATGCTGTACCTGCAACTTCTGTACCGCTGCAACTTCTCGTGCCTGCACTGCTTCCACGGTGAACGGCTCAAGCACGCCGACTCGTTCACGGCCGAGGAGGCGATCGGGCTCGTCCGGCTGATGCGTGAGGAGTACGGCACCGAGGCGGTGACGCTGCTCGGTGGCGAGCCCTTCGTGCACAAGGAGTTGGCGGAGGTGGTCCGCCGGGCCCGGCGGGAGCTGGAGATGCGGGTGGAGATCTGCACCAACGGCTACCGCATCGAGCGCCGCCTCACCGAACTCTCCTCGGACATCGACCTGTTGAGGGTCTCCTTGGAAGGTGTCGGCGACACCAACGACGTCATTCGCCAACAGGGCAGCTACCACGCCGCGTTGAGCACGCTGAGCCTCGCTCGGGAACTCGGTGTCGCGACGGCGGCGACGATGACCGTGACGTCGCGGAACATCACCGAAGTGATGCCGTTGGCGCGGGTCGTGCAACGCCTCGGCGCCTGTCAGCTCAAGCTCCACTGCCTGCGCCCGGTCGGCAACGCCGTCCTTCACCCCGAACTCCTCGTCGGTGACCCGACCGCGTACACGCGCCTTCGTGAGGAGTTGCGGTCGGCCGGGCTCTCCATCGAGGTCGTCCTCGACGAGGACCTGTCCGAGGGCGGGGCGCCGGCGACCTGTGCGGCGATCGACAGCCCACGGGAGATCGACCGGATCGAGGCCGACCCGCGCGGCGCGCTCACCATGTCCTGCAAGGCCGTGGGCAAGGATTCCCACGCCTTCTGGTACGAGAGGGCAGCGGGCCGTATCGTCCACCGGCCCACCGCCACCGACGAACTCACCCTGCCTGTGCCGGATGTGGTGTACGCCCGTGTCTGAACACCCCACGTTCGAGGTGCTGGAGGGACTGAGAGGCTGCGGAAAGTCCACGGTGGCACCGCTGTTGGCGGCGGCCAGGGGTGCTCTTCTGGTGCCCACCGTTCCGCTCCTCTATCAGCCGTTACGCCGCCAAGTGGACCTTCGAGGGGGCGTCGAGGCGCGTCAGTGCTTCTATCTCTCGGCGCTCTTCGTGGCCGCCGAGGAGATCCGGCACCACCTGGCCGACGGCACCTCGGTCGTCGTCGAGAGCTACTTCGCCCGATGCCTCGCGAACCATCACTCGTTCGGGTCCCGGCTCGGCGTCATGCTGCCACCCGATCTGCCGCAACCCGTCACGTACCACCTGGTGTGCGCGGAGGACGAACGGCAGCGACGGCTCGCCCAGCGGACCAAGCCGGTGACCCGCTGGGACCTCCTGAGCGAGGAGGCACCGGAGCAGATCACGGCCGCGTACGCCCGTTTCCCCATGCACCGCGTCGACACCACCGACCGCGATCCGGACTGTGTCGTCCGGGCGATTCTCGGCATCGGCCAGGAAGGAGATCACCGTGCGGACACCGAGCCTGTGGGAGCACACCCTCACGTTCTTCCCTCAGTTCTTCGCCACGCTGAGGGAAACCTCCGCTGAGGCCACAGTGGTGGTGGTCGGGGCGAGTGACGGCAGATACGTGTCGACGCTCGCCGCCGCTGGACATCACGTCATCGCCGTCGAACGCGACCCCTTCGCTCTCCAGGGGCTCCACGACCGTCTCAAGGCGGAGCAACTCCAGGGCCGGGTACAAGTCGTAGAGGGGGACTTCCTCACCGTCGAACTTCCCGAGGCGCGTTGTGGTGCCGTCTGGACGAGTTGTTCCTGGCACTACAGTGCCAACCACCGTCGCCCGCTCGCCGATTTCGTCGGCCGCATGCAGTCCCTCGTCCGCGAAGGGGGTCTGTTCGGCGCGGAGTTCATGATGCCGGTGGAACAACGTCACACGCTCGTCGAGCACTACACCTCGCCCGAGAGACTCGCCCAGCACTTCGATGCCGACTGGGACGTCCGACTGACGCTTCGTACAGGCCAGTTCATCGAGCGTCCGCACATCGGTCAGCCTCACGATCACCCGCACCGCATGGGCCTGCTCATCGCGGCCCGCACCCCTCAAGGATCCCAGACATGAAGCACGAGTACGAGGCCACGTTCCTCGACATCGACGTCCCTGCTCTCCAGGGCAAGTTGGCCTCCCTGGGGGCCGTGCAGACCATGCCCCGAACCCTGATGACCCGCAAGATCTTCGAGAACGACGCCCTGGACGGCGGGACTTGGCTGAGGCTGCGAGACGAGGGCGGTCGGGCGACGCTCACCCTCAAGCGGGTCACCGACCCGACCACGATCGACGGGACCACGGAGATCGAGACGGAGGTCGGGGACCTGGGGGCGATGGCCGAGATCCTTCGTGGTCTCGGCCTCACCGAGGTCCGCTACCAGGAGAACTATCGCGAGGAGTGGCAACTCGGGAACGTCGTCTTCGACTTCGACACCTGGCCCGGCCTGCCGACCTTCGTCGAGATCGAGGGGCCTGATGAGACGTCCGTCCGCGAGGCGGCGGCACTGCTCGAACTCGACTATGCACAGGCGCGGTTCGGGAGTGTGGACGAGGTGTACAAGAGCGAGGTCGGGCGGGACATCCTGGCGGAGCCCACGTTGCTGTTCGCGGACGAGGCCGTCTGAGCGGTCAGTGTCACTCAGGCGGCAGGTTCTTCATCCAGGGGCGTGGCCACCAACCAACTGGAGATTGACGACAGTGGGCAACAGTACAAGCGAGAAACCCGAACGGGCTTACCCCTTCAAGCCGTTCATCACGCCCAAAATCATCGATGGGTGTGGGGACTGCAAGGCGTTCGTCGATGCGTGGGTCAAGCACACGCGGAAGCTTCTACCGACCGGCGAGCGGAACAAGGACTACGACCCGTCCGCCTCCAGCGACGACGCCGTCCTGTGGACGCGGCACGTGGCCGAGGTGCACGGCGATGGTCACCGCTGAGGACATCGGGCGGGAGGTGACGGACGGGGAGCGCACCGGGGTTCTCCAGACCTTGTGGCTGGGGCACGCCTGGGTGCGGCCGGACGGCGGAGGGGTCGAATGGACCGCGTCCCCCTCCGAGTTGGAGCCCGCGTGAGTACGTTCCGGCTGCTTGCCGTCGCCGTCAGCGTCGCGGCGTGGGTCATCGCCGTCGCGATCCTGATGCCGGCGCCCCGATAGACGACCCCGTCCGCCGAGTCCGTTCCCCCGCTGACCGGTGGGCGGGGTCTTCGTTCAACCCGTTCAACTCTCAGCCTGCTCAACTTGTGCAACCGGAAAGGATCATCCGCCCCATGGCGATGAGAGCACGGGCGTGCAACGCCATTTCCATCCTGCCCCTGCTGGATCTCACCGCCGCCGTGGAAGCCCACGGCGGAAGCATCCCGGCGAAAGAACACACCCGGTACGCCGGTCCCGTCCGCTGCGAACTCGCCCTGGAACATGAGGGATCGCACTGCGTGTACGTGAAGGAGTGGGACGACGAAAGCGGAAACCTCTGGTGGCGCTGG
>DATCQX010001060.1:0-4151 GCA_036569285.1 Streptomyces sp.
TGCCCGCCGGAGATCCTGGAGGACATCCTCAGGAACGTGTCCTCGGCCCACGGCTACGGCGACGCGAAGGGCCTCCTCGCCGCCCGGCGCGCCGTCGTCATGCACAACCAGACGCTCGGCATCGAGACGGACGTCGAACACGTCTTCATCGGCAACGGCGTCTCCGAACTGATCGTCATGGCGATGCAGGGGTTGCTCGACGACGGCGACGAGGTCCTCGTCCCCGCCCCGGACTACCCGCTGTGGACGGCGGCCGTGTCGCTGTCCGGCGGGACGGCCGTCCACTACCGCTGTGACGAGCAGTCCGACTGGATGCCGGACCTCGCGGACATCGAGCGGAAGGTCACGGACCGGACGAAGGCGCTCGTCATCATCAACCCGAACAACCCGACGGGGGCCGTGTACGACGAGGAGATGCTGCGCGGGCTGACCGACATCGCGCGCCGCCACAATCTGCTGGTCTGCTCCGACGAGATCTACGACAAGATCCTGTACGACGGCGCCACGCACACGGCGACGGCGGCCGTCGCGCCCGATCTGCTCACCCTCACGTTCAACGGCATGTCCAAGGCGTACCGGGTCGCCGGGTACCGCGTCGGGTGGATGTCGATCTCCGGGCCCCGCGCGCACGCCGACTCCTACATCGAGGGCCTCACGATCCTCGCGAACATGCGGCTGTGCGCGAACATGCCGGGGCAGCACGGGGTCGTCGCCGCGCTCAGCGGGCGGCAGTCGATCAAGGAGCTGGTGCTGCCGGGCGGGCGGCTGAAGGAGCAGATGGACACGGCGTACGAGCTGCTCACGCAGGTCCCGGGTGTCACGTGCGTCCGCCCCAAGGGGGCGCTGTACCTCTTCCCGCGCCTCGATCCGCAGGTCTACCGGATCAAGGACGACCGCCGGATGGTCCTCGACCTCCTGCGGCAGGAGAAGATCATGGTCGTCCAGGGCAGCGGCTTCAACTGGCCCGAGCCCGATCACTTCCGGGTCGTGACGCTGCCGACGGCGACGGATCTCAAGGACGCGGTGACGCGGATCGGGCGGTTCCTGGACGGGTACGGGCAGCACTGACCGACGGTAACCGAGTACCACCAATTCTGTAGTCCCAATAACTTTAGACAATATCTAAGCTAGGATGGCTTCCTGTCAGCGCACAGGAGGCCCTCCTATGTACGAGCCGATCCGCACGAAGTCGGTCCACAGCACCCCGGCGAACGCCTCCGACGTGCCGCAGCGCTCCCGCGAGGAAGAGCTGGACATCCAGCTCGCCGGGCACCTCTCCGCGCTCCTCGCGGTGACCGACGAACTCCGGGCGACGACCCCGACCCCGGACCTGGAGCTGGCCGCCACCGAACTGGCCCACCAGGTGACCCGCCTGCGCGGCGGCCGGTCCCCCCTCCGCTCCCACACGGACGCCGCCACCAGCTCCCCCGCGGCCCTCCACCGGCGCGCCCACACCCTCGCCGGCCGCGCCCTCGTCGTCGCCGCCTCCCGCGCGGACACCGCGTCCGCCATCCTCGCCGCCCGCCGCATGGACGCACACTCGGACGCCGTCCGCAGCGCCGTCCACTAGTTCCCCCCACGGGGTCCACCCCCCGAAACGGCCCCGGTCCGCGCGCCTCCGCAGCGACGCGCGGACCGGGCGCCATTTTCCTGGACGCCCCGCGCCGATCCGGCGTCCCCCTGAAGTACCACCCTCGCCCGCGTCTTCGCAGGTCACGGCATGGGACGTCCCATCAGGACGTCAATCGGCCGCCGCCTCTCCCGGCCGCCACCCGCCGCCCCCCACTCTCGAATCGCCAGGGCGGCGCGGCGCCGCCCGGCCGACCCGAAGGGGAGAGGGAATGCGACCGACCACTCTGACAAGGACACTCGCCACCGTCACCGCAGTCGCGGGGATCACCGTCGGCGGCTTCATGGGGACGGGTCTGGCGGCACCGCGGCCGGCCCCCGCGCCCGCGGCGAGCGCCCCGAGCGCCTCCGTGCTCGCCGTGAACAACGTCGGCCTGAACAACACGCAGGCCCGCCACTGGCAGTGCTTCCTGGACGGCTCGGGCTTCGACCCCGGCACGATCGACGGCCAGCTGGGCACCAACAGCTGGAAGGCGGCGCAGAGGTACTTCAACTACTACCACTACTACCACTACTACGTCGGCAGCAGGCTCGCCGTGGACGGCGCCGTCGGGACCAACACGATCAAGGCCCTCCAGAACTTCCTGGGCGTCAGCATCGACGGCCAGGTGGGAGACGAGACCAAGGGCGCGTTCCGCGACTTCAACAACGTCAACTGGTGCTGACGGCGAGGGACATGAAGCACCTCGCCAGGCACCCCCGCTGAAAGGCGAAGGCCCACCCCCCTCCCCGTCGGGGCTGACGGAGCCGGGGGTGGGCCCAGCCCCGTACGCCGTTGTACGGGGCCTGCCGTTGTGCCGCGGCCGGTTGTGACGACGCGTCTGGTCAGGGACTGATCGGTGAACCGGCCGCGGGGATCGGGGAGTTACGCGAGGCGGTCGACCAGCGCGTTGTACTCGTCCCACAGTTCCTTCGGGGTGTGGTCGCCGAAGGTGTTCAGGTGGGACGGGATCAGGGAGGCCTCCTCGCGCCAGATCTCCTTGTCGACCGTCAGGAGGAACTCCAGGTCGTCCTGGGCGAGTTCGAGGCCCTTCGTGTCCAGGGAGGACGGCGTCGGGAGGATGCCGATGGGGGTTTCCACGCCCTCCGCCGTGCCCTCCAGGCGTTCCACGATCCACTTCAGGACGCGGGAGTTCTCGCCGAACCCGGGCCAGACGAACCGGCCCGCGTCGTCCTTGCGGAACCAGTTGACGTAGTAGATCTTGGGGAGCCTGGCGGGGTCCTTGTCCTTGGCGACGTCGATCCAGTGGGCCATGTAGTCGCCCATGTTGTAGCCGCAGAACGGCAGCATGGCGAAGGGGTCGCGCCGGAGTTCTCCGACCTTGCCCTCGGCTGCGGCGGTCTTCTCGGAGGCGACGTTCGCTCCGAGGAAGACGCCGTGGTTCCAGTCGAAGGACTCGGTCACCAGCGGCACGGCCGAGGCGCGGCGCCCGCCGAAGAGGATCGCGGAGATGGGGACGCCGCGAGGGTCCTCCCACTCGGGCGCGATGATGGGGCACTGGGAGGCGGGCACGGTGAAGCGGGCGTTGGGGTGGGCGGCGGGCGCGTCGGCACCCGGCGTCCAGTCGTTGCCCTTCCAGTCGATGAGGTGCGCCGGCGTCTCCTCCGTCATCCCCTCCCACCAGACGTCCCCGTCGTCCGTCAGCGCGACGTTGGTGAAGACCGAGTTCCCCCACAGCGTCTTCATCGCGTTGGCGTTGGTGTGCTCACCGGTGCCGGGCGCGACGCCGAAGAAGCCGGCCTCGGGGTTGATGGCGTAGAGACGGCCGTCCGCACCGAACCGCATCCACGCGATGTCGTCACCGATGGTCTCGACGGTCCACCCGGACACCGTCGGCTCCAGCATCGCCAGGTTCGTCTTCCCGCAGGCCGACGGGAACGCGGCGGCGACGTACCTGGCCTCCCCGCGCGGCGGCGTCAGCTTGAGGATGAGCATGTGCTCGGCGAGCCAGCCCTCGTCGCGGGCCATGACGGAGGCGATCCGCAGGGCGTAGCACTTCTTGCCGAGGAGCGCGTTGCCGCCGTACCCGGAGCCGTAGGACCAGATCTCCAGGGACTCGGGGAAGTGGGAGATGTACTTCGTGGAGTTGCAGGGCCACGGCACGTCCGCCTGGCCGGGCTCCAGCGGCGCCCCGAGCGTGTGCACAGCACGCACGAAACGGCCGTCCGGACCCAGCTCGTCCAGAACGGCCTGGCCCATCCGGGTCATCGTCCGCATGGAGACGGCGACGTACGCCGAGTCGGTGATCTCGACGCCGATCGCGGACAGCTCGGAGCCGAGAGGGCCCATGCAGAAGGGGACGACGTACATGGTCCGGCCCCGCATCGAGCCCCGGAAGACGCCCTGGTCCCCGGTGAAGATCTCCCGCATCTCGGCGGGGGCCTTCCAGTGGTTGGTGGGACCGGCGTCCTCCTCCTTCTCGGAGCAGATGAACGTCCGGTCCTCGACCCGCGCGACATCGGTCGGGTCGGAGGCGGCGTAGTAGGAGTTCGGCCGTTTGACCGGGTCGAGCCGCTTGAAG
>DATCQX010001061.1:0-11205 GCA_036569285.1 Streptomyces sp.
CAAGCTGTACGGCACGGGCCTGTTCGAAGAGATGGACGTGGACACCGCGAAGAGCATCCTGTCGGAGATGACGCGGCTGTCCGAGACCGAGCTGGCGGAGTCCTTCGTGGACGCCGACCGCAACCCCCCGGTCTTCGACCCGGAGACGAACACCGCGCCGGTCACGCCGTCGTTCAAGAAGTCGTACAAGGCGTTCATGGACGCCGAGTACTGGCGGCTCGGGCTTCCGGAGGAGATCGGTGGGACGACCGCGCCGCCGTCCCTGATCTGGGGTTTCGCGGAGCTGATCCTCGGGGCGAACCCGGCTGTGTGGATGTACTCCTCCGGCCCGCAGTTCGCGCGGATCCTCTTCGAGGAGGGCACCGAGGAGCAGAAGAAGTGGGCGAAGTTCGCGGTCGAGAAGACCTGGGGCTCCACGATGGTGCTGACCGAGCCGGACGCCGGTTCGGACGTCGGCGCGGGTCGTACCAAGGCCGTGCAGCAGGAGGACGGGTCGTGGCACATCGAGGGCGTGAAGCGGTTCATCACGTCCGGTGAGCACGACATGGAGGAGAACATCTTCCACTACGTGCTGGCCCGCCCCGAGGGTGCCGGTCCGGGTACCAAGGGTCTGTCCCTCTTCCTGGTCCCCAAGTACCTCTTCGACTTCGAGACCGGCGAGCTGGGCGAGCGCAACGGCGTGTACGCGACGAACGTCGAGCACAAGATGGGCCTCAAGGCGTCCAACACGTGCGAGATGACGTTCGGCGACCGCCACCCCGCCAAGGGCTGGCTGATCGGCGACAAGCACGACGGCATCCGCCAGATGTTCCGCATCATCGAGTTCGCCCGCATGATGGTCGGCACGAAGGCGATCTCCACCCTCTCCACCGGCTACCTCAACGCGCTGGAGTACGCCAAGGAGCGCGTCCAGGGCAACGATCTCGCGGCGCTCGGCGACAAGACCGCGCCCAAGGTGACCATCACGCATCACCCGGACGTACGACGCTCGCTGCTCACCCAGAAGGCGTACGCCGAGGGTATGAGGGCGCTCGTCCTCTACACCGCCTCCGTCCAGGACTCGATCGCCATCAAGGAGGCGAACGGGGAGGACGCGAAGGCCGAGCACGCGCTGAACGACCTCCTGCTGCCGATCGTCAAGGGCTACGGGTCGGAGAAGGGGTACGAGCAGCTCGCGCAGTCGCTCCAGACGTTCGGTGGCTCCGGGTTCCTTCAGGAGTACCCGATCGAGCAGTACATCCGCGACGCGAAGATCGACACGCTCTACGAGGGCACGACCGCGATCCAGGGGCAGGACTTCTTCTTCCGCAAGATCGTCCGCAACCAGGGTGCGGCGCTCAACTCCGTCGCCGAGGACATCAAGGAGTTCCTCGCGCTGGGCACGGGCGGCGAGGAACTCGCGGGTGCGCGTGAGCACTTGGCGAAGGCCGCCGTCGAGCTGGAGGCCATCGTCGGCCTGATGCTGACGGATCTCGCGGCGACCGAGCAGGATGTCAAGAACATCTACAAGGTCGGGCTCAACACGACCCGCCTGCTGCTCGCCTCCGGTGACGTCATCGTCGGCTACCTCCTGCTCAAGGGTGCCGCCGTCGCCGCCGAGAAGCTGGAGACGGCCTCCGCGAAGGACAAGCCCTTCTACA
This sequence comes from Streptomyces sp., assembly GCA_036569285.1. Lineage (GTDB taxonomy): Bacteria > Actinomycetota > Actinomycetes > Streptomycetales > Streptomycetaceae > Streptomyces. Next base: position 1,641 of record DATCQX010001061.1, read on the forward strand.
CCGGCAAGATCGCCGCCGCGAAGTTCTTCGCCTCGACAGTGCTGCCCGGCGTGACGCTGGCCCGCAAGGTCGCCTCCGGCGTGGACCTGGAGATCATGGAGCTGGACGAGGCGGCGTTCTGACAGGTTGGCAGTTTCCTCAACGGGCTTCGCGCTGACGCCTGTTGAGCTGCACACGAGTGAGTCCCGTCCGGGTTCGGGCGGGACTCACTCGTGTGTTCAGCGCAGCGTGGCCTTGTCGTCCGTGCCGTAGCCGAGCGGGGTGATGACGCGGATCTCGGGCTCGGCGGTGAGCAGTTCTCCCAGCCGGGTCACCGCTTCGGCGAGGAAGGGAGCCCGGCTGTGTTCGTCGATGGCCTGCTGCGAGGCCCACTTCTCGACGAGCACCAGGGTGGGGGGATCGGCGGCGTCCTCGTAGGCGGCGTAGGTGAGGCAGCCCGCGTCCTCGTGGATGCGCGAGACCACCGACTCGATGACCTTCCGGCCCTCGTCCAACCGGTCGGCGCGCAGACGCACGGTACTGATCACGATCACAGGTTCCACCGCTGGCCCTCCTCGCTGTGCGCACCGGCGGATCCGGCACGCAGTCACTGAAGCACGCGTGCGGCTGGGGGTGGAACCCGCATTCCCGCAGGGTGAAAAATCCAACCGACTTGGCATGGGCCATATCCATTGGTGCCAATATTTCCCTTTTGTCGCTCGTGCTATTGTGCGGCAGCGTTATTCGCAAAAGCGAGTGATGTGAATGTTCCGTGAATGAAGCACGAAGGAACGAACATGCACAAGTACATAAAGGTGGCGGCCGGCGTAATAGCGCTCGCTACCTTGACGCCGACCGCCGCATTCGCAGCGCCCGACGGTCAGGAGGGCGCCGGGGTCGTATGCACCTCGGACGACTACGACCTGCCCGGGCACCTCCTGGCCAAGCACCTCGAAAAAGACATATTCGAGGCTCTGAAGAGCCGCGAAAGCGTGGCGTCGGTCGCGCTGTACGACCGCAAAACCGGCATTGAATGCACGTACGACGAGAACAGGCAGCAGGACGCGGCGAGCGCCATCAAGACCGTCATCCTGGGCGCACTGCTCTTCCACAATGACGGCCCTCTGAGCAGCGAGGACGACGCCCTCGCCCGGAAGATGATCACCGCTTCCGACAATGCTTCGGCCACGACTCTCTGGAAGAAGCTTTCGGATCTGACGAACCCGTCCGCCCCGAATCCCGTCCGGATTCAGGATTTCCTCGACGCGGTGGGAATGAAGAACACCGTCCTCGACAAGGAAGGTTTCTGGGGGCTCAGCCAGGTCACCGCGGCGGATCAGCTCAAACTCCTGAAGGCGTTCACCGACAACGGTGAAACGGGAACGCCGGTGCTCTCCGAAGAGGCACGTGCCTACGCTCTGGACCTCATGAATCACGTCCAGAGCGACCAGCGCTGGGGAACCCCGGCGGGAGCTCCCGCGAACGCTGTCGTCCATGTCAAGAACGGCTGGCTGCGGCGCTCCAACAATCCTGACGTGGACCCCTACGACAGGCTTGACTGGAAGGTGAACAGCATGGGCGCGTTCACCGGTGACGACTACGACTACGGGCTTGTCGTCCTCACCGAGAACAACAGGGTCAAGGACGGCCAGCCGGCGGAGTCGGGGTGGACCTACGGGATCGGCACCATCGAGGGAGTCGCCCACGCGGTCCACCACGACCTGTACCCGGAGCTGTCGACCTCCCACAGCCTCCAGCCCACCCGGCAGAGCCTGGTCAAGCAGCTCAAGTTGCAGCCTCAGCAGCCCCGTTGAGGGGGGCGGCGGTGAACTCGCGGACGTAGTCCCGGGCGGACCGCCGGACGCGGGCGAGCACACCGACAGACAAGTTGCCCAGTTCCAGGCCGCGATCGACGTCGTGGGCCTGGAACCGGGCGAACACGCCGACATCTTGGCCTGAAACTGTCGGCCCCATCCGGAATTCCCCTCCCCCATAAGCCAGTTGGACAGGTCATGACTGTCGGAGTAGCACTCAACGCGTCAGACGTCCCCAACCAGGTAGATACGACAGTGGAGTTGGCGAAGGAGGCCGCCGCCGCGGGCATCACCTCCACCTGGTTCGGCCAGAGCTTCGGCGCGGACTCCCCCCAACTCGCGGCGATCGTGGGGCGGGAGGTCCCGGGGTTGCAGGTGGGGACGTCCGCGATCCCGGTGTTCGGCCGCCACCCCCTGGTGGTCAACAGCCAGGCGCAGACCGCCCAAGCGGCCACGCACGGCCGCTACCACCTGGGCCTGGCGCTGGGGGCGAAGATCATCGCCGAGGACGCTTTCGGGTTGCCGTTCGAGCGGCCCATCGCCCGGCTGCGTGAATTCCTCACCGTGCTGAGGCAGTTGACCGAGACGGGGAGGGCCGACTTCCACGGCGAGCTGCTCACGGCGACCACCCCGTGGTTCCCGGCCCGCGTTCCCGGCGCGGACGCCGGCGTCCCCTTGCTCGTCGCCGCGATGGGCCCCCAAGCCCTGCGGGCCAGCGGCGAGTTGGCGGACGGCATCCTCCCGTACCTCGCGGGCCCGCGCGCCCTCGCCGAACACATCGTCCCCGCCCTCACGAAGGCCGCCGAGTCCGCGGGGCGCCCCGCGCCGAGGGTCGTCGCCATGGTCCCCGGCGTGGTCACGGACGACGTGGACGCCGTCCGAGCCACGGCGACCGAATCCTTCGCGTTCTACGAACAGGTCCCGTCCTACGCCCGCGTCATCAGCCTGTCCGGCGCCCACCGCGCCGGCGACCTCGCGGTGATCGGCGACGAGCGGGCCGTCGCGGCGGAGGTCCAGCGGTACCGCGACGCGGGGGCGACGGAAGTCGTCTTCACGGGGACGGAGTTGGCGGGGGAGGAAGCGCGCAGGCGGACGTGGGCCCTGCTCGGCGAACTGGCCGGCTGAAGTCGGCGCCGTGGACGCCGATGCCGCACCGACACCCCGCCCCGACCACCCCTTTGAGTGAACGCCTCTACGGCAGCAAGTTGACGCCCGTCGACATCAACCCGCCCTCACGGAGACCCGATACGAACCGACCCTGGTCACGGAGTTCCTCGCGGGCCCGCCGCACGAACTCACGGACGGCCGGTTCACGCCGCCAGGGCGCGAGGGCGGCGTTGAACTCGCGGACGTAGTCCTTGGCCCGGGACGACTGGACGCGGGCGAGGATGCCGACGGACCGGTGCCCCATCTCCAGGCCGCGATCGAGGTCGCGGGCCTGGAGATGGGCCGTCCCGACGATGGCGAGCCGCATGCCGACGGACCGCGTGAACACCCCGCTCGGCGGCGTCGGCGGAGAGACGGGCGTGGTGATAGAAGTCGATCCACACGGGCTCGTCGCCACTGCCGTCCGCCTGCCCCAGCAGATCCTCGGAGGCTTTCAGCGCCTTCGAGGCACCCCTGGCGTCGTTCTCGCGAGCGTGAGCGCGTGCCTCGATCAGCTTGGTGAACGCCAACACCCTGGGAACAGCCCGCCCCTTGGCCCGCTCGAAGGCACCCTGCGCCATGTCCACGGCCTCGGACGCGAACCCGCGCATCAGGGCCTGCATAGCCATGGTGGTCAGGACATAGCAGCCCAACTGCACGTCCCCGCCGGCGCGGGCGAGGCGGAGGGCCTGGATGAAGTGCCGCTGGGCGGCGTCATGTTGGCCGACGTCGAACGCCGTCCACCCGGCGAGCCGCGACAACTCCGCACTCACCGAAAAGAGTTGACGGCCGATCTCATCCGAGAAGCTGCCTCGCAGAAGCGGGCCCGCCCGGTGGTCGAGGCAGTCGGTGACGGAGTTGACCCTCCAGTTCCCACCACCGTACTTCGAGTCCCACCGCCGCGCGTCGTCCACGGCTTCACGCAATTCGTCGAGGTCAGCCCGGCCGACCTGCTTCCCGCCACGACGGCCGACAGGGATCGTGAAGGCGGACGCGGTGAAGGCGGATCCGGCCAGAAAGTCGCGACGGTTCACGGAACTCCAAAACAAAGCAGAAGCCCAACCCCCCACCTCCACCTCACCGGAAAGCCAGAAGCTCACCCTTCCCGATGCTGTCCCGCAGGACGGCGGCGATCTCCGGCGGCATGAGGTTGGCCCCGTCGATCGCCTCGACGGTGAGCGGGATCTCCAGGAGGAGGTATTCCCCCCGGCCCTCCTGGCTGAACTCGGGTCCGGTGCGGTCCTCGAAGTTCCACTCCTCGATCGTGGCGAGGTAGAAGTCCTGCCGCTCGTCGGCGACTTCCAGGGTGTGAAACAGGCGGACGACCGTGGCTTCCCCGGCGATCTCTTCGCGAACCTCCCGAAGAACCGCCTCTTCGGGCCCGGCGTCGGTCGGCTCGACTTTGCCTCCGACGACCACCGAGTACGGCTCGACACCGGGCCGGATGCGCCGCATCAGCAGCAGGGTGCCGGTCGGGGTGAGGAGGACGGCTCGGACGCGGTGCTGCATGATGCTCAACTTCCTCTCGGTGATGCCGGATCGGGACAGTCAGCCCCCGCCATCAAACACAGCGGAGCGCTTGGGCGACGCGCTGCTTGAGGCGTTCGTCGCGGAGGCTCTCGATCTCACGCCAGGCGGCATCGCTGACCTCTTCGGTCTGGAGGTCACCGATGTCGGCGGTGGTACGGAAGAGGAAGCGGAAGTCGAAGTGCTGGTGGGCGGGTTCGTCTTTGGCGGGGTTGGCGTCGATGGGGTGGATGTCGATGTGGAGCGGGGTCTCGTCGGACGGGGTGACGGCGTGGGACGGGATGCCGGTCTCCTCGGCGAGTTCGCGGGCGGCGGCCTGCAGGAGTGTCTCGTCCGAGGGCTCCAGGTGGCCGCCGGGCAGCAGCCACTTCTGGGTGGCGTTGTGGAGAATGTGCAGGACGCGGCCGTCGGGGCGGACGAGGATCGCGCCGGCGGTGACGTGGCCGGGCAGGGTCTTGCGGCTGGTGAGGTCGTCGCCGTCCCCCAAGAGGCCGTGGACGACGCTGAGTTCACGTTTGTCCTCGGGGTACTGGTCGAGGTACGCGGCGAGGGTGGTGCGGATGTGGTCTGCCGTGATGGCCATGGGAGTCACCTGTTGAAGTAGGAGAGCCAGGTCGCCGCGATGGTTTCACGGTCGGGGGCGGGGACTTGATGGATACCGGGGGTGAGGTCGCCGCGGGTGAGCATCCTGATCGCGGCGAGGATCTCGGCCTGGATCAGGAAGATGAACGGCCCGACGCTGGCGCCGTGGATGAAGTTGACGGCGTTGCCGCCGTTCGCCAGATAGAAGTAGTGGCCGGTGGTCCGGTAGCGGGTGACGTGGTCGCCGACCTGCGTGCGGGTGTAGACGGCGGGGAGTCCGGCAAGGTCGAGTTCGTCCTCGCTGCTGGTGACGGTGGCGACGTAGGCGCCGTTGCGCAGGTGGGCGAAGTCCTCGCCGCGCAAGGAGACGGCGCCGGTCGCGCAGAGCACCAGCCCCGCCCCGGTCAGGGCGGTCTCGCGGTCGCGGGCGACGGTGAAGCCCTGGGACAGGGCCTGGGTACGGCGGACGGGGTCGATGTCGAAGACGGTGACCTGGACGCCCTTGGCGTGCAGGAGCCGTGCGATCGAACTGCCGAGCTTCCCGAAGCCGATCACCAGAGCCGGGCGTCCGTGAAGGATGTCGCCCCGGTCTCGCATGACGGCCTCGGTGGAGAAGACGACGGACTGGCCGACCAGGAAGTCTTCCGGGTCCTTCAGCGGGGACCGGGCGACGGAGATGACGGGGCAGGGCAGCTTATCGAGGCCCTCATAGCGGCGATGCCCGTTCTCGGTGTCCTCGATCACCCCGGCGAGGCGGCCGGTGAACCGGCTGTGGACGGCGGCGAGGCTCGGGGCGAAGTAGCCGCCGACGTCCAGCAGGCAGACCGTCTCGCCCGAGGCCCGGGATTCGAGGTAGTCCAGTGCGGTGTCGTCGTCGGTGAACATCTCGCGGGTGAGGGTGTCGACCGCAACGGTCTGCTCGACCTCACGCTTCGCCGCCGGATGGACGGACTTCGGCTTGGGCAGCACGGCGGTGAGCCGGGTCATCGCGGCGACCGCGCGGACGAAGGCGGGACGCTCGGCCAGCAAGTGCGTGATCAGCAACGAAGCGGTCCGCTCGTCCGGGGTGAACTGGGCGGCGACCCGGGCGAAGTAGGCGTCCAGCCGGGCGCGTTCGAAGGTTTCCATGGCAGTTCCCTCTCATCCGTCCAACCAGGGACCGGGATTCAGCGGGTGCAGGGGTGGCGGATCAGCAACAACCGGGAACCGGCCCCTTCGATGCGGTGCTCGCGCTCGGCGGCTACGGCCTTCGGTCCCAGGTGCGACATGGCCGGGACGAGCACGCCGTAGACCTCTGGCAGGGCGAGCACGTCCAGCAGCCCGGTGAACGCCACCGAGGCGGACCCGACCGTCACCTCGCGGTCGCTGAAGATGCCGGACAGGTGCAACTCGTGGCCGCGGCAGTACTCGGCCAGCGAAACGACGAGCGCAGCCTGCCGCGCTCGGGAGACCCGCACCAGCCGCAGGAAGCCGTACACGACGGGGCTGTTGACCTGGCGGTGCTCCGTGAGGGGTGCCATGCCGGGGACCTTCCAAAGGGCTCGACAAAGGTGACGTCTTGAGCTTCGTCGCATCCCGGCTCGCGGCCAATCACCGGGCGTTCTACTTCCGTTCCACTTCCGTCCCGCCGCCTGCGCGGATCTGCTTCGATGAGCGGTGGAAGGGAGCTACGCGTGACGACCGTGCACCGCTGGACCGGCCTGGAGGCCAAGGCCCTGCGGCTCGCCCTGAGACTGAGTGTGCGGGCCTTCGCCGAGCAGCTCGGCCTGGCGGTCGCGACCGTCTCCAAGTGGGAGAGCAAGCTCGCCGGCACCGAGCCCAGACCCGACACCCAGGCCATTCTCGACACCGTGCTCGGCCGGGCGGACGCCTCTGCCCAACTGCGTTTCGAGACGCTCCTGTCCGAGTCGACCGGCACCCGGCGCCGGGGCACCGCCTCAGGGCCCCGGGCCTGGGAGTACGAATCGTGGGCCGACGACCTGGACCGGGTCGTGGTCGCCCTCTCCCAGCAGGACTTCACCACCGCCGACGGCTTGCTCAGTCGGTGGCTGGGCCGCTTCAAGGCCCCTGAACTGGACGAGAAGGGCCTGTATCTGTTCGCCCGCTCGACCGCCTTGCTCGGCGATCTCAAGCGCTACCAGGGAACCCCCGTCGGACTGTTGTCGGCTCGGCACTCCTATGTCGGCGCACGCGAGGTCTACACACGGCTCGCCATCCCCCGCCGGGTCGCCCAGCTCGACCTGTCCCTGGCGGTCGTCATGGAGATGTCCGGCAAGCTGGAGGGCGCCGCCCGCAGCTACGAAACCCTGGCTGTCGACGACCGGCTCTCCCCCCGCGACCGTGCGAGAGCCCGGCTGTGGGTGGGGACCGCGCTGAGCAAGGACGGTCGGCACGATGACGCGACCCGTGTCATGACCGCCGCGACCCGTGACTTCGAGGACCTCTGTGAACCCGACGACTGGTCGGTGGCCCACCAGAAACTCGCTCTCGCCCGCCGTGGCGCCGGCGACCTCACGGCCGCGTTCCGGTTCCTGGACGTCGCCTGCACCACGGGGACGGCCCGGTCCCCGATGCAACAAGTGCAGCTGACCACCGCCCGAGCCCACATCCTGCGCACCGACCCCGCGACCCGCGACGACGGGTTCCGTCTTCTCGACGAAGCCGCTCGGACAGCGGCACAGTCCGGCCTCGGACATCAACTACGCAGCATCGAGGCCATCAGACGGACGTGCGAGGGAGCCTTCAGATCCGTACAGCACAGACCAGGGAGCGACGAGTGGCGGACGGACGAACGCAGGGGATCACCGAAGGCCAGCGGCGAGCTGCCCAGTTGATCTGGGACTACCACCACATGCGTCACGAACCCCGCCCGTGCGACGCCGCCATCGCACTGGGCTGCAACGACCTCGGCGTCAGCACCCACGCCGCCGACCTCTACAAGGCAGGGCTCTTCCCCACCCTCGTGTTCACCGGCGGCAACAGCCCCGCCACCAGCGGCGTGTTCCCTCGCGGTGAGGCCGTGCACTTCCGTGAGCACGCCATCGGTCTCGGCGTCCCTGCCCACGCGATCCTGCTGGAGCCGAAGGCCGCCAACACCGGGCAGAACATCGCGTATGCGCGCGAGGTCCTCGCCGCCGCCGGTGTCCACCCTCGCTCCGTGCTGCTGGTCACCATGCCGTACATGGAGCGACGGGCCTTCGCCACATGCCGAAAGCAGTGGCCCGAGGCCGAAGTGGTGTGCGCCTCCGACCCGTTGTCGTTCGACGCCTACCTCAAAGCCATGGGCGACGAGGAGACAGTGATCGGCATGATGGTCGGCGACCTCCAGCGGGTGATCGAGTACCCGGAACTCGGTTTCGCCATCTCCCAGTGCGTCCCGGAGGACGTGCATGCAGCCTACGAATCCCTCGTCCGCGACGGCTTCACCGACTACCTCATCGCCTCCTGACCTGCCCGAACCCGGCGGTCTCTGCGCGATCCACCAGCCGAACTTCCTCCCCCGACTGACCACGCTGGCAAAGCTGTTCGCGGCGGACCACTGGATCGTCCTGGACGACGTCCAGTTCGCCCGCCGCGACTACCAGCACCGAGCCCGCCTCGCCAGCCTCGACGACCCGGCCCGCCACCAGTGGCTCACCATCCCCACCCACCTGCCGAACGGGCGGCCCACCCTCATCAGGGACGCGGTGATCGCCGAGCCGGATGTCGCCCGCCGCCGAACCTCGGGGATGCTGCGGCAGCACTACGGCACCAGCCCCCACTGGCCCGCCCTCGCCCAAGCCTTGGACCCGGTGCTGAACGCCTTCACCACCGGCCGGACAGCGGCCGTCACCGAGACCTCCACCCGCGTCCTGCTCGACCTCCTCGGCTGGAAGGGACAGGTCTTCAGCAGCGGCCAACTCCCGTCCCGGCCAGGCCGATCCGAAAGGCTCGCCGACCTGGCCGCCGCGACCGGTGCCCGCGCGTATCTGTGCGGGACCGGCGGCATGACCTACCTCGACCAGGCTCCGTTCACGGCCCAGCACATCGCCGTGACACCGTTCCGGCCGCCGACGGCCCCCCTCTGGTCCTCCGGCCGTCGGCTCAGTGCCCTGTGGGCTCTCGCGACGTTCGGCCCGCAAACCGTGGCTGCCCACTTCCAGGCCCTCGCCGCGAGAGCAACGGCGTCCTGACCTGACTGGGTTTCACCTCGTCGTTTCCCGCGTTTCCAAACGGCGTACAGACAACCGATGTTGGTGCTAACGTGCGCTGCACCACAACAGAAAAGTGGCCCCGCCAGGACTCGGAGTGCTACCAACACTCCGCTGACGGGGCCGTGACGACAACCCGACTAAGGAAAGTGTCGCCATGAGCCAGCTTATCGCTCATGCCATCTTGGCGTGCCTGCGTACCCTGCTCGAACTCCTCCTCCCCGCCTCCGGCAAGCGCCGCGCCACCCCGCAGCCCGCCGCGCCCACCCCGGCGGAGCCGTACGTCAGCCCCTGGTCCCGTCCGTGGACCAGCCCCACGAAGGCCGA
>DATCQX010001062.1:0-7066 GCA_036569285.1 Streptomyces sp.
GGCCTCCTCGTCACGGCCGGCTCCGCCGCCGCGCCGTCCGTCATCACCTGGCTGGGCCTCGCGAGCGGCGCACTCGTCGCGGTGGCGGGCGCGACCTTGTTCCGGCGCGCCTGGAAGAACCGCAAGGACGGCCACGGACACGGCCACAGCCATGGACACGGGCACAGCCACGGGCATGACCACGGTCACGGACACTCGCACGACCACAGCCACGACCACGGTCACCCCCACGACCACTCCCCCGAGCCCACCCCCTCCCGCCAACTCGCCCTGGTGGGCGCCGAGTCCGCCCCCTCCGTGACCGTCGCCCTCACCAAGTCCCCGGCGCACGACCACAGTCACGACCACACGCACGAGCACGACACCCACCACCACGAGCACCACGACCACTCCCCCGGCACCCACACGCACACCCACAACGGCCACACCCACACCCACTCCATCGCCCCCACCCTCCGCGGCACGATCCTCCTCGGCCTGGCCGGCGGCATGGTCCCGAGCCCCTCCGCGGTCGTCGTCCTGGTCGGCGCCGCGGCCCTCGGCCAGGCGTGGTTCGGCCTGCTCCTCGTCATCGCGTACGGCATCGGCCTCGCCCTCACCCTCACCGCGGCGGGGTTCGCGGTCGTCCGGCTGGGCAGCCGGGTGTCCCGGCTCCTCGACCAGGGCCCGCGCTGGACGTCCCGCCCGGTCGTCGCCCTCGTCCGCCGCAACATGCCCCTGTGGTCGGCGCTGGTCGTCGTGGCGCTCGGGGCCGGACTGATGCTCAAGGGGGCGGCAACCGTACTGGGTTGAGCTAGTTTTGGGTGGTATTCGCGAGGGTGCGACGAGGGGGCTCGATGTCGGAGGAACCCGGTGGCGAGCGGCTGATCGCGGGCCGTTACCGACTGCTCACCCCGCTCGGCCAGGGCGGGATGGGCACGGTGTGGCGCGCGCGGGACGAGGTCCTGCACCGCGAGGTGGCCGTCAAAGAGGTACGGGCACCCGCCGGGCTGTCCGCGCCCGAGGTCGAACGGATGTACGCCCGCCTGGAGCGGGAGGCGTGGGCGGCGGCGCGGGTCGCGAACCGCAACGTCGTGACGGTGTACGACGTCGCCACGCAGGACGGCCGTCCGTGGATCGTGATGGAGCTGGTGCGCGGCGTCTCACTCGCCGAACTCCTGGACGCCGAGGGGCCGTTGCCGCCCGCGCGGGCCGCGTACGTCGGCGCCGAGGTGCTGTCCGCGCTGCGGGCGGCGCACGACGCGGGGGTGCTGCACCGGGACGTGAAGCCGGCGAACGTCCTGCTGTCGAACGACGACCGGGTCGTCCTCACCGACTTCGGTATCGCGACCGTGGAGGGCAGTTCGGCCATCACGATGACCGGCGAGGTCATCGGCTCACCCGAATTCCTGTCCCCCGAGCGGGCGTTGGGCCGCACTCCGGGCCCCGAGTCGGACCTGTGGTCGCTGGGCGTCCTGCTGTACGCCGCCGTCGAAGGCCACTCCCCGTTCCGGCAGGACACTCCGCTGAGCACGCTACGGGCCATCGTGGACGAGGAGTTGCCGCCCCCGCGCCGGGCCGGTCCGCTCGCTCCGGTCATCGAGGGCCTCCTGCGCAAGGACCCGGCCGACCGGCTCAGCGCCGGGCTCGCCGAGCAGGACCTGCGGATCGTCGCGGCGGGCGGTACCGCGCGTACGGTGCCGTACACCCCGACGATCGTGCCGCCACCCCCACCGCCCCCGACGTACCAGCAGCCGTCCTACCAATCCCAGCCGCCCACCGAGCCGTTGGTGCGCGACCGGCCGGAGCCCTCCGGGAGCAACCGGCGCGCGACGGCCGTGCTGGTCGCGGGTGCGCTGGTCGTCGCACTGGCGATCGGCGGGCTCACGTACGCGCTGCTCGACAACCGCGGCGACGGCGAGGCCAAGGGCGGGCAGCAGACCAACAGCCAGTCGCAGGGGGTCAGTTCACCGCCGGCCAGCCGGAGCGAGGAGCCGTCGCCGTCGCCCACCCCGGAGAAGTCGTCCTCGGCGCCGGCGCAGTCGGTCTCGGTGTCGGTGACGGGCGAGGGCACGAAGTACTCGGGGACGTGCCCTCCGGACAAGGCCGACGCGCCCGTGTTCACCGCCACGTTCACGGTCGGGCGGGTGCCGACGACCGTGTCGTACCGGTGGGTGTCGAAGGACGGCGAGGCGGTCGACTCGGGCTGGCGGACACTGGAGTTCGCCGACGGCGGGGGCCGCTCGAAGCAGGCCCGGGTGTTCCTGACGACGGGGCAGCGGAGCGGGACGTTCGAGAACGAGCTGTGGGTGGAGGTGCGCCGGCCCGTGAACGCGAAGTCCAACTCGGTACCGTTCTCGGTGACATGTGAGACGGGCACCCCCTCGGGCGATGCGTCCCCTTCGACCTCGCCGTCACCCTCCGCGTCGTACTGAGCCCTGCTGACGGACCGAGCCACCTTGATGGACCGTCAGCAGGTGGCGCCAGGTCAGTCGTTGGCGTTGAGCACCGGCAGATACCCGCCGGACTGCCCGCCCGCCGTCGGGTGGTACGACTCGCCGAGGTTCAGCAGTTCGAGGCTGTGCAGCCACGAGCTGCTGGAGCAGATCTCGTGCCCGGTGAAGGTGGTGCGGACGTCGCCGAAGGTGAACCCATGGTCGGCGGCGCGCTTGGCGATCGCGGCGTCGATGTAGTCGGAGGCGCCGTTGAGCGCGCTGCGCTTGGTCTCGGAGAGGCCGACACAGGTCGTGCCGAGCTTGTAGAAGCGCGGGTAACCGAGCACGACCACATGGGCGTTGGGGGCTTTCGAGCTGATCGCGTTGTACACGCTGTCGAGCCGGCCGGGGAGGGTCGAGTCGACGAAGGCCTTGGCGGTGCTGATGCGGTCGAGACAGGTGCTGTCGCTGCCGAGGACGCAGGACATGATGACGTCGACGAAGCCCGCGTCGTTGCCGCCGATGGTGATCGAGACCAGCCCGGTCGAGGAGTTGAGCCCGCCGAGCTGGCTGGAGAGGACGTCGCCGGTGACGGCGCCCGAGCAGGCGGCGAAGGTGAACGAGGACGGTGAGTTGGCGGCGTTCCAGAGGTAGGGGTACGCCTTCGTGCTGCGCTTGCAGTCGCCGCTCGAACTGATGTAGCTGCCCGAGCCGACGCCGGAGGAGTAGGAGTCGCCGAGGGCGACGTAGCCGCCCGTGGCGGCCTGGGCGGAGCCGGCGCCGGAGGTGAGGGCGCCGGTGAGGGCGAGGAGCGTTGCACTGACGAATACGGCAAATCGGGAACGTCTCATGGAACCTCCCTTTAGCAGCTTGTCTGCCACAACTGTGGTAGCAACTACGCGCGTTGACGGGAAGTGTTCATGCCAAGACTTTTTAGCTCTTACCGGGACCGTTTTCTGTCGCTTTCCGCCTGCTTCGTTTCGTGCACATGTCAAGTTTGTTGACAGACGCTCCACTCCCTTGTTCTACGCCGGTAGATGACGCAGCCTTTACCTCGACGCCGGGAACGGAACGCACCGTTCAACGGCCGGTGTGCACGTCAACGTGCGCATTCCCCCACAGTCGCCCTCCCTCTCCCCGGGAGCGGCGCCGCCCAGAGGAGGACACCCTCTCCATGGCACAACTGCGTAAGAACCACACCAAGTTGACCGTCGCCGCGACCGTCGCGGCTGCCGCTCTCGTCGGCGGGCTCACCGCTCTCCCCGCCCAGGCCGCCCCGGCCGAGGGCAAGGTCATCGCGGCCGGCTCCCCCACCGCCGTCAAGGACAGCTACATCGTCACCCTCAAGACGCGGGCCGGCTTCAAGTCCGCCTCGGCGTCCGGCAAGAGCCTCATCAAGCGGTACGGCGGCAAAGTCGACAAGACCTTCGGCGCCGCGCTCAACGGCTACACGGCGACCCTCTCGGCGAAGGAGGCCCGCAGACTCGCGGCCGACCCGTCCGTCGCCTCCGTGGAACAGAACCAGACCGTCCGGATCACCGACACCACCCAGTCGAGCGCCCCCTGGGGCCTGGACCGCATCGACCAGAGCTCGCTGCCGCTGTCCAACACCTACACCTACCCCGACAGCGCGGGCAGCGGCGTCACGGCGTACGTCATCGACACCGGCGTCCGCATCACGCACTCCCAGATCAGCGGGCGGGCCTCCTACGGCTACGACGCGGTGGACGGCGACAGCGTCGCCTCCGACGGCAACGGCCACGGCACGCACGTCGCGACCACGATCGCGGGCTCGACCTACGGCGTCGCCAAGAAGGCGAAGATCGTGGCCGTCCGGGTGCTCGACAACGACGGCAGCGGCACCACCGCCGGCGTCATCGAGGGCGTCGACTGGGTGACCGCGAACCACTCCGGCCCCTCGGTCGCCAACATGTCGCTCGGCGGCGGCACGTCCTCCTCGCTGGACACCGCGGTGCGCAACTCCATAGCCAGCGGCGTCACTTACGCGGTCGCGGCCGGGAACAGCAACGCGAACGCCTCGTCGTCCTCCCCGGCGCGCGTCACCGAGGCGATCACGGTCGGCGCCACCACGAGCAGCGACGCGCGCGCCAGCTACTCCAACTACGGTTCGGTGCTGGACATCTTCGCCCCGGGTTCCTCCATCACGGCCGGCTGGTACACCAGCGACACGGCCACGAACACCATCTCGGGGACGTCCATGGCGACCCCGCACGTCGCGGGCGCGGCGGCGGTCTACCTCGCGAGCCACACCTCGGCCACCCCGTCCCAGGTCGCCACGGCGCTCGTCAACGGCTCGATCTCCGGTGTCGTCACCAGCCCCGGCAGCGGCTCCCCGAACCGGCTGCTGAAGCTCGTCCCGTAATACCCGTAGAACCCGTAATACCCATACATCACAGCCGATTTCCCCGTTCCCCGGAGGCGCCCCACAGCCTCCGGGGAACTCCCATGTCAGGGGCGTTTTCTCAGGGATTTTTCCGGGGTTCTCCGGGAACCACGGACGGACGAGAGGATGTGTAACGGTCAAACGAACAAAAAAGTGAGCCCACGCTTCAGGTCTTGCCATACAGGCTCATTCATCAATACCGTCGTACATCTCACTCGCATCGGACCGTCCGCAAGCGGCTCCAGGGGAGGGCTCAGGGATCGCGAAGCGGCCCGGTGCGGGGCGCGGTAGGGGGGTGCCGAGCTCGGTGACCGAACAGGTGACCGGGCCGTGCCGCGCGGTCGGCCGCCGTCTGTTCCCGGCGGCCGGTCAGCTTTGCCATCACCCGGGGCACCCGGGTCGGCGGACGTGACGCGCTCACGTCGCGTGCGCCGAGCCCAGGCCGCTCCGGGCGACAAACCCCCCTTTCGAACCGGACTTTCAGCCGGGCCGCCCAGGGGCGGGCGGCCCGCCGGACGAGAGGGACCAAGAGTCATGAGTTCCGTTCTGCAACCGGCGAGTACGGCCGAGGACCGCCCAGCGGACCAGACCGCCGCCGCGTACCGCCCGATCTCCTCGCATCTGGCGATCACACCGCCGGTGAGCGTGGTGATCCCCGCCATGAACGAGGCGGAGAACCTTCCGTACGTCTTCAAGACCCTGCCCGACTGGATCCACGAGGTGGTCCTGGTCGACGGCAACTCCACCGACGCGACCGTCCGGGTCGCCCGCGAGCTGTGGCCCGGCGTCAAGGTCGTCGCGCAACAGGGGCGCGGCAAGGGCGACGCCCTGATCACCGGGTTCGCGGCGTGCACCGGCGACATCGTCGTCATGGTCGACGCGGACGGCTCGGCCGACGGCAACGAGATCGTCTCCTACGTCTCCGCGCTGGTCTCCGGCGCCGACTTCGCCAAGGGCTCCCGCTTCGCCAACGGCGGCGGCACCGACGACATGACGTTCATCCGGTGGCTCGGCAACCGCGTGCTGTGCGCCGTCGTCAACCGCAAGTTCGGGGCCCGCTACACCGACCTCTGCTACGGCTACAACGCGTTCTGGCGGCACTGCCTCGACAAGATCGACCTCGACTGCACGGGCTTCGAGATCGAGACCCTGATCAACATCAGGGTCGTCAAGGCGGGGCTGAAGGTGCAGGAGATACCGAGCCACGAGTATCTGCGCATCCACGGCGTCTCCAACCTGCGGGCCGTCCGGGACGGTCTACGGGTACTACGGGTCATCCTCAAGGAGCGCTCCAACCGGCGCGCGCTGCGCAGCCGTGCGCGGCGCTCGCCGCTGCTGGAGGGGGCACGGGAACTCGCCGGGTCCCGGGGCCTCGACTCGGCCCGGGGTGAGATCTCGTGACACCGCTCGACATCTCGGTGGTGATCTGCGTCTACACCGAGGACCGCTGGGACGACGTCCTCGCGGCGGTCGCCTCGGTGCGGGCGCAGAGCCATCCGGCGCGGGAGGTACTGCTGGTCGTCGACCACAACCCGGTGCTCCTGGACCGGCTGGCTCTGGAGTACAAGGAGACCTCGGAGGTACGGGTCCTCCCCAATGCCGGGCCGCGCGGGCTGTCGGCCGGGCGCAACACCGGGATCGCCGCGTCGAGCGGGGAGGTCATCGCGTTCCTCGACGACGACGCCGTGGCCGAGCGGGACTGGCTGCGCCGGTTCGCCGACCCGTACAGCGACCCCCGGGTGCTCGCCGTCGGCGGGCGCTGCGAGCCCGTGTGGTCGTCCGGACGGCGGCCGGTGTGGTTCCCGGAGGAGTTCGACTGGGTCGTGGGCTGCTCCTACCTGGGGCTGCCGCCCGGGCGGATCCGGGTGCGCAACATCCTCGGCGGCAACGCGTCCTTCCGGCGCAGCGCGTTCGACATCGTCGGCGGGTTCGCCAGCGGGATCGGGCGGGACGGCGACAAGCGTCCGCTGGGCGGCGAGGAGACCGAACTGTGCATCCGGCTCGGCCGCGAGAGACCCGACGCGATCCTCCTGGTCGACGACAGAGCCGTCATCCACCACAAAGTCCCCGCCGCCCGCGAGCACTTCGCCTACTTCCGCACCCGCACCTACGCCGAAGGCCTCTCCAAGGCCCTCGTCGCCCGCAGCGTCGGCACCGACAAGGGCCTGGAGTCCGAACGCCGTTACACGACAAGGGTGTTGCCCGCCGGCGTCGCCCGCGGCCTCCGCGACGCCCTGCGCAACCGCCC
>DATCQX010001063.1:0-5884 GCA_036569285.1 Streptomyces sp.
CCCTCTGAGGGTGCTGGACACGGGGCTGGCTTGGGGGTGGGTGCGGGGCCAACCCCGTGTCCAGCACCCTCAGAGGGCGTGGGCGCGGCCCGGGAGGGGGTGTGCCCAAACTCGAAGGGAGCGCGTGCCGCACCTGGGAGAGGGCGCATGTCCAGCCCCTCGGAGAGGGGGCGGGGCTGGCTTGGGGGGGCTCGGGGCCAACCCCGTGTCCAGCACCCGGAGAGGGCGTGGGCGCAGCCCGGGAGGGGGCGTGCCCAACCTCGAAGGGAGCGTATGTCCAGCCCCTCGGAGAAGGCGCTTGCCCAACCCAGGAAGGGACGCGTGCCCAACCCCGAAAGCGTGCGTGCACAGCCCCGGAGAAGGCGTGTGCCCAACCCCGCTGCTCATTTGCCCGGACTGAACCGAAGGAAGACTGCCATGAACCGTTTCGTCGTCGCCGAGACCACCGTCATCGACGCCCCCCTCGGACGCGTGTGGGACGTCATCGCCCGCACCGACCGGTATGCCGAGTGGGTCGCCGGCGCCATCGAGGTCACCGACCATCACGGCATCGCCACCGTCGGCAAGACCTACGCCGAGCGCAACCGCACGCTCGGCCCCTTGAAAACCAACTCCGTGTGGACCGTCCGGGAGATCGAGCCCTTCCGCCGCCGCGTCGACACCGGCACGGGGTTCGCCCCACTCCGGAACCTCGTCAACACGTTTGAGTTCCAGCCGGTCCAGCGGAAGGGGCGGGAGATGACGGAGATGCTGTATCGAGTGGAGTACGTCATGGGGCTGGGACCGGTGGGGAAGCTGCTCAATGCCATTCAGCAGCCTTCTATACGGGCTGGGATGCGGACGTCCATGGCCAACCTGGGCATCCTGTTGCGCTCCGAGGCGTCGAGGACTGCGGCGTGAGGGGCGGGGGCCTGGGGTGAGGGGCTTCCGGGCTGGAGGCTCCCCACGTGGGGGGCCGGGCGAGGGGTCCCGAAATGGGGCCCACGGGTTGGGTGCAACGGACTGGGACTTCCGGGCTGGAGGCCCTGGGCTGAGGCCCTCTCGGGCCGGAGGCCCTGGGCTGGAGTGTTTCGGGCCGGCGCCTCCTGCCCCGGGCTGGGGTCCGGGCGGGTCTGCCGGGCAGGGCCCAGACTGGAAGTCGCGGGCTGAGGGTCCGAGGGGGGGTTCCGGGCCGGAAGCCCTGGGCTGAGCCCCGGCTGGGCACCCGGACCTGAAGCCGTACCTTTTTGTCGAGTGACTCGCTCAAGAGACTAAGTCGGTTAGGATCCCGCTATGGCTCACGTATCCGCGGCGGAGCGCCGCCCTCAGCTGATCAAGGCGGCCATCGATCTCATGGCCCGGGAGGGCGTCGCTGCCGGCAGTACCCGGGCCATCGCGGCCGAACTGGGCGTGGCGCAGGCGACCGTGCACTACACCTTCGGGACGAAGGAGGAGCTGTACCGGGCCGTCATGGAACAGCTCACCCGGGACCTCATCGCCCAGGTGACACAGGCGGCGCCCGCCGACGCGAGCTTCGAGGACACCGTCAGCACGCTGACCGAGGAGTTCTGGCGGACCGTACTGGAACAGCCCGCCGCGCACCAACTCCTCACCGAGCTGAGCATGTTCGCCCTGCGCACCCCGCTGCTGAGAGAGGCTCTGCAGAGCCACCACAGCGAGGTCCTGACGGTGACGACACGGCTGGTCGAGGAGGCCGCCGCACGCACCGGCCGCACGCTCGCGCAGCCCGCCGACACCATCGCACGGTTCTTCCTGGCGAGCTTCGACGGCCTGACGATGCGGCACCTGTACCTGCCGGACGAGGAGGCGGAGCAGGTCTGCCTGCGGGCGCTGATCGAGGCGGTTCTGGCGATGGCGTGAGGCGGGGGCGGTCGCAGCGGAGGCCCGACCCGGCCCGCCGGGAAGTGGCTCGATGTTTCACGTGAAACCGAGCGCCGGCCGTCTTTCCTGGACGCCAGACTTTCTAGATGCCGTCCGCGAAACGAATCCGGCCCCGTCTCATCGACGGGGCCGGATTCACGTGTCCTGCTACTTCAGCGGGGTGCCACTACTTGAGCGACGTCCCGCCCGAGTTCCGGTACGCGATCGTCTTGTTGATCAGGTTCCCCCCGTCGGTCTCCGGAGTCGTCTGCTCCGACCACCCCGCACCGAACAGCATCCCGGCGACGTGCGCGTCCGCCACCCGGTCCATGTGCGAGAAGAACCAGTCGACCTTGTCGTCCTTGTAGTGGCCGGGCGTGTTGTTCCCCGCCATGTTGCCCACCGGGATCTGCCACAGAACGACCGGCTTGCCCACGGACTCGGCCATCGTCTTCCAGAACTTCAGCGCGGCGCCTGCCTTCTGGTCGTTCCAGTAGCTGTCACGGCTGCCGTGCGCGGGCAGCGCGTACCAGCCCGCGTCACGGTCCGCCACATCGGTGACCAGGAAGTCCGCGTTCTTCGCCCCGAGGTCCGCGTAGTCCTTGACGCACTTCTGGACGTCGCTCTGCCAGTCGAAGCAGGAGAGGTGCAGCCCGACGGAGGCGTTCGGCGCGTACTTGTGCGTCATCGAGATCAGGCACTGGGCGAGGCCGACCGCACTGTTCTCCTGCGACCCGCAGTCCGTCGGGTTCGAGGCCTTGACCTGCGCGGGAACCTGGTGCAGGTTCCCGAGCGACCGGGCGAAGCCCCAGAAGTCGGGCTCCAGGTCGATCGCGTCCTGGTTCGTCCCGATCTTCTGAAGGAGGAAGCGGTAGTCGTTCAGGTACCGGGTGAGCAGGTCGGTCCGGTTGATCGCCTTGACCTCACCGGGGCCGTCACCCTCGCCCGCCGCGTCCCCGAGGTCCCGCAGCGAGTACCACGTCCACAGGGTCTTCTGCGGACGCGCCTTGCCCTGGTACGTCGCCTTGGCCGCCACGCTGTCCCGATAGGTGATGTACGTACCGGGCGCCGTGGTGCTGCCGGTCCAGCAACCCCACCAGCCCGACCACGAGTCCTTGCAGCGCGCGGCCGTGTAGTAGTCGGACGACGGCGCCGGCTGGCTGTGCACGTAGGCGTACCGCATGTCGAACGGCGCGGCGTTCGCCGTGCTGTCGTCCATCAAGCCGCCGACGAGCACCTTGTCACTGCCCATGAACCGGGTCATCGAGCTACCCGAGCCACCACCGGTCCCGGGGGTCGTTCCACCGCCGGTCCCGGGGGAGGGCTGGCTGCTCCCGCCGCCCCCGGTGCTCCCGCCACCCCCGGCACTCTCCGCCGGGACAAGCTTCCACTGCTGATCGGCGCCACCCTGATCACGGTTCTGGACGACGCTCCCCCCGTCACCCTTCGCCGCGCCCTGGACCCCGGCGGCCAGGCCACTGAAGCGGTTGACCAGACGCACGTACCCGTCCGACGACTTGGCCAGCTTGAACTGCTGGTTCGTCCCGTTCAGGTCCTTCCACTGCACGAGGGCGGAACCGGCCTTCTTCGACCAGCCGTAGTCGTCCAGCACCTTGCCGGAGTTGCGGTTCTGGAGGCGGTAGTAGCCGTCGCCCGCGTCGATGAAGCGCCACTGCTGGTTGGCCTGGCCTGTGCGGGCCCACTGCACCACCCGCGCGCCGTCGTTCGAGGCGAAGCCGTAGTCGTCCAGAACCTTGCCGCTGCCCCGGTTGACCAGCACGTACCAGTTCTTCGTGTTCACGGTGTCCGCGGAGGCCGTGTTGACCACCACGGCCGAGCCGACCGCGACTGTCGTGACGACGGCCGCCCAGAAACCCTTACGCGCGATCAGCCGACGGCCACGGTGCTTGGGGGCACCGGCGCGGGTGTCGCCCTCGACGGGGGACGTCACCGGTGACGTGGGGGAGCCGGGGGCACGCCGGTGCCCTCGTCGTCGTTCAAGGGACATCTTCTGAAGCTCTCTTTCAGGGGGCTGCCGACCGGACCACGCGGTCGGACGCCACTGAGTGGTCGGAGAGAGCGAAAAGGTTGCCGAAGAGATCCAAGAATTTTTTTCCGCGCCCGCTCACCCGCCTCTACTGGCGTGCCGTCCCCAGCTCAGGGTCCTCCCGGAGTTTCCCGAGGGCCCGGGACACGGCCGACTTCACCGTGCCGATCGAGACGCCGAGAACCTCGGCGGTCTGGGCCTCGCTGAGGTCCTCGTAGTAGCGCAGGACGACCATGGCTCTCTGGCGGGCGGGGAGTTTCAGGACGGCCCGCCACATGGCGTCGTGAAGAGCCTGGTGTTCGGCGGGGTCCTCCAGGCCGGGGGCGAGGGGCGGCTCGGGGAGTTCGTCGCAGGTGAACTCGTCCACCTTGCGCTTGCGCCACTGCGATGTGCGGGTGTTGAGGAGGGCGCGGCGGACGTAGCCGTCGAGGGCGCCGTGGTCCTCGATGCGGTCCCACGCGACGTAGGTCTTCGTGAGGGCGGTCTGGAGCAGGTCCTCGGCGTCGCACGGGTTCGCGGTCAGCGAGCGGGCCGTACGCAGGAGCACCGGCTGGCGGGCCCGGACGTAGGACGCGAACGACGGGTATCCGGGGCGGACGGTGGTCCGCGCCGGGCCGGTCGAAGCGCTGGTGCAGACGGGTGTGGTCATGGCTCCACGCTAGGAGGGAGCGGGCGTAGTCCGGATCGCCCGTAGGTCCCGAAGAAAAGTCACCCTCAGGTTGTAGGGGTGGGGTCGGCCCCACCTCCTGAAGGTGGAGCGGGAAGACCTGGGTAGTACGGGATGACCCTTGGGGGACCGGCCGTCCGCGCCCGGGGAATCAGCCGTCCGTCGTGAGGACCAGGCCGGAGGTGGGTACTCCGGTACCGGCCGTCACGAGTGCCGTCTCGGCGCCGGGGACCTGGTTCACCGCAGTTCCACGCAGTTGCCGTACAGCCTCGGCTATGCCGTTCATGCCGTGCAGGTACGCCTCGCCGAGCTGTCCGCCGTGCGTGTTGAGGGGGAGTGTGTCCGCCGCGACGAACCCTGAGGCGTCTCCGGGTCCGCAGAAGCCGAACGCCTCCAGCTGCATGAGGACGTACGGGGTGAAGTGGTCGTACAGGATCGCCACGTCGATGTCGTCCGGAGTGAGGGCCGACGCGGCCCAGAGGCGGTCCGCCACCGCCGCCATCTCCGGGAGCGACGTCAGGTCGCCCCGGTAGAACCCCGTCATCTGCTCCTGCCCCTTCGCCGCGCCCTGCGCTGCCGCCGCGATCAGCGCCGGGGGGTTCGGCAGGTCCCGGGCGCGCTCCGGCGTCGTCACGATCAGGGCCTGGGCGCCGTCCGTCTCCTGGCAGCAGTCCAGAAGTCGTAGGGGTTCGACGATCCATCTCGACGCGGCGTGGTCCTCCAGGGTGATGGGGCGGCCGTAGAAGTACGCGGCGGGGTTCGTCGCGGCGTGCTTCCTGTCGACGACGGCGACCTGCCCGAACGCGTCCGGGGTGAGGCCGTACGTGTGCAGGTACCTCTGCGCCGTCATCGCCACCCACGAGGCGGGCGTCAGCAGCCCGAACGGCAGCGTCCACCCCAGCGCGACGCCCTCGGCGGAGGGTTCCCTGTGCGTCACCCCGGCCCCGAACCGGCGCCCCGACCTCTCGTTGAAGCCGCGATAACAGACGACGACCTCCGCGACGCCCGTCGCGACGGCCATGGCTGCTTGCAGCACGGTCCCGCAGGCGGCGCCACCCCCGTAATGCACCCGCGAAAAATAGGCCAACTCCCCTATCCCACAAGCCTGCGCGACGCTCACCTCAGGATTCGTATCCATCGTGAACGTCACCATCCCGTCCACATCCCCCGGCTCCAACCCGGCATCCGCAATCGCCGCCCGCACAGCCTCCGCCGCCAGCCGCAACTCACTCCTCCCCGAGTTCTTGGAGAACTCGGTGGCACCGATACCGACGATGGCGGCGCGGTTGGAGAGGGGGTGGGTGGGGGGC
>DATCQX010001064.1:0-2614 GCA_036569285.1 Streptomyces sp.
GGTGAACCCACGCGCACCCGCCGTCTCCTCCTTCCGCCCCCAGCTGCGGGCAGTCGTGCCGCTAGGGGCGGCACGGGTGGGCGCAGCGGCACCCCGCGAGCGCGGGTGAGCGAAATGCCCCCCACCCCAGCCACCCCCGACTCGCACCCGTACCCTCGACTCACCATGACGACCGTACAGATCCCCGCCGACTGGCCCACCACCGAACAAGCCGCCCGAGCTGTGCAGGATGCTCTCCGCGCGCGGGTGGTGGTTGATGAGTCGGGGCCGGTGCCGGGTACGGGGCATGTCACCGGTGTGGATGTGGCCTATGACGACGAGAGGGATGTCGTCGCGGCGGCGGCTGTTGTGCTGGACGCGGGGACGTTGGAGGTTGTCGCGGAGGCCACGGCGGTGGGGAGGATTTCGTTTCCGTATGTGCCGGGGTTGCTGGCGTTCAGGGAGTTGCCGACGGTGATGGCGGCGCTGGAGGCGTTGCCCTGTCCGCCAGGGGTGGTGGTGTGTGACGGTTACGGTCTCGCACACCCCCGGCGCTTCGGACTGGCGAGCCACCTCGGTGTTCTCACGGGCCTGCACACGATGGGCGTCGCGAAGAACCCGTTCACGTTCACGTACGACGACCCGCAGCCCGCGAGGGGATCCGCGACGCCCCTGAGGGCGGGCGACGAGGAGGTCGGCAGGGCACTGCGCACCCGGGAGGGAGTGAAGCCGGTGTTCGTGTCGGTGGGACACAGGATCACGTTGGACGACGCGTGCGCCCACACCCTCGCTCTGACCCCCCGCTTCCGCCTCCCGGAGACGACACGCCGAGCGGACGCACTGTGCCGGCAGGCGCTGAGGGAGGCGACAGGTACTCAGGCGTCACCGATCTGATCATCCGTCGATCTGAGTACCTGTACGGATGTGACGCCCCGCCCGCCCCGCCAGGCTTGCACCCATGACGAGCCACCGCGCCCCCAAGCCCCTCACCGACCCCGCCCGCCCCGTCGAACGGGCGGTCAACGCCGCACTGATCCTGGCCGTGCTGGCGGGCTTCGGCTGGATCGTCGGCATGATCTACACCCTCGTGGAATGGCAGATCTGACCGAACCCGACCGAAACCCCGCCCCTCACACCCGGGCCGCCACCCGAAACCTGATCCCCGCCTTCCGCAACCGCTCGGTCAGCGCGTCCCCCATCGCCACCACGGTCGTCACCTGCCCCGCGACCTGCGGCAGTTCGTCCAGCGCGAGCGCCATCGCCCCCTCCGCGAACATCTTCGCGGTCTCCCCGTACCCGGGATCCCCGCCGGACACCTCGGTGAACACCCGCCGCCCACCGCCTTCCCCGACGAACCGCACGGAGAACCAACTGCGCGCCCGCTTCTCCTCCCCGGGCCCCTCCCCGGGCTCCAGACGCGAGGACAGCCAGCGCCGCACGGGCGGCACCTGAGCGGCGGCGACGAGCGCACCCACCCCGGCGACGCCCCCGAGGGCGACGGGAAGGCTGCGGACGGCGGCGTAGTGCCGGTAGCGGAAGTCGGGCCCGTACCGAGGCACCGCGCGGGCGGAACGGACGACGACCTGAGGGTCGAGGGTGGGCAGCGGCAGCGCCCACGCCCCCACCTCCGACGCGAACCGCGGAGCGCTCGCGGGCGCGCCGGCCCGACGGCCGACGAGCCGGGGCTCGTACCGGGCCCGGTCCCGCGCCGCGGCGAACACCTGGCGCCCGCGCGAGAACTGGTTCAGCGCGGAGGACAGGGTCCCGCCGGAGACCATCGCGTCGGCGGTCACGAACCCGTCGACCGCCAGCGGCACCCCCTCCGGCAGCTGACGCACCGTGAAGTACGCCCCCAGATCGTGCGGGACGGAGTCGAACCCGCACGCGTGCACCAGCCGCGCCCCGGTCTCCCGCGCGCGTGCGTCGTGCCGCACGTAGGTCAGGTCGACGAACTCCGGCTCCCCGGAGAGATCGAGGTAGTCCGTGCCGCTGTCGGCGCAGGCGGCCACGAGGTCGTCGCCGTAGGTCACGTACGGGCCGACGGTCGTGGCGACGACACGCGTCTGCTCCGCGAGGGCCCGCAGCGACGCCGCGTCGGCGACGTCCGCGCGCAGCACCCCGACGGCCTCCCCGCCGGGCAGCCGCTCCCGCAGCCGCTCCAGCTTCTCCGGGCTGCGCCCGGCGATCGCCCACCGCAGCTCCGCGGGGGCGTGCCCGGCGAGGTACTCCGCGGTGAGCGCGCCGACGAAGCCGGTGGCCCCGAACAGCACGACGTCGTACGGGCGGTCCGTCTTTTTCAGCCTGCTCATGACACCCCTCGGGTCGTCCGGTGCGCCGTTGTCAGTGCCCGAGGCTAGCGTGGGAGGCACGGGACGCGATCAAGCACCCGGGCACCTGGGCGGGCCGGTTTCCAAGCGCTTGCTCTTGTGTCGACCGGAACACGTTCCTAGCATCGGCGATGACGACAGCGAGGGGGCTGGATGACGACGGCAGAGCACGGACCGCTCGCCGGAGTGCGCGTGGTCGAGCTGGCCGGCATCGGCCCCGGCCCGTTCGCCGCGATGCTCCTGGCCGACCTCGGCGCCGACGTCGTCCGCGTGGACCGCCCCGGCCGCCCCGCCCTCGCGGTCGACCC
>DATCQX010001065.1:0-11505 GCA_036569285.1 Streptomyces sp.
GCGGCCTCCAGCCGGATCCGCTCGCGCAACGCCTGCCGTTCAGGCGTCAGCCCACCACCCTGTGGATATCTCACACAACAGGCATACCGCGACGATCACACATCGTCAGCCCTCAACGACATCACGCCGCAAAGGTCAGTAGTTGGGGATTTCTGCGGATGGCGGGGACGGGGACGACGCTGACGCGGACGACCGGGACGGGGACGACGGTCACGCGGACGACGCTGACACGGACGACCGGGACGGGGACGACGGTCACGCGGACGACGCTGAGTCGCCCCCCGCTCTGCGAGCCACCTCCCACTCCGCCAGCCGTTCCGCCACGAACGTGGGGCTGACTCGGAACTCGCGGGCCAGGGTTGCTGCGGACGTCCCTTGCTGGTACCGGTCCATCACGGTCTCCCGTGCGGTGATGAACTCCGCGCGGGCCGCCCGTACTTCGGTACTGCTGCGGCGCCGGGCGCGACCCTTGAACACGCGGGTGCCTGCCCTGCGGTACAGCAACGCGGCCACCAGGCCCCTGCGTTGCTCGCCCCACTCGTCGAACCGGCGCCCCAGCCAGCCGGCGGTGACGCCGTACTCCTCCGCAAGGCCGCTGAGCGGGACGCCCGTGCGGTAACGCCGGATCACCAACTCCCGCTCCTCCAGCACACGTTGCCTGGATGCGGCTCGCTCCGGGTTCACAGCAGCTCCCACGAGTGTTCGCGAGGGTGGTCCGCGATCAAGTAGCACGCCTGGGGGTCGTCACCGCCCGACAGCGCCTCGCACGCGAGCGCGGACACGAACTCGCCCGGCCCGTAGGGAAGCCAGCGCCACCAGAGGTTTCCGGTTTCGTCGTCCCACTCCTTCACGTACACGCAGTGCGATCCCTCATGTTCCAGGGCGAGTTCGCAGCGGACGGGACCGGCGTACCGGGTGTGATCCGTGACGGGGATGCTTTCGCCGTGGGCTTCCACGGCGGCGGTGAGATCCAGCAGAGGCAAGATGGAAATGGCGTTGCACGCCCGCGCTTTCATCGCCACGGGGTGTTCCTTTTCTGTTGAACTTGTTGAACAAAGACCCCGCCCGCCGGTCGGCGGGGGAACGGACTCAGCGGGCGGGGTCGTTTATCGGGGTGCCGGAATCAGGTCGCGGCTAACGTCCGGACGTGCCACGGGAGATGAGGACGGCGATGGTGGTGATCCATGCTCCGACGCTGACAACGACGGTGATCTGCCGAAAGGCGCTCACACGGGAGTTGGGCCACTTCACGGGGTCGCCGTGCTGCGCGCCTTGCAGGGCCGTTCCTTCGGGTAGAAGCAGGTGAGGTGCCGGTAGTCGGGGCTCGCCTGCCCGTTTGCGATGTGGTCGTCGGCGAGACGCACGACCCGCACTTCAGGGCCGATCAGGGACTTGCAGTCCGCGCAGGTGTGCCCCTGGGGCGCGTAGGTCGAATACGCGACCGGTACGGCCCGAACAACCCTGCTGCGCCGTCCACTTGGGCTTGTACTGTTGCCCATTGTCGTCAACCTCCTTGTGGTTGGTGGCCATGCCCCGGTCGGCCGCCAGCGGCCAAGCAGATGACCGACCAGGGTTGGTTCCCGCCCCCTGTCCCGAGAGCGTGCTCATGGGGCAGGGGGCGGAGTCTTGAGCGCGGCCGACTTCAGGGCCGCTGATGGTTACCGCCGCTTTGGGGCGCTGGTCGCATTCGCCGGCCGGACAGCGCGGCAGGCGGGTGCGCGCATCACACGCAACTGGCCAGCGGGGTGGTGCAGTTGTCCTGTTACGCGATCTCCCCGCGACTCCGCCGGTTCGCCGTTTCCACCTTGGCCCGCAGCGCCTGCTCCGCCGTAACCGGCCGCACATCCCCGGGTTTCGCGTCCCACTCCACCCCACCCCTCAGCGGCCGAAGCGCCCACAACCCCGCCCACTCACCCCTGAACTCACCGATCCTGTCCCGCGACACATCCAGAAAGAGCGCGCCGATCTCCGGTACGGGCTGGGAAGGCCCGGGAGCATTCATGACTCCGCCCACCAACTCGTGTTGCGGGGGTACGCACTGATCGTCTCGTTCGCGGACTGGACACCGAGCGGCCCCGCCAACGCCGTGCCCCTGCGGGCGCTTCGCCCCAGCCGCCAGAACGCCCCCGCCTCCACGAGCGCCTCTGACTCCGCCACAGCGCCTATCAGGGCCGGTGTCGTCAATCTGTTCATGGTTCGCGGCCGTACCCCTCTGAAGTGTGACGATCTGTTGCCTTCCGCTCACAGCTTGGATCCCAGGGGCGTAGTCTCGGAAGACGTAGCGCCTGGACAGCCGCGGTTGTCCCATGATCATCGAGGGTTTGATGACTGTTGAGCCTGAGGCCGCCGCAGACGACCCCGTCGCATCCCCGCTCAAGTTCTTCGGGGAGGAGGTCAAGTTGGAGCGGCAGCGACTGAACATGACCCGCGCCCAGTTAGGGGAGGCGGCTCATTGCAGTTACTCACTGGTCGCCAAGATCGAAAGCGGTGACCGAGTACCGCCTGTGGAGTTCGCGCAGACATGCGACCGCGTCTTCCCCAACGCCAACGGCAGGTACGTACGACTCTGGCCCTTGATCGTTCGGTTTGCCTACCCGCCCTGGTTCCGTCCGTACGTCGACCACGAGGAGAAGGCGACCAGTATCCGCATGTTCCACCCAACCCTCTTGCCCGGGTTGGTACAGACGCCGGATTACGCGCGGGCGGTGCTGCGGTGGGGTCGGCCCTCGAACCTTGAGGACCTGTTGGCGCTGCGAATGGGACGTCAGCGAATCTTGGCGCGGGAAGATCCGCCCCGCTTGTGGCTCGTACTCCTCGAAACGGTTCTGACAACAACTGTGGGTGAGAAGGAGGTCATGCGCGCCCAGTTGGCGAAACTGCGGGATCTCGCCGAGACGCCTGCACACCGGGTGCAGATCCTCCGTAACGGTGACCGTTACTGTGCGCCCGCAGCCTCCCCCTTCGGCTTGCTCGGCTTTGATGTGGGCCCTGACATCGTGCACGTAGACGGCTTCCCGCGCGGGTACATCCTGGCCGAGCCTGAAGATGTACGGAAGGCGGACGACACCTATGATCTGCTGGCAGCCATGGCTACACCACCTGATGAGTCGGCTGCCCTGATCGACTCCATTTTGAAGGAGCACTACTCATGAACCGCACAGCTCTCCCCGATGAGTGGATACGCTCCACCTACAGCCAGTCCAACGGTGGAGAGTGCATCGAATGGGCGCCCCGTCACGCGCAGGTGACAGGTGACGTGCTGGTCCGTGACAGCAAGGACCCCAGCGGCTCCCACCTCACATTCAGCACCCGCTCGTTCGCAACCTTCATCAACTTCGCTCGCGGCACTGGTGTGTAGAGCCCGCTAGAACGCCGTGGCGATGCTTGATCGTCTGCGCGCGGTGTCGGCGTCCGAGGTGGACTCGCGTGCCCTGATGTGCACGACCATGGAGGATCACAGCAGATGAGCAAGATCACGGACCAGCCCGCCCGATGGGTCAAGTCAAGCCACAGCGGAGGCGACGGCGGTCAGTGCCTGGAGTGGGCCCCCGAGCACGCACAGGCGACAGGCATCGTCCCCGTTCGTGACAGCAAGGCCCCGCAGCGTCCGCACCTCGCATTCAGTCCTCACGCGTTCGCGGCTTTCGTCAGCTTCGCTCGCGGCACTGACGCGTAGAGCGTGCCGGCAGTCGGCCCCGTTGCCTCTGAAAGAGGTGTAACGGGGCCGACGTCGTGATGATGGTTTTCGGTGTGCTGGTCCAGCGGGGGCTGGGTGATTTGTCAGTCGCCCTCTTCAGGCCGGAAGCCGGGCGAAACCAAGGGGAGATTCATCGCGTCGTCCGCCACAGCCCCCACCCCGACGATCACCACGCAGTCCGGGCAGGCGTAGAGGGTGACACCAGTCCCGCTCGCCCGCTCCATGTGGCGGCACGCGATGGCCGCGCTGCTCCAGCGTTCACAGCGGCAGCAGACGGCGCCGAAGGGGGCGGGAGGTTCGGCGGTCAGTCCGTCGCGGTTCACGCGCTGAACGCGTCCGCGCCGAAGGGGGCGCCGTCGTAGGTGTAGGGGTAGTCGATGCCCATCGTGGCAAGGGCGGCGGCGTGGCGACGTTCCCGCTTGAGCCGGAGTTCCAGGGTGGCGGCGCCCTGCTGCCGGAACAGTGCGGCGGCTTCCTCCTTGCTGGGGCTGGTCCACGGGCGGGACCAGGGGGAGGCGGGGGCGGCCTCGGTGATCTGCGGCTGTACCGCGAGGTGCGCGGCAGTGTGACGTCCGGGGTGGCGGCGGGCGGTGAAGGCGGTGAGCACCCGTGCGAGGGCGCGGGCGATAGCATCGCGCATACGTCAGTCAGCTCCTCTGTAGCTGTCTCGGCGAGCCCCGAGCGGACCGGTCCTACGCGGTTCGCTCGGGGCGTTTTTGTGTCCGGGGGTCACGCTAAGCCAACTCGTCTAAGTCGTTTACACGTCTAACTCATTTGCTCGTCTGAGTCGCCCGCCCTTCAGCCCGTTGTCTACGCTCGGCTCATGCCTCACCGCCCCGAGAAGCCGTACGCGCCGCGCGCGCCCTACATGGACGTACTCGACGCACTCACCGAAGAGATCAAGGGGAAGGCGCCGGGCGAGCCGATCTCCTCCGAGGCCGAGCTGTGCGAGCGGCACGGCGTGGCGCGGGAAACCGCCCGCCGGGCGGTGCGCATCCTTCGGGACCGGGGGCTCATCGAGACCCGTTGGGGCAAGGGGTCCTTCGTGGCCCGCTCTCCCGAGCCGTCCGGCGAGGACGAGCGTCAGGGCGACTAGTTCTCGTCGTCGCGCCTGAGCATTCTTCACTGCTGAAAACGGAATGGTGTAGCTGTTCCATCACATCAGGTGCCGAAAATTTCGTAGAGCTAGTCCGCCGGTCAGGGGCAATCCAGATCTGGGGCAGAAATATCCTCCACGAACCCGGCTTTCTTTATCAACGCCTGCAAGTAGTCGGCCTGATACCCTCTCTCAAATCTGGGGCACTCTTCTGAACCTAAGAGAGATCTGAGAGAACGGCACCATGAGCAAGATCAAATCAGGCAGCGCCCGAGTGAGCGCTATTGCAGCGCTAGGCGAAGACAGGATCATCGGACGCCCAGACGGGGGCCTACCGTGGCGCATTCCCGAGGACTCCCGGCGATTCCGCAGGCTGACAATGGGGCATCCGCTGATCATGGGGCGTGTCACTTTTGATGAATTCGAAAAACCGCTCGACGGTCGCCTCAACATCGTAGTCACGAGGGATTCTTCCTACACCGTTCCGGATGGCTGCATTGTCGCTCACTCCTTGGCCGAGGCCATTTCCTACGCTCACGAGCAGGATGACGAGGAGATCTTCATCGGTGGCGGGGAAGTAATCTACCGAGAGGCTCTTGACTATTGTGATAGGCTTTACCTCACGCTCATTCATGCACACTTCGTCGGGCGCGCCCGCTTTCCGGACTACTCGGGTTTTCGCACCGAGATCGAAAGGAGCGCGCATGACAACGGCACCTACCGGTACGACTTCGTGACTCTCGAAGAGTAAAGGGAGGAAGGCTCGATGCCCGACAAGATAGTCGTCGAAGGCTTACTTGCTCATGGACGTCACGGATGGCGGAGAAATCTCGAAAAATATCCGCAGCCGTTTCGGATCGATGCGCAACTTTTCCTCGATCTCACGACGGTCGCAGCATCCGATAATCTTGCCGATACGGTGGATTATGCCGCTGTCTGCGAAGAAGTGAAGAAGCTTGTCGAGAACGAGTCCTACGCGATGATCGAGCGACTGGCTCATGAGATCGCCCTCAAACTTCTGGAAATGGGCGCCGACCGTGTCATCGTCCGTGTCGGCAAGCCTGGCGTCGCCATGATTCACGGTGCTGACGCCGTGGCTATCGAAGTGGAGCGCACTCGCACGTAGCGCCCCTGTACGGTTCCAAGGACCAGCGTCACGACGCCCCGTCCCCCTTTTCCAGGTGGCGGGGCGCCGTTCGCACCTGTGGCCCTCACTACGCCCCCCACTCCTCCCGGTACTCCGGGTGCTCGTAGTACGACAGAGCCAGCATCCGCAGGGCGTACTCCAACCCCGGCCGCCGCGCGTCCTCGGCGCTCATACCCTCGTACTTCTGAGCCAGCGCGGCCACCGCGTCCAGCATCGGAAGGTGGCTGTCGAGCAGCGCGTCCCCGCCGAAGCAGTGCCCGACATCGGCGTACGCGTGGTTGTCCTCCTCGTTGCGGGCGTGGAGGAACCTGAGGAGAGCGTCGTCCATAGGCCCATCCTCATGGGTCAGTTGGCCCTGTTCAACGCCGATACGCGCCCACCGCCGCCTCGACGAACGCACGCAGCACCGGGTTGGTGTCGCCCTCGTTCCAGGCCGCGACGACTCGGCTGGGAGGCATGTCGGTCAGGGGGACGGTGGTGAGTTGGGCGGGGAGGTCGTGGCCGAGGGGCGTCAGCCCGATGGTGCCGGTCCACAGGACGGCGTGCAGGCATTCCTGGACGGCGCGGACGACCGGGCCCCGGCGGGGTGTCCCGGCGTTCCAGTAGGACTGCCAGAGGGGGTCGGTGCCTTCGGGGAACCGGAACCAGGGGCGGTCGTCCAGGTCGGCCAGGCTCAAGCGGTCGCGGCGGGCCAGGGGGTCGTCGGCGCGCAGGACGACGCCGACCGGGTCGGTGCGCAGGGTGCGGACGCTCAGGGCGGTCTCGTCGAACGGCGCCCGGGTGAGGGCGACGTCCACAAGTCCCGCGCGCAGCCCGCACGTCGGGTCGGTCAGGTCGGTGTCGCGGATACGGAGGTCGATGCCGGGGTGGCTCCGGCGGTAGACGGCGGCGAGCCTCGCCACCCCCGGATCGGTGCCGTCGCCCAGCAGCCCGACCGTGAGGGTCGCGGCGCCGGCCGCCGCACTCACGCGCACACGGACGAGGTCGGCGTGGCCGAGCAGATCCCGCGCCTCGTCGAGCAGCACCGCGCCCGCCGGAGTGAGCGTGATACCTGAGGGGGACCGGGTGAACAGCGGGGCGCCGACGTCGTCCTCCAGCTTCCTGATCGCCCGGCTCAGCGGCGGCTGGCTCATGTGCAGGCGGGTGGCCGCCCGGCCGAAGTGGAGTTCCTCGGCGACGGCGACGAAATAGCGCAGGGTCCGTAGCTCCACGGTGCCACGATACCCAGGGGGTATGACCCTCGCGGAACAGGTCTTGGACGCCGGTGCACCCCCGGCGGTGCACTGGTGGACATGACCGAAGAAACCCGCCCCACCGTCTCGGTGGTGGGCCCCGGCGACGGCGAGACGATCGTCCTGGGCCCCACCCGCATGCGCGTCCTTGAGGACGGCAGCCACACCGGGCACCGCCTCGCGATCGCCGAGTCCGTCCTCGCCCCGCACACCGAGGGGCCGCCGCAGCACCTCCACGCCCGGCACGACGAGGGCTTCTACATCCTCTCCGGGACCGTCCGCTTCACCGTCGGGGACGAGCGGTACGACGCCACCGCCGGCACCCTCGTGATGGTCCCGCCCGGCGTCCCGCACACCTTCGCCAACCCGACCGGCCAACCCGCCGTCATGCTCAGCACGTTCACTCCCGACCTGTACGTGCAGTACTTCCGCGACCTCCAACAGGCCTTCGCGGAGGGCGGGTTGCCGACGCCGCAGGCGCACGCCGAGGTGATGAGCCGCTACGCGACCGCGCCCGCGAACCCCTGATCCACGAACGGGAACCATGAACACCGCCTACTGGATCGTCGCGGCACCACTCGCCCTCTTCTATCTCTACGCGGGCACACTGAAGCTGATCCGCACCCGTGACCAGCTCCGCCCGATGATGTCCTGGGTCGACCGCGTCCCCCTCCCCGCCCTCCGCGCCCTGGGCACCGCCGAGATCCTCGGCGCGACCGGCCTGGCCCTGCCCCCACTGACAGGCATCGCACCTCCACTGGCCCTCGCCGCAGCCGTCTGCTTCGTCCTCCTCCAGATCGGCGCGACCGCCGTCCACCTGACCGGGGGTGATCGCCGGATCGGCCTCAACGCCGGGCTCGGGGTGGGCGCGGCTGTGGTGGTGTGGCTGGCTACTGGGTGGTGATGGGCCGGGGGCGTAGCTCGTAGGTATGACCTGGGCATAGAGACCGGAGAGGTAGCTCGCAGGTATGGCCAGGCGCGGGAGCCGCCTCCAGTGATCTCATACGGGCATGAACATCGACCGTGGGGACTACGACGCCGGGGTAACCCCCTGGGACGACGCCGCCTGGCAGGCGGAGGTGCTGGAGTGGACGCGCGACACCCTGGGGGACGACGCCGTCGTGGCCGCCGTCCGCCTGCGCCCCTGGTCCGTCCTGGCCCGCCTCGAAACGGCCGTCTCCGGGGACGTCTGGTTCAAGGCGAACCCCGAAGGGAGCCGTTTCGAGGCGGCGTTGGGGGAGGGGCTGGCGCGCTGGGTGCCGGACCGGGTCCTGACCCCCATCGCGGTCCGCCCCGAACGAGGCTGGGCCCTATGGCCGGACGGCGGGCAGGTGCTGGCCGAGGCGGAGTTGCCGGTGTGGGAGGAACTGCTCCGCCAATACGCCACCCTGCAACGCGAGTTGATCCCTCACGTCCCTGAGATGAAACACCTGGGCGTCCCCTCGGCCACCCCCGAGGACCTCCCCGCTCTCTTCACCCGCCTGGTCGACGAGAACCCCACCCTGCTCCCCGAGGAACGCACCCAACTCCTCGCGAAGCTCCCCCTGTTGACGTCCTGGTGCGAAGAACTCTCCACCACCACCCCCACCATCCCCCTCTCCCTCGACCACTCCGACCTCCAGCCCTCCCAGATCCTCTCCACCCCTCCACCCCACCGCTTCACCTTCTTCGACTGGGGCGACGCCACCCTTGCCCACCCCTTCACCAGCCTCCTCGTCCCCACCCGCATCGCCACCCGCCACCACGGCCCGTCCGCGGCCCCCCGCCTCCGCGCCGCCTACCTCACCCCCTGGACCGACACCGGCCTCTCCCTCCCCGCCCTCCACAGAGCGGCCGACCTGGCCCACCGCCTCGGCGCGGTAGGCCGAGCCGCCGCCTGGACCCACGTCTTCCCCACGGAACAGGGCGTCCCCCTGGAGAATTTGAAGGCATCCGCGGCTTGGCTGCACGAGCTGTTCGCCGGGGAGCCAGACTGAGGAGAGCCGCACGACGAGCCACGCAGGTGTCAACAACTGCAACGCCTGTCAGCTATGAACCGCGAACGGCTCACCAGTTGGATATGGGCCGACAGGCCATTCGACAGAGCTGGAGTGGCTGTGTGCGTGACCGCTCCCGCACATGGCCATCCACCGAGCCCGACCGGGTCCCCTCAACCCCGACCAAGCGGATTCCCCACAGTCCGCTCAGCCCACTCCCCCGCCACCAACTCCGCGACCGCACACCCCGGTTTACGCTCCGCCTGCTCCTGAAAGAGGCGCACGAAGGACTTGGCGAAGCCCAGTCGGGGGTACGCCTCGACGAGCGCGTGGGTGAAGGACGGGTCGAAGGCTTCCAGGCCCGACCCGGACACGTCCGCGCTGGTCCCCACCTGCAACAGACGGCTCTCCGGGTCGACTTCGGGATCGACGTCGTCCCGCATGTGGAGGACGATCACCTCGGCCGCCCGGTCGCGCCGGGAAGTCGGCCAGCCGAGGCCTGCCGTGAAGACGCGGGCCAGATGGCCGCCGGCCTCTTCGAACGGGAGGGTGTGGCTGTCGAAGGGGGGCACGAGAGACAGGTCGTGCAACAGGGCCGAGACGAAGAGCAGTTCGCGGTCGAAGTCGAGGCCGCGGGCCTCGGCCCAGGCCGCGCCGAAGAAGTACGAGCGGACGGAGTGGTGGTAGAGCGCGTCGTCGGCGTACTCCTCGCAGACCAGCCGCGCCGCCTCTGCCGCATGCCCCTCAGGTACGCGCACCCCTGCGACTTCGATCAGCATCTGGCCGGACCCCCTAGAACGTCATTCCGCTGTGTCCGCAGCTTAGCCAGAGGCGCATTCCCCCGCGATGATCACCCACCTCCACAACCCGACCTCCCCCGACCGGACAAGGCACTTTACTGATCGACGGTTTGGGATTTTGGCGTTCTTGAAGGTGGAGGCAACCGGCGCGGGCGAAAGGCTGTCTCACAGGGTGCTCACAGATCGGCTCCGATCCCAGGGGCGCGTGGGGACGCGTCGCACTGGTTCGTGGGGTGGGGGCCGGACTGGGGGCTGTTCGGTCCGGGTTGCCAGGACCAGGCACACCCGCAGGCTAGGAACAGACGAGGAATCGATGACCAGTCAGCACAACCGCAAGAACCTGAAGCGCGCGGCACTGGCCGCAGGCGCCGCGCTCACCGTCGTGGCCGCGGTGGCCGCCACCGCACCGGGCGCGGGGGCCGCCCCGGCGGTCAAACCGGGTCAGCCTCAACTCAAGCTGATCGCCGCGTCGAAGTCGGTCGTGATCGACAAGTGGGAGGGGGACCCCGGGGTTTACCTCGACCTGGGCACCTATCTCACCGTCGACAACGCGCCCCTCGAATTCAAGGTGACCCGCAAGTCGTACAAGGACCAGATCGTCGCCCAGCAGATCCTGCGGGACGGCAAGAAGGTCACGACGAAGACCCTCCCGGCGGGCCTCGTCAAGGACTTCAAGGGGCTCCCGGACTTCATCGAGACGACGCTGACGGACGCGTCCGGCAAGGAAGTCGCCAAGAGCAGCGGCACGTTCTGCCCGAACAACGCGTCGGGACGGCTCCGCCCGGACGCCCCGGCGACCTCGCACTACCCGCAGAGCTGCCCCACCAACCCCTTCACCCTGGGCTCCATTTGGGGCGTGGAGAAGGGCTGGGCCGCCAACACCTCCAGCTTCGACTACGACCGGCCCGTCAACATCGCGGCCGGCGAGTACACCGCGAAGGTCTCCGTCGCGAAGAAGTACCGCGACCTCTTCGGCATCCCGAACGACCAGCAGACCGTGAAGGTGACGGTCCGCGAGCAGAAGGGCGGCGGCGAGGGCCTGCGCTCCCAGCACAGCGCCCACGACTCCGCCGGCCACGCGGCCCACCACTACGGCCCGCGCGGCGCCGACGCCCCGACCCCGCCCGCTCTCTCCCACGCCCTCGAAGCGCGGGGCCAGGCCCACCACTTGGGCGACGGCAAGGGTCACACGGACGGTTCCCGCATCGCCCCGGCGCTGCGCGCGAACTCCGCCAAGCCGACCGGCAAGGCAGGCGTTCCCGCCAACACCCCCAAGCCGGACCTGCGTTCACTCCCGGCGTGGGACATCCAGATCACGGACGGCGAGGACGGCGACGCCCCCGGCAAGGACTACCTCGCGTTCAGCGCGAACGTCTGGAACGCCGGTCCCGCCCCCCTCGTCGTCGACGGCTTCCGCAAGCCCGGCGCCGAACTGATGGACTCCTACCAGTACTTCTACGACGCGGCGGGTAAGCAGATCGGCTACACGCCCGCCGGGACGATGGAGTGGGACCCCCGCATCGGCCACGAGCACTGGCACTTCACGGACTTCGCGAG
>DATCQX010001066.1:0-18669 GCA_036569285.1 Streptomyces sp.
ACCGCCGCCCAACTCCACCAGAGCGCCGACGACGAGCACGGGAAGGGGGCGGCAACGGCGCCCCCGGCGCATCCTG
Source organism: Streptomyces sp. (assembly GCA_036569285.1). Taxonomy (GTDB): domain Bacteria; phylum Actinomycetota; class Actinomycetes; order Streptomycetales; family Streptomycetaceae; genus Streptomyces. The sequence continues at coordinate 77 of DATCQX010001066.1, forward strand.
CCGCCCCCGCCCACCACCACCCCGCACCCACCAGCCTGGAGACCTCCGTGACCACCCCCCATCCCCTGCCCGACCAGTGGGCGATCAGCGTCAACCCCGTCGCCAACCTGGCGATCCTCACCCTCCACGACGCCGACGGGATCCACCGCGACATCGGCTTCCACCCCCTCACCGCGCCCGGAACCGCGCAGCACACCGTCCACACGCTGGCCGAGATCACCGACCCCGACCTTCGCGCCAGCGCCCAGAAGCTGATCGACACCTTCTACCAGCGCACCGCCCGGGCCCAGGCCAACGCCGACGCCTTCGGCACAGCCGCCCCCGACCAGCAGCACCTCTTCGACCGGCTGTGCTCCGAACTCCCGGGCACCACGGTCGATCTCGGCATCGACGACGAGGCGCTGACCATCGTCCTCAAGATCACCGCCACCGGGCCCACCGCCGCAGGGCTGCTCACCCTGACCAACCGCTGGCCCGGCACCACCTCCCCCACCGGCCTGGCGTACGGCGTCACCCAGGACCTCGCCGACGACGGCACGCTGTGCGTGGCCTTCGACCAGCCGCACGCCGAGAAGTTCCTCACCTGGTACCGCGACCAGCCCTGACCGAGACACAGGCTCCACGGCCACCAGCCCCGTAGAACACCACCAGCACCCGAAGGAAGCACCACCATGGAGAACTGGGAGAGGCGCACCGTCCTCATGCCGGCCACCCTCCTCGGCCTGTGCGAGGACAAGATGGCCGACGCCATGGCCACCGCCCTGGCCGCCATCGAACAGCGAGAGGGAGAGCGACGCGGGTGGGACAGACCCGCACGGCTGTTCACCGTCCACCTGGCCGACCTCGACACCCGCTCGATCGAACTACGCGTGGTCCCGGCCCGGCTCTGGGGCGCCCAGGTCCGCAACCCCGCCGACGCGATCGCCCACACCGCCCGGCGACTGCCCGCCGTGCCGCCCACGGTGGAGCACCGCTCGTACGCCGACGCCCCAGTGGCCGGCATCGCCGCGATGTTCGAAGGCTGGGGCCGACCCGCCGACCGGGAGCCGACCGACTACGAGCAGCGCTCGATCGCGCAGGGCCGGCGCGTCAACCACCTCGCCCCCGACCGGATCGAGAGCCGCCTCGTATACGCCGTTGACATCAACCAGGAGGAGTTCTACGTCCGACGCCTCCGCGGCCACCAGCCCCACGTGCTCTCCACTGCCCAGCGCGACCAGACCACGGTCGGCAGCGGGCTCGTCCCCCTCGGCCTGGGCAGGATCGCCCACGCGCTCCGCGAGGAGCGCCCCGTCTTCTGACCACCCCCTCCCGGCTGCTCCGGCTCCACGACCGGAGCAGCCGTTCTCACCGGCGCAGACAGGCAGATCAAACCTCAGAAATAAATTGCTTAATGCTATGAGTTTGCAGTAGGGTGTAATCATTGGCCGCGACCACCCGGCCCTCACCCCGGCGTAGATCCGCCCGGCGCGCCCCACCGCCCGGCCAGCATCCGCCGGACTCCACCCGCCCTCTCGCCGGGCCGACAGAGAAGAGCGATCATGCTGTCCTGGGAAAAGCGCACCGTCCTCATGCCGAGCAAGCCCCTGGGCCTCCTCCAGGACGATCTCGCCGACGCCATGGCCACGGCGCTGCACGCCATCGAGGCTAGGGAGGGAGAACGGCGCGGCTGGGATCGACCTGCCCGCCTGTTCACCGTGCACCTGGAAGGCGTCGACTCACGCTCGATCGAGCTGCGCATGGTCCCCACCCGGTCATGGAACGGCCGGGACATCAACCCCGCCGACGCACTCATAAACGTCGCCAGAAACCTCCCCCACCCCCCGGATGACCTCCGGCGGCACGAGTACGCCGACTCCCCCGTGGCGGGCGCTGCGCTGATGTTCGAAGGCTGGGGACGCCCCAACGACCGCGCGCTCACCGAGTACGAGCAGCAGGCCGCGGAGCTGGGACTGAGGGTCAACCACCTCGCACCGGACCGGGTCGAAACACGGTGCGTCTACGGCGTGGACATCAACCAGCAGCAGTTCCACGTCTTCCGTCCCCGAGGCGAGGAGGCCCGGGTCTACTCCAGCTCGGAGCCCGACTCGGATGCCTCAGCCACGGGGTCCGGACGCATCCCGGACGCCCTGAACCGGATCGTCCACGCACTGCGGGAAGGACGCCAGTTGTTGTAGGCAACCTCACGTCTTCGGGTCCGAGCCATCCTGGGATCCGGGCCCGAAGGCGGCTCCCGCGACGGTGCAGCACGGTGCCGAGGGTCGCCGCGCGGTCAGTCTGCTGCGCCGATGGGCAGCAACTCCCGTAGTTCGGCCAAGCCGTCCGTACGGACGGCGCCAGCGGTTCGCACTGTAGGCCAGGCCGTTCATCCGGACCTCCGTGTGGCCAACCACTCCAGCGGGCAGAAACGCGAGGGCCGGCCCCATCTCCCGTGGGGCCGGCCCTTTGTCGTCCGTGCTTCAGGACGGGATCACAGTTCGAGCAGGAAGTCGAAGTCCGTGTCCTTCGCGCCGAGCAGCCACGCCTTGGCCTCAGCCGGGGTGAAGACCAGAGGCAGGCGATCGGGGTTCTGCGAGTCGCCGATCAGGACGTATCCGTCCACGACGGCGATTCGAACGCAGTTCCCGCCGCCGCCGCTGTACTTGGACACCGTCCATTCGACCGACGTCAGGTCGAACGAGGACGGGTCCGGCTTGAGGGTTTTGCCGCCGCCGTTGTGCTGGGACACCGTCCATTCGGCCGACGCCAGGTCGAACGAGGACGGGTCCGGCGTTTCTGTCACTGTTCTAGCTCCTTGATCCTTTTCTTGAGACGCCTGCGCGTCTCGTCGGGGTCCAGCGCTCGCTCCCACAGAGTGGTGAAAGCCGCTGTGTAGCGCTGCACATCTTCTTCCCCGTCGAAGTACAGCGAACTGACCATCGTCTCCACCCACACGACCCGACGGGCAGCCTCGGGGAAGCCCATGACGACGTAGGGGCCAGCGGACCCCGGGTGCAGTCCGATCGCCTCCGGCAGGACGCGGACGGTGTTTCGGGGGTCCTCAGATTCCTGGAGCATCCGCTCCAGTTGCCGTCGCGCCACCGCCGGATTGTCGACGAGGAGGTGGAGCGCACGCTCGTCCACGAGGGCGCGCAGCTCCGCAAGTGCGCCCTCTCTCACCTGCTGCTGTCGGTCCATGCGGACATCGACGAGGGCCTTGACTTCGGAGGGACGCAGATCGGGCCGCATCAGGGCGATGACGAGGTAGGCGTACTCCTCGTTCTGATGGAGCCCAGGCCAGACGTCCTGTTCGTAGTTCCACAACGCGGCGGCCCGACGCTCCATCTTCAGGAAGCCCTCGAACTGCATGGGGCCGAGGAGGTGGGCGTTGCGCCGCCACAGTGCGGGGCGGGGCCGGCCGGCGGGAGTGGTATCGGCGCCCAAGAGGGCCAGAATCTCGGAGGTCTCGGTGGCATTGGCCTGATAGACCTCAAGCAGGGCTTCGACGAGGTCGCGGGCGACACGTCGGCGCTGTCCGCGTTCCAGTCGGCTCAGCCCGCTCTTGTCGATCTTGATGCCGCGGCGGCGCAGCACGTCGTGGCCTGCAACGTCTCCTTGGGTGAGGCTGCGGCGTTCCCGCAACTCCTCAAGCCGCAGGCCGACTTCGCTGAGGGTCAACGACCACGGCGTCTTCGCTTCTGGCATGGTGGCCAGTCTGACGGCTCGTCGCGCGGCCTACAAGCAATATGGTTGAGCAATTTGCTCGACCATATTGCTAAGGGCTCGTCCGAGGGAGCATCCTAGCGGAGGTCACGAAATGTGCAGCGCTCGTCGCCACGCGTAGAGGCTGTTCTGCTGCCCGCACTTGCCCAGGGAGGAGCCGCCGAGATGCGTCGGACGCTGTTCAGCCTCCTGTTGAAGGAGCGTGGGCTTCTCGGCTGGGAGGCGTTCTGCGTCCACTTCGCGGCCACCGGGCGGGAACTCGCCCAGGAGACCGGCAACCACCGCCTGGCCACGGCCAGTGTCGGGCGCACCACGTTCGACAGATGGTCCTCAGGCACATGGTATGGCCGTCCCCGTGATGAGGCTGCGCAGATCCTGGATCGCCTGCTCGGGCACACCGTCGAGGAGCTGTTCAGTCCGGCGCCCGACACGGGCGAGTCGACGGCGGCGCTGGAGTCGGTGGCTGCCCGTATCGGCTCGCGCTGGCCCACATCCACCTTGCTGCTCCCCGCCGGCGGGCCAGGAGGAGTCTGGGAAATCGCTGGACGTCAGCGCCTGGATGGCACGAGCGCCGCAGTGCACCTTCTTCCCGTCATCAAGCGAGGAGAGGATGCCGATGCACAGGATCTGAGCCAGGACGGACTGCGAGACCTGGAGCGGTTCTTACGGCCGGCGCGTCGCGGATTCCTCGTCGGCGTCGAGGAGCACAGGGACGACTTCGACTTGTACGTCCGGGACGCTGCAGCAGCTCGCAGGCCGGCTCTTCCCGGATCACCGGCCTCAGGCCAACTGTCGATTCCCTCGGCGTACCTCTTGGACGACCTCTCCTACGGCATTCTCTGGGCACTCACCCAGCTCGATGACGGCCTTCTATCCGATGATCAGGCCCTTGACGCCGAACAACACCTCCTCGACACCTACCTGTCCCTGCCCCGCTCGGCACCCAGTCAGCTGCTCGTTGACCTGACTACCGTCGGCAGCAGCTGGATGGGGTCGGCGTTTTGCGCCCGGCACATCCAGCAGGAACTGGCCGATGCGAGCGAGGTTCCGATCTTCTGGACCCGTGAGCAGACCGGGGAGGAAGCGGCTTGCTGGCTGTTCTTCAAGCACAAGTTGGACTACCTCCAAGCCCTCGAACGATTCCATGGCACCGCGACGCAGACCGTCCGCGTCTTCTGTCTGCCCGAGGTCGTGGTGGCGCGCTCCGAGAAGTACGAGAGGGTTCTGCTGTTGTTGGCGATCGCCCTGATGGAGCGCTTCGGGATCCGGGTCAGGGTGGTCTCGAAGGCGGAGTACTCGGATGTCGATGGGGTGGCGTTCGTCCCCGGTCAGCGAGCCGTCGTTGCCAACTGGGTGCGGGCACCTGGTGGAGCGCTGTGGGCAGCCGACAGTACGTCGACCCGCGGGGAGTTGCGCACCTACGCCAGCGTGTTCGCCGACGCGCAGGGCGCCGACGTGCTGGTGGGAGAGGACCCGGCGACTCGTCTGCGGTCGCTCGCGGACTATCTGGGCCTGCACTGGGGCTGGCTGACCACTCGGTGTCACGCTCTGGGAGAGCACGGCGTGGCTGGCCTCATCCGTCCCCGCAGCCGTCTGCTGACCGTGGAGGCGCTGGATGAAACCCTGCTCTTCCTTGGCAAGCTCGCCTCGTGCTGATAATTCCTGTCCGCTCCGCCCTTCCGCCCGAAAGGTCCTCTGTGCTCTCCGCTGACCGTGACTCGCACCGCACCGTCCTGGTGCTCACCCTGGGCGGCACGATCGCCATGACGCGCACCGCCGCGGCATCCGGCGTCACGCCTACGCTGACCGGCTCCGACCTGGTGGGCGCTGTGCCGGGGCTTCAGGACGCCGCCAACGTCACCGTGGAGGACTTCCGGCAGATGCCCGGGGCATCGCTGACGATCAGCGACATCGTGTGCCTCGTAGACCGACTGCAGCGGGCCGACCAGGAAGGTGTGGACGGGGTCGTGGTGACGCAGGGCACTGACACCCTCGAGGAGACTGCGTACCTGACCAGCCTCTACTACCAGGGAACCATGCCGGTGGTCTTCACCGGTGCCATGCGCAATGCCGCGACAGCGGGCGCCGACGGCCCTGCGAATCTCCTGGCCGCCGTCCAGACCGCCGTGAGCACGGAGGCTCGGGGGAACGGGGTCCTCGTCGTCCTCGCAGACGAGATCCACGCTGCCCGCCACGTCCGAAAGATGCACACCACCAGCCCGGGAGCGTTCGAATCCCCGAGCACCGGACCGCTCGGCCGTGTGACGGAAGGAGCGGCTCGGTTCCACCGCTCGCTGAGTCCGATCGCGCCCGTGCCGCTGCCGGTCGGCGCCCTGCCCCAGGTGGAGATCGTCATCGCGTCTCTGGGTAGCAGTGGGACGTTGCTGAAGGGCCTGGAAGGCGAGGTCAGCGGTCTCGTGGTGGCCGCGTTCGGCGTCGGCCACGTCCCCGAGACCTGGTGCCACCGGCTCGAAGCGCTGACGGCCACGATGCCCGTCGTCCTCGCCTCCCGTATCGGCGCCGGGTCCGTCCTCACCTCGACCTACGCCTTCCCCGGCTCCGAGAGCGACCTGTTGGCCCGTGGCCTGATCAGTGCAGGCATGCTCGACCCCTACAAGGCCCGCTTGCTCCTGACCGCCCTCGTGGCTGCAGAGTCGTCCCGCCCGGAGATCGCGAAGGCATTCCTCGACCACTCCTGATCATCCTGATCCCGCCCCGACCAGTACAAAGGACGTCCCCACCCATGCGCCACGCCCAGGTCCGCACCGGTAGGCAGTTCGTGCTCGCTCTCGACCACGGGGAAGACTTCCTGGAGGGTCTTACGCAGTTCTGCGCGGAGCAGGACATCCGGGCCGGGTACATCCCCACATTCGTCGGTGGTCTCCGCTCGGCCCGGCTGGTGGGCTCGTGCGAACCCCTCGCCGACCCCGAGGCCCCCCTGTGGGAGGAGATCACCGTCGAGGTGCTCGAAGCTCTCGGTGGAGGGACGCTCGCCTGGGATACGGAGAAAGACTGCCTGGCCCCTCACATCCACGTCGCTGCCGGCATCAAGGGGAAGTCGGCCGAGGGGCGGGTGTCGCATCTGCTCGGTGCGAAGGTGCAGTTCATCTGCGAGATCCCCATCGTCGAAGTGGTCGGCGACGTCGAGGGGCCGACGATGACGCGGCGTCGCCAGCCGGAGTTGTACGACGTTCCCCTCCTCGGCTTCGGTACGGGCAGTTGAGGGGGTAGACAACGATGCGCAGGGCGATCCGCTTTCCGGAGGTGGTCGAGGCTCGGCGCATGCACGTCTACGAAACGTTCACGGTGCACTTCGAGCGGGCGGCCAGGGAGGTGGCCCAGCTCGACGGCAACCCCTCCCTCGCTTCCGTGTATGTCTCACGGTCCGCCTGGGACCGCTGGATGATCGGCGACATCAAGGGCCTTCCACGGCAAGCGACGTGCCGTGTCCTGGAGCACCTCTTCGGCGAGCCGGCCGAGCAGCTCTTCGGGCCGCCGGAGCGGGAGAGCGTGCATCAGGCCGCCGCCGGACCGGCAACGGTCGTCGACTCGGTAGCGTCGCCGCACCTGGCCGCCATGGAGTCGTTTCGGCTCGCGGACCGCCAGCTCGGTGGCGCCCACGTGTACCGGTCCGTGGTGCACTACCTCAACGCGGTCGTCGCCCCGCGCCTCTTCGGCGGGGCAGACAACGGCGAAGATGGTGAGGCCGTCTTCGGTGCAGCGGTTGTCCTCACGGAGATGGCGGCTTGGATGGCCCACGATGCCGGGCGCGACGACCTGGCGTCCGGGCATTTCGACCGCGCCCTTCGCCTGTCGCAGAGCCTGACCGACGTGACCGCGGGCGTGAACGTACTGGCTGGCATGAGCCATCTGGCCTTGCAGACCGATCGGGTCCAAGCCGCCGCCGATCTCGCCCGCACCGGGCTCACCCGACTCGCCAGCGGCCCACGGGTGCCGACCCTCATGGCCCGCCTCCACGCCATGGAGGCTCGGGCGCTCGCCCAGCTCCGGTCCGAACGAGAAGCGCAGCGGTCGCTCGATGCGGCACGAGAAGCCCTGGATCTCGCACGAACCGCGCCGACGTCCAGGTGGGTCGCTCCGTTCGACGAAGCGGCGCTTGCCAGCGAGGGCGCCTCCGTCCTCCTGGATCTCGGCGCGCTCAAGGCCGCGGCCAAGGAGGCGGAGCGTGCCTTGGCGCTGCGTGACGCGAGCCGAGTCCGCAGCAGGGCGTTCGGGCAGGTCACGTTGGCCCGAGTGCTGCTCTCGCAAGGGCGGCTCGACGCGGCATGCGCGGTCGGCGTGGAACTGCTGAACGCCTGCCAGTCCGTGACGTCCCTGCGGCTCAGCAGTCAACTCGCCTCGCTGCAAACAGATTTCGCACAGCATCATCAGGTCGCCGAGGTTCGTGAGCTTCTCGCGCTGATGACCGCCACGGCGCAGCACCGTAGATTGCTGCTCGGCAGTCTCGCGCTCCCGGAAGGCCCGCAGTGAACGATGCACCCATGCCGGGTGACCCCGGCCGTGACGCCTACCTGGCCGAGGGAAACGCTCGGCAGGCCCGCAAGCGAGCGGCCGCGGACGCTTTGATCCGGGACCAAGACGGCAGGCTGCTTCTGGTGAACCCCACCTACAAGGAAGGATGGGACCTCCCCGGCGGCATGGCCGAGGACAACGAGGCCCCGGAGGACGCCCTACGACGGGAGCTCCGCGAGGAGCTCGGCCTGACGATCGCGAGCTTGCGGTTCCTGTGCGTCGATTGGGTGGGACCCCATGGCCCGTGGGACGACCTCCTCGGGTTCGTCTTCGACGCAGGTGTCGTATCACCAGAACAGGCAGCCCAGCTGAAGCTGAGCGACGAGGAGATCTCCGAGTACCGCTTCTTCGAAGTCGCGGAGGCCCTGCCGCTGTTGCCGGCGCGCCAGCGTGCCCGCGCCGTCCACGCCTTGGAGGTCCTGGTCGATGGTGTTCCTCGCTACCTCCGCAATGGAGTTGCCCTCTGAGCGAGGCAGCCGGTCACACATTGACCTCAACGGAGGGTGCGTGCCCCTCCTCCGACTGGATCATCACGGTCCGGATGCGAGAGAAGACTCCGTCGATCACCGCAAGCTCGTGATCGGACAGCGGCTGGCCGAGGAAGCGGAGGTTATGCCCGGCCCGCTGGTGGTCGCCGACGCCGGCGACCACCACAGCGTTCGGTACCTGCTGAAGGATGAACCGTAAGGCCACCCGGGCCAGTTCCTCTGGAGAGGGGCCGAACCGGCCGGCCAGCTCAGCGAGGCCGAGGGCTACCGACGACGCCATCGCTTCCGCGTCGGCCGTGCCTCCCCAGGCGGCCAGAGCTCGGTCCGCACGTCCACCTGCGAGCGCACCGTGGGCCAACGGCGAGGCGATGACCAGGCCGACGTCGTGGCGGGCAGTGAAGGCGCCGAGGTCTTCGTGCTCCAGGTCGGCCAGTGGCAGCAGTCCATTCGCCTGTGTCCAGACCACGTCGGGGCAGATCCGGTCGAACAGATCCAGGAACCGTCGTATCGAGCGGGCGGAGGAGCGGTACCCCGGGCCACGCAGACCGATAGCTCGGATCTGTCCAAGATCGCGCAGCGCCCGCATCTGCTCAATGACCGGGTCGAGGTATCGGTCGTTTGGGCCGAAGTCCCAGGACTCGAGGGTGTAAAGGGCCAACTCGTCCAGGTATAGATTCTCCAGGGTCTGTTCGAGTTGATGCCGGACCCGCGGGCCGGCATAAGGATGAGGAGCGGATCCATGGATTCGGCCCACCTTACTGGCGGCCTGCGCGCTGTGGCCCCGCTGCTCCCTGAGAACCTTGCCGACGAGCCTCTCGGCGTGACCGTCCCGGTAGCAGTCAGCCGTGTCGAACAGCAGCGCCCCACCCCCGGCGCAGCCTGCCTCCAACGCGCGACGCAGCCCAACGAGCATCCGTGCGTCGTCCGGTGGAACGGCGTTCGGTGCCCAGCGCGAGGTTCCGGTGCTGACGCCTAGCGGATGCACCATCAGATCCGGGACAAGACGGCGGGGGGCGAGATCGCTCGGCGCCATCAGTCAGCGTCTCCCACTCGGTCGAGGAAGATCGCAATGACGCGCTTCCCCTTCTTGTCGCGCTGGACTCCCCAGGCGCTCGCCAGTACGTCCACTAGAAACAGGCCCCTCCCGCCCTCATCGTCTTCATCGGCGGCCAGAGGCTTTCCGGGCACAGCCGTGATGTCTTCACCGCAGTCCAGAACCTGAACCACCACTCCCCAGTCGTACACGTCGAGGGAGATGTTGATCACCGCTCCAACGTGCTCAAGTGCGTTGCCCACCAATTCGCTGGCCACCAGAACCACGTCGTCCATGTAGCCGATGCCGGCCTTACCCGCTAGCGCGAGGGACTCGCGGACTATCCGGCGGGCAACCCCCTGCGGGGCGTCGAGGCCGTAGAGATCGATCGCTTCGTGCGTCGTGGGGTGGCCGCCATCGCGGCCGGGACCGGATGGCAAGACAGTGCTGGCGGGACCAAGCACGGGGATCACTCCTCGCTGCATTCACAATGCCCGGGGGCACGGACCGGCAAGTCCTGCTGAATACCGTGGCCCATGCCGCAGCGCAGGTGATAGCGAAAGCTGTCCCCACTTCTCCCCACTTCAGTGCCGACTGCGCCTGCTTGAGGGGTGGCGGGAAGTGCCGAGGGATCGAGCCTCGTACAGAAAGGCGATTTTCGCGCGCTCTCCGCGCGCCGCGACTTGTCGAGAAGGGAGCCTTCGAGCACCCTTCCGACCAGCGGCTGGAGAGTCGTCGTGCGCTGGGATGCCCTCCGAGCTGGCCGGATGCCGAGCAACCGACCACGAGGCCCATCAGTCCGCCCTTACCACTGGCGCCAAGTCAGTTCAAGCAATTCCGCAGAAGTGGGGTGAAGTGGGGTGGCGTAGTCGATCTTCAATGGCGGGAGTTCCGGGTGAGCATCAGTGCCGGGGGCGATGACCGAATTCGGGGCTAATGTCTGAACCTTGGCAGTGGCTGCCCGGGTCTATCCACCGTTCTCCGCACCGCCGAAGTGGGGAGAAGTGGGGGCCGATTTCGCTATCGGAGCACGCAGGGAAGCGGCGACGCTATTCGCAGTTCCCCCGCATCGCCGTCCACGGAAGGGTTGCCGTGATCATTCTCGTCTCGCCGGTTCTCGGCACCCCGCCCGATGTCGGAGGCCACCCCAGGAACGGGGCGGGCGTCTCCGCAAGGCAGTACACCCCCGTGATCGCCGTGCGCCGACGCTCGCCCTCGGGCTCCGGGAGAACGGAGCGAGGTGCGGCGCCTTAGAGCTGCTGCCTCCCGGCTGCCGTGCCGAGGACTGCCCCACGGCAGCCGGTCACATCCGCCGCCCGCCCCACACACACAGGCCGCTTCTCCCGAGGACTCACCATGTGTCAGCACAAGCCCACCTGCCCGTCCGCCGAGGCAACGGACCGCGAGGCCGCCGTCGTGGTCGTGGCCCACCCCGAACAGGGGTGGAGCCAGTTGTGCAACGGCGTCCTCCTCTTCGACGACACCGGTGAGATCCTCCCCGACGGCAAGATCATTCATCCGCACCGGCTGGCCGCCACCGCGCCGAGGGCTGCGGCATGAGCAGAACCCCGTTCATCCAAGGGGGCCTCCCGGTGCCATACGTAACCGCGTGGAGCGCGGAGACGCACCCGGCGCCCACCGTGGTTCGGCTCCGGACAGGGCGGGGCATCGGCTACGCGGACGAGACCCCGTACGACCGTGACATGGATGGCGTGCTGTGGATCCGGCAAGCCATCGCTCAGGGGGCCGGTAGGGCGTTGTTCCCGACCGTCCACGCGCTGCGTCAGCGGCGCGCAGTCAGCCGAATGCTGTGTCAGGTCTGTGGCGTGGACACGCTGGAGCAGGACCCGGAGCGGCAGCTGTTCGTACTCAAGGACGTTGGCCGGCCGGTGGCTGAGGGGGAGCTGACCACCGCCGCCCCGGTCTGCCCTCCGTGTGCGCTCATCGCGGCCAAACACTGCCCCCATCTGCGCGAGCACGTGGCCGCCTGGGTCACACGCCCGGTGTGCTGGGGCGTGGCTGGAATCCTCTACGACCCGAATTCCCTGCAGCCAGCTCCTGGGGAGGACCTCGTTCAGGTTGCCTACGACGATCCAGCTGTTCGCTGGGTGCTGGCGACCCGTCAAGTTCTGTCCCTTCAAGGCTGCATCGCTGTGGATCTGAACGGCCTCACCGCCCTGGCGGCGGAGTCGAGTCTGGCGAAGGCATCGCCCCCCTTCCTCCGCTCCTGAGGAACGCGGCGAAGCGCCGTACGCCGTGCCCACCCCGCAACCGCCCGGTCTTTTCCGGGCCGTAGAGATCGGACACCATGGAAAGCCGCCTCATCTCTCCGCACCAATTCCTGCCCCTCGGGGTAGCGGTTGCCGGTGCGCTGATCCCGACCTCCGGGAGCGCCCTGGCGCGGCCCCGGCGAGTGGGACGGTTCGAGGACCACGGCTTCGTCCGGAAGATGCGGACGCACAGGCTGTGGCGCATCGACCCGGCCGGTGCGGACGGTGCCGCGCCTGCATCTGCCCGTGAGCTGGCCGGGGCGGGGGCCGGGCGATGAGGGCGGCGTTCTCCCTCCACCCGGCTGGGCTCACGGCTGCTGGCCCCGGGGCCGTGTCGCCCTCGTACGGGGCCTGGCCCGGCGCGCAGGAGGTCACCGTCGGCGACCTGTTCCCCCTGAGGGTGGCGGGTGAGCCCTTCGCCGCGGTGATCGGGGAGCACTTCGACACCCTGACGATGCCCAGGCGCGCCGCGCTGGAAGTCATCAGCCGTTTCAAGGGGTTCCGGCCCCATCCTGTGGGCGCCGCCGTGGCCCGTGGGCTCACCGACGAGTGGGTCCTCATTCTCCCGCCCGGCTCCGGCTACGGCATGCAGTGGAGCTGGCCGGCCGAGCACCGTGACGAGGGTGTCCTCGAGGTCCCGCCCCGTACGGCCGGACCGGGCGACAACCTGCGCTGGGCCCGCTTCGGCAACGAGCAGGGACGGGTCTTCAGCGCTCCACTCCTACTGATGGCCGCCCTGTGTCCGCCGCACGCGACCCGCCCTCCGTACCCCGAACCTGCCCGAGACGACCGTACGCCTGTGGGGATCTGATGAGCACTCTGATAGAAGCAGCTGTTGTCCTGCCGTCGGCGCTGGCTTTGGCGGGCGGAGGCGCAGCGTTGCACCTGCGGGGGTCTCTGCGCGGGGAGCGTCGCCGGTCCGACAAGTTGCAGCGGCATACCGAGAGACTGACACGGCAGTTGCGCGCCGCCGAGGTAGTCCTCGGACAGGTGGCGGTCGAGGTGGTGCCCGCGATCCAGGGGGCTGTGGTCCGGCCCGGCGCCGGGCACGGTGTCGACCTCCCGCTGCCGGATCCCCTGACAGCCACCGTGATCGCCGACCGGGTGCGCCTCGTCGTCGATTCGGTGGCCGCGGCAATGCGGCAGGTGCAGTACGACGCCGATACCGCCACACGCGACCAGGTCGCCCAGGTCAAGCAGGCAGCACAGGCCGAAGCTGCCGAAGCCAAGCGATCTGCGGAGGAGGCGGCACAAGCGGCGGTCCGCAGCTTCGCCGCGTCGTTGGTGGTGATCGCATCGAGGGTCAGCCGGCAGATCAGCCAGGGCGTGCGACAGCACGTGGGCGGGGAGGCGTACGAGACGCTGGTCTCCATCGACCGTCTCATCCAGCAACTGCTGCTGGTGGCGCAGAACTACGCGATTCTCGGCGGTGGAAAGCTGTCCCGGCACTGGCCGGCCACCACGTTCACCGATGTGGTGCAGGCGGCGATGGGCCACGTGGAGGGGTTCGAGCGGATCAAGCACGAACAGTCCGATGTCGCCCTGACGAGCCGGGTGGTCGGACCTGCCGTCCACACGATCGCGGTGCTCCTCGACAACGCGCTGAAGTACTCGCCCCCGTCGGCATACGTCTATGTGCATCTGCTGGACGGACACCACGGCCTGACGGTGAAGATCGACGACGCCGGGCTGCAGATGAATCGCGAAGCCGTGATGGCCGCCCGGCAGATCCTGAGCGGCGAGAAGACGGCGCCGGTCACCCAGCACGGCGCGCACCCGCGCACCGGGTTCGCGGTGGCCGCGGTCTTGGCCCGCGAGTACGGCTTCAGTGTGGACCTTGAGGCCCCCAACGCCTACCGCGGTACGAGCGTCCAGCTCTTCTTTCCCGGTGCGCTGCTCACCCGTCTTGACGCCGAGCCTGCCGCCGATACGCAGCCCACGCCGCCCGAGCCCGCACCGGAGATCACTCCCACCGGCCTGACCGTCCGGCGCCGCGGTGCGGCCCTCGCATCGCGGCAGCCTGCTGCCGGCGCCGAGCACGGCCGACCGGGCCGGCCCAGCGTAGTCGCCGCCTGGGCCGAGGGCACCGGGCGCACCCGCCAGACCCCCACCTCCGAAGGAGCCTGATGTTCACCGACACGCACGCCAACACGCTCGGATGGCTGCTCGACGAACGGCTCGCCACCCTCGACGGAGTCGGGTGCGCGGTCCTGCTCACCACCGACGGCATGCTGCACTCCCGGACGAACTCCGTCGGCCACGACGCGGCCGAGCGGCATGCGGCCATCGCCTCCAGCCTGCGCGGTGCCGCCCACGCCTACAGCGAGGAGTTCAACGGCGGCGGGATGCGGCAGCTCCTGCTGGAGCTGAACGGATACGTCTGCCTGATCACGCAGGCCGGCCCGAACGCGCTCCTGCTGGTGCAGACCAGCGGACCGGACGTCGACCTCGCCGCGATCGCCCACGAGATGGGCGAGCTCGCGGTCAGCGTCGGCGACCGGATGGCCGTGGACGCCCGGACGCCGGCGCGGGACGCGCAGGCCGCAGGGTGAGCGGGCCGCGGCGGGACCCGGACATGGTGCGCCCCTTCGTGCGGACCGGAGGGCGCGATCGCCCCAGCCGTCCGGGCGTGCGTCTTGAATCTCTGGTCCTCGCCGCGACCGGCCCCGCCGACGGGCTGCGCCTCGATCACCGTCGCGTCCTGGCCCTCGCACAGCACGTGCGGGGCGGTCTCGCGGTGGCTGACATCGCGGCCGTCCTTCAACTCCCGCCGTCCACCGCTCTCATCCTCGTCTGCGACCTGATGGACAGCGGTCACTTGAGCAGCCCTGTCAACGCCCGTGACGACCAACCGGAGATCGACATCCTGAGGGAGGTACTTCGTGGTCTACAGACCAAGGTCTGAGGTCCAGCCCACCACAGCGGTGCGCTCGGCGAAGATCGTCATTGCAGGCGGCTTCGGCGTGGGCAAGACCACCTTCGTCGGGTCCGTCTCCGAAGTGCCGCCCCTGCGCATGGACGAGCCGATCACCCAGGCCAGTACCGGAGTGGACGATCTCGCTGGTGTCCCCAAGAAGATGACGACCACGGTCGGCACCGACTTCGGCCGCATCCACATCAGCCCAACTCGTGTGCTGTACCTGTTCGGGACCCCGGGCCAGACCCGGTTCCGGCCGCTGTGGCAGAGCATCACCGAGGGCACGCTGGGCGCGCTGGTCCTGGCCGACACGCGCAACCTCGACGCCTCCCACGATCACCTGGCCCTCCTGGAAGAGCACGCCGTCCCGTACGCCGTGGCGGTCAACCGGTTCGACGGCGCCCCCCAGTACCCGCCCTCCGAGATACGACAAGCCCTCGCCCTTGACCCAGACACCCCACTGACCTCATGCGACGCCCGCGTGGGCCGCTCCGGCTACTTGGCCCTGATTGAACTCGTCACCTACCTGACCGCCCGCCACCTCCACCCCCTGGAGTGCCGACCGTGAGCACCGCCCCCGACACCGACTCGCACCGGGTCGCGCTCTACGAGGCCGAGTTCGCCGCCGACCCGCACGCCGCCTACACGGCGATGCGCGCCCGGTACGGGCAGCTCGTGCCCGTCGACCTGGCACCCAGCGTGCCCGCGACCTTGGTCATCGGCTACGACCAGGCCCGCCGCATCCTCAACGACGAGGTCCGTTTCCCCGCCGACCCGCGGGTGTGGGAGCAGGCGATCCCCGATACCTGTCCCGTGCGGCCGATGATGGAGTACCGGCCCAACGCGCTGCGTTCGGCCGGCCCCGCGCACGCCCGCTACAGGGCGGCGAACTCCTCCGCCCTTGGCGCCGTCGACCAGCACCGCCTGTACACCCTCGTCCAGCGGGTCGTCGCCGAGACGATCGCCGATTTCCGGTCCGCAGGCCGTGCCGACCTGCTGGCGCAGTTCGCCTGGCCGATCGCGTTCCGGATCCTGAGCGCGCTGCTGGGCTGCCCTGACGAGCTCGGTCTGCGTATCGCGAACGGCATGGCCAAGATTTTCGACGGGGTGAACGCGTCCGCCGGCAACGAAATGCTGACCCAGGCACTGTCCGAACTCGTGGCCTTGCGCCGCAGCCAGCCCGGTAACGACATCACCTCCCGGCTCATCGCCGACCCCGCCCGGCTCGACGACACCGAGATGGCGCACCAGCTCGTCACCCTGTACGGCGCCGGCATCGAACCGCTCACCAACCTGATCACCAACACGCTCCTGAAGATCCTCACCGATGAGGACTTCTCCGCGACCGTGCACTCCGCCGGCACATCCGTGCGCGAGGCGCTCGACACCGTCCTCTACCGAGACCCACCCCTAGCCAACTACTGCATCACCTACCCGCCGCAGCCCGTCCACTTCGACGGGGTCCTGCTGCCTGCCCACCAGCCGGTCGTCATCTCCATGGCCGCGTGCAACAACGATCCCGCCCTTCAGGGCGGCAGCTCCGGCGACCGCGCCCACCTGTCGTGGAGCACCGGCCCGCACGCCTGCCCGGCCCGCTCCCTGGCCTACCTCATCGCCGAGACGGCCCTGACCGAACTGCTGGACACGCTGCCCGAGATGGACCTCGACCGCCCCGTCAACGAGCTGACCTGGCGCCCCGGTCCGTTCCACCGCGCCCTGACTCAGCTCCCTGTCCACTTCCCCACTCCCGCCGCCTGAAGGAGCCCCGCGCATGGCCCACCCCTTCGCCCCGACGATCGTCCTCGACCCCAGCGGTGCCGACCACCACGGCGAGCACGAGCAGCTCCGCGGACACGGCGCCGCCGTCCGCGTCGACATCCTCGGCGTGACCGCCTGGTCGATCAACGACCCCGCTCTCCTCAAAGACCTGCTGAAGAACCCCGACGTCTCCAAGGACGCCCGCGCCCACTGGCCCGACTTCCAGGAAGTGATACAGACCTGGCCGCTCGCGCTGTGGGTCGGCGTGCAGAACATGTTCACCGCGTACGGAGCCGATCATCGGCGGCTGCGGCGCATGATCGCCCCCGCCTTCTCCGCACGCCGCATCGACGCCCTCGCCCCCGTCGTCGAGACCATCGTCAACGGCATCCTGGACAAACTCGACACCCTGCCGGCCGGGGAGAGCGTCGACTTGCGCGAGCACCTGGCCTACCCGCTGCCCATCGCGGTCATCGGCCACCTCATGGGCGTCCCGACTGACCAGCGTGCGGACTTCCGAGGCGTCGTCGACGGCGTCTTCGACACCACCCTCACCGCCAAGCAGGCCGCCACCAACACCCAGGCCCTGTACGCGATCCTGGACCAACTCATCGCCGCGAAGCGCGCCGACCCCGGCGACGACATGACCTCCCTACTCATCGCCGCCCGCGACGACGACGGAGACGGGCGCGGGCTGTCCGCCACCGAACTGCGCGACACCCTCCTGCTAATGATCAGCGCCGGGTACGAGACCACCGCCAACGTGATCGACCAGGCCATCAGTCTGCTGCTGACCCACCCCGACCAGCTCGGCCAGCTCTGCGCCAGCAGCGCCGACTGGAACGACGTCGTCGAGGAGACCCTCCGTCTGGAGCCGGCCGTCAAGCACCTCCCCATGCGGTTCGCCGTCAACGACATCCTGCTGCCCGACGGGCAGACCATCGCCAAGGGCGAGGCGATCCTCGCCTCCTACGCGGCCGCGAACCGGCACCCGGACTGGCACGGCGAGACCGCCGACGACTTCGACGTGCGCCGAGCCAACAAGGATCACCTCGCTTTCGGACACGGCGTGCACTTCTGCCTCGGCGCACCCCTCGCTCGCCTGGAGATCGCCACCAGTCTGCGGATGCTCTTCACCCGTTTCCCCCAGATCGAGCTCGCTGTCCCCGCCGACCAGCTCAAGCCGCTCAGCTCCCTGCTCAGCAACGGCCACGAACAGCTGCCCGTCCGCCTGGGCCCGGCCGCGGCCTGACCAGGAACCCAGATGACCACCACCAGCGGCACTGCCCCGATCACTCCACTCACCGCCGCCCAGAAACGGATCGCCACCCACCTCGTGTGCGGTCTCACCAACAACGAGACCGCGATAGAGAAACATCTGGCTCAGAACACGGTGACCCGGGAGGAGATCGCGGGTCTGGTCGAGGGCTGGGAACTGCTCGGTCCCGGAGTCGCGCCCGTGCGTGAGTGGTCACCGTCCCTGAGTCCGACCGACCCGCGAGCACGGTGCCGGGCGAGCGGCTACGCCGTGATCGCCCGGAAGCTGTAGGAGGCCGCGATGTACGGCCCTCGAGTTCCTGCCCAGGCCCACGCGTCGTTCCCGCCCCGGCCGGTGTGGCTGCCGGCGCACACCGTCCGCTTCTACTGCGGGCGGATGTTCGACGCGCTGCGGTGCAACGAACCGGAGGCGGAGAAGGTGCTGGCCGCGATCGGCCCCACCTGCGGCCCGGTGATCACCTCGGCGTTCGGCTATTCCGACTTCCTTCTCCCTCCGGGTGAGCACTTCCGTGAGGTGGCACCGCGCGCACCGGGGGTGCGGATGATGCCGCAGGGCACGCAGGTCGAAGTCCCGCCGCTGACCGCCACGCCCTCGGAAGGCCTGTACTGGCGGG
>DATCQX010001067.1:0-22804 GCA_036569285.1 Streptomyces sp.
GCCAGCCTCACCTGCTCCCGCGTACCCGAGTCGTCGCTGTAGACCAGCACCGTGGCGGTCGGCTGCATCGTTCCTCCGTGACTTCGGCGACATTGGCGTCGTACGGAAAGGCCCATTCGGGCGGATGCTACTCCCGACGACACCCCGCTGAACACCACGTCAACACCGGTTCGGCGGGCAGTGACACTCCGAACGGCACCCCCCGGAGTGAGGGCGGGATAAGCGACCGACATAATGTCGGTCGTGGCGACAGCAACGACAGCAGAAACCGGGCACGCGCACCCGTCGGTCAACCGGCCGAACCTCACCAGCGTCGGAACCATCATCTGGTTGGCATCCGAGCTGATGTTCTTCGCGGCCCTCTTCGCGATGTACTTCACCCTCCGATCGGTGACCGGACCGGACCACTGGAAGGAGATGGCGTCGTCCCTGAACTTCCCGTTCTCGGCGACCAACACCACGATCCTGGTGCTCTCCTCCCTCACCTGCCAGCTCGGCGTCTTCGCCGCGGAGCGCGGCGACGTGAAGAAGCTCCGGGGCTGGTTCATCATCACCTTCGTGATGGGCGCGATCTTCATCGGCGGCCAGATCTACGAGTACACCGAGCTGGTCAAGGAAGACGGCCTCTCGCTGTCCTCCGACCCGTACGGCTCGGTGTTCTACCTGACCACCGGCTTCCACGGTATGCACGTGACGGGCGGTCTGATCGCCTTCCTCTTCGTTCTCGGCCGTACCTACGCGGCCAAGAGGTTCACGCACGAGCAGGCGACCGCCGCGATCGTCGTGTCCTACTACTGGCACTTCGTCGATGTCGTCTGGATCGGCCTGTTCGCGACGATCTACATGATCAAGTAACACAGGGCTGATCCCGCCCGCGTTATCGCAACGCAATCCCAGAAGCATCGACGCCGAAGATCCTGACACCGGGGAAATCCGTGAAAAAGCTCTCCGCACGACGACGCCATCCCATGGCGGCGCTCGTCGTCCTACTCCTCGCGCTGGCGTGCACGGGGGGGCTGTACGCCGTGTTCGCGCCCGCGGACAAGGCGAAGGCTGACGAAACCGCCCAGTCCCTCACCATCGATGAGGGGAAGAAGCTCTACGCCGTCGGCTGCGCCAGCTGCCACGGCACCGGCGGTCAGGGCGGCTCCGACGGCCCGAGCCTGGTCGGCGTCGGCGCCGCGGCGGTGGACTTCCAGGTCGGTACCGGCCGGATGCCGGCCGCGACCTCGCAGGGCGCCCAGGTGCCCCGCAAGAAGGTCATCTACAACCAGGCGCAGATCGACCAGCTCGCCGCGTACATCTCCTCCCTGGGCGCCGGCCCGTCCATCCCGACGAAGGCCGAGTACGGCCCCGACGGCGCCGACATCGCCAAGGGCGGCGAACTGTTCCGCACCAACTGCGCGCAGTGCCACAACTTCACCGGCAAGGGCGGTGCCCTGACGAAGGGCAAGTTCGCCCCGACGCTGGAGGGCGTGGAGCCGAAGCACATCTACGAGGCCATGCAGACCGGCCCGCAGAACATGCCGTCGTTCGGCGACGGGACGCTCTCGCCGCAGAACAAGAAGGACGTCATCGCGTACCTGAACGCGGTCAACGGTGACGAGACCGTGAACCCCGGCGGGCTGGAGCTGGGCGGCCTCGGCCCGGTCAGCGAGGGCCTGTTCGCCTGGATCTTCGGCCTCGGTGCACTCGTCGCGGTCGCCGTCTGGGTCGCCGCTCGGACCGCAAAGGCCAAGAAGTCATGAGTACCCAAGACATTCCAGAAGAGAACCTGCCCGAAGAGCAGGACCACGCGCACGGCGAGGTGAACCGCGCGGACGAGCAGAACCCGTTCGCCGACCCCGGCCTCCCGCCCCACGAGCACCGGATCCAGGACATCGACGAGCGGGCCGCCAAGCGGTCCGAGCGCACCGTCGCCCTGCTGTTCACGGTCTCGATGCTGGCCACGGTCGCCTTCATCGCGTCCTACGTCGCGATCCCGCACGACAAGTCGATCTTCGTCTTCCCGGTCGGCCACATCAACGCGCTGAACTTCGCGCTGGGCCTCAGCCTCGGCATCGCGCTGTTCACCATCGGCGCGGGCGCGGTCCACTGGGCCCGCACCCTGATGTCCGACGTCGAGGTGGCTGACGAGCGCCACGCGATCGAGGCGCCCCCGGAGGTCAAGGCCAAGGTCCTGGCCGACTTCAAGCAGGGCGCCAAGGAATCGGCGCTCGGCCGTCGCAAGCTGATCCGCAACACGATGTTCGGCGCGCTGGCGATGTTCCCGCTCTCCGGCGTCGTCCTGCTGCGCGACCTCGGCCCGCTGCCCGGCACCAAGCTTCGCGAGACGCTGTGGGCCAAGGGCAAGGTCATCGTCAACATGAACACGAACGAGCCGCTGCGTCCCGAGGACGTCGCGGTCGGGTCGCTGACCTTCGCCAAGCCCGAGGGCCTGGAGGAGCACGACCACGAGTTCCAGACGGAGATCGCCAAGGCGGCCCTGATGATCATCCGGATCCAGCCGGAGAACATCAAGGACAAGCGCGAACTTGAGTGGTCGCACGACGGCATCGTGGCCTACTCGAAGATCTGCACCCACGTCGGTTGCCCGATCTCGCTGTACGAGCAGCAGACGCACCACGCGCTCTGCCCCTGCCACCAGTCCACCTTCGACCTCTCCGACGGCGCCCGGGTGATCTTCGGCCCCGCCGGCCACGCCCTGCCGCAGCTGCGCATCGGCGTCAACGACGAGGGCTACCTTGAAGCGCTCGGCGACTTCGACGAGCCCGTCGGTCCTTCGTTCTGGGAGCGCGGATGAGCACCACGACCACCAAAGAGGACTCCCGCGAACGCGGGAAGGCACCGGCCGGCGAGCGCATCGCCGACTGGGCCGACGGCCGGCTCGGGATCTACTCCCTCGCCAAGGCCAACATGCGCAAGATCTTCCCCGACCACTGGTCGTTCATGCTGGGCGAGATCTGCATGTACAGCTTCATCATCATCATCCTCACGGGTGTGTACCTGACGCTGTTCTTCCACCCGTCGATGAACGAGGTGGAGTACCACGGCCCGTACGTCCCGCTCCAGGGACAGCTGATGAGCGAGGCGTTCGCCTCGACCATGCACATCTCGTTCGAGGTGCGCGGCGGTCTGCTCATCCGGCAGATCCACCACTGGGCGGCGCTGATCTTCGTCGCCGCGATGATGATCCACATGATGCGCGTCTTCTTCACGGGCGCGTTCCGCAAGCCGCGTGAGGTCAACTGGCTGTTCGGCTGGCTGCTGCTGGTGCTCTCGCTGTTCACCGGCTTCACCGGCTACTCGCTCCCGGACGACCTGCTCTCCGGCACCGGCGTGCGGTTCATCGAGGGCGTGCTGCTGTCGATCCCCGTGATCGGCACGTACCTGTCGTTCTTCATCTTCGGCGGGGAGTTCCCCGGCGGCGACTTCGTGGCCCGCTTCTACTCGGTCCACATCCTGCTGCTGCCGGGCATCATGCTCGGCCTGATGGTGGCCCACCTGATCCTGGTCTTCTACCACAAGCACACGCAGTTCGCGGGTCCCGGCAAGACGAACAACAACGTCGTCGGCATGCCCCTGCTGCCCGTGTACATGGCCAAGGCCGGCGGGTTCTTCTTCCTGGTCTTCGGTGTCATCGCGGTCATCGCGGCCATCGCGCAGATCAACCCGATCTGGGCCATGGGCCCCTACCGGCCCGACCAGGTGTCGACCGGCGCCCAGCCCGACTGGTACATGGGCTTCGCCGAGGGTCTCGTCCGCGTGATGCCGGGCTGGGAGATCAACTTCGCGGGCCACACGCTCATCCTGGGCGTGTTCATCCCGATCGTGGTCTTCCCGCTGGTGCTCGTCGCCATCGCCGTCTACCCCTTCATCGAAGCCTGGGTCACCGGCGACAAGCGCGAACACCACATCCTGGACCGGCCGCGCAACACCCCGACCCGCACCGGGTTCGGTGTGGCCTGGCTGACCGCGTACTTCGTGATGCTGATCGGTGGTGGGAACGACCTCTGGGCCACCCACTTCCACCTCTCGATCAACTCGATCACCTGGTTCGTCCGGATCGCCTTCTTCGCCGGACCGGTTCTCGCGTTCATCGTCACCAAGCGGATCTGCCTCGGCCTGCAGCGCCGCGACAAGGACAAGGTGCTGCACGGTCGCGAGACGGGCACCATCAAGCGCCTGCCGCACGGTGAGTACATCGAGATCCACGAGCCGCTCAGCCAGGAGCAGCTGCACACGCTCACCGCGCACGAGCAGTACGAGCCGGTCGCGATCGGCGCCACGGTCGACGAGAACGGCGTCGAACGCAAGGTGAAGGGCTCGGAGAAGCTCCGCGCCAAGCTCAGCGAGTCGTACTACGGCGAGGACAGCCAGATCGCCAAGCCGACCGTCGAGGAGTACAAGGAGATCACGAGCGGCCACGGCCACCACTGATCCCGCCTCCGGGTAGAGCCCGGACGTCGCCACAGAAGGACCCCGCCCGATTCCCGGACGGGGTCCTTCGGCATGTGCGCGGGCTGGATAGGGTGAGCACACACTTTCCGTACGACATCCTGGAGCGGCCCCATGAGCGCTGTGACCCCCGCTGGAGGCGACACCGCGGCGGGCCGTTCCTGGCCCCAGGTGCTGAACGCCCTGCTGGCCGGCCACGACCAGACCGCCGACGCCACCGCCTGGGCGATGGACCGCATCATGCGCGGCGAGGCGACGGACGCCCAGATCGCCGGGTTCGTGGTGGCGCTGCGCGCCAAGGGCGAGACCGTCGAGGAGATCACCGGCGTCGTCCGCGCGATGTACGAACACGCCAACACGATCGAGGTGTCCGGCCGCACGGTCGACATCGTCGGCACGGGCGGGGACGGCGCCAAGACCGTCAACATCTCGACGATGTCGGCACTGGTCGTCGCGGGCACGGGCGCGAAGGTCGTCAAGCACGGCAACCGCGCCGCGTCCTCGTCGTCGGGCTCCTCGGACGTCCTGGAGAAACTGGGCGTCAACCTCGAACTGCCCCCCCAACGGGTCGAGGAGGTCGCCGAAGAAGCGGGCATCACCTTCTGCTTCGCGGTGAAGTTCCACCCGGCCCTGCGTCACGTGGCGGCGGCACGCGGCCAGTTGGGCATCCGTACGGTCTTCAACGCCCTGGGCCCCCTGACGAACCCGGCTCGCGTGAAGTCCCAGGCGGTAGGGGTGGCGGACCCCCGCATGGCCCCCATGATCGCGGGCGTCCTCGCCGACCGCGGCAACTCCTCACTGGTCTTCCGAGGAGACGACGGCCTCGACGAACTGACGACGACGTCCACATCGAGGGTCTGGATCGTCGGCGACGGCAAGGTCACGGAGGAACGCTTCGACCCGAGGGACGTAGGCATCGAGCTGGTGCCGGTAGAGGCGTTGCAGGGCGGCGACCCGTCGTACAACGCGGAGGTGGCCCGCCGCCTCCTCGCGGGCGAACAGGGCCCGGTGAGGGACGCGGTCCTGCTGAACTCGGCGGCGGCGTTGGTGGCGCTGAACCCGGGGACGGGGACGCTGGCGGAGCAGCTCAGCGAGGGCATGGCGAAGGCGGCGGAGTCGATCGACTCGGGGGCGGCGAGGGAGACGCTGGACCGCTGGGTGAAGGCGACGAACAAGTAGGGGGAAGCGCCCCGGAAGAAAAGCGGCGTCAGCCGCTTTTCTTTTTAGGGGCGCGGGGAACTGCGCGACTAGCCACAACGGACCCGCACCCGGCAACCCACCCGCTCCCCCCACCCCGCATCCCGAACTCCGGACAGAACTTGCGCCCCTGCAATCACCTCATCTAATTTCTGAACCAGGTCATGAGTGACAGTCATGAGGCCCCGGCCGACTGTCCGGCAACCCTCCGTCCGTGGCGGGGTGCCCCGGGATGAAGACCAGGCCGTGGCCAACAAGGCCCACGGCAAGCGCGGACCCTCCTGACACCGGGGGTCCTGGTCGTCGAGGAGCGTCAGCATGTCCGCACCCACCCTTACCCCCGCCCACCAGACCCACGCCCCCCTGACGGTCCTGGGCCAGGACGTCACCGTCCCCTTGGTCACCGGCGGCGAGACCACCTACGCGGCGCTCGACTACGCGGCCAGCGCCCCCGCGCTCCAGCGGGTGTGGGACGACGTCGCCGCGTACGCCCCGTACTACGGCAGTGTCCACAGGGGCGCCGGCTACCTCTCCCAGCTCTCCACGGACCTCTTCGAATCGGCCCGCAAGACGGTCGCGGAGTTCCTGGACTGCCGTGAGGACGACGAGCTGATCTTCACGCGCTCCACGACGGACTCCCTGAACCTGCTGGCCCGTGCCGTCCCCGCCCACTGCCAGGTGTACGTGTTCGAGACGGAGCACCACGCCTCCCTGCTCCCCTGGCAGCACACGGCGGTGACCTACCTCGACGCCCCGAGGACCCCGCAGGAGGCGGTCCGCACGCTGGCCCGTGCCTTGGAAGCCCGCGACACCACGGCCCCGGCGCTCGTCTGTGTGACCGGCGCCTCGAACGTCACGGGCGAGATCTGGCCGGTCCGTGAGCTCGCGGCGACAGCGCACACGCATGGCGCCCGGATCGTCCTGGACGCCGCGCAGCTCGCCCCGCACCACCCGGTGTCCGTGCGGGATCTGGACGTCGACTGGGTGGCGTTCTCGGGGCACAAGCTGTACGCCCCGTTCGGCGCGGGCGTCCTCGCGGGCCGTACGGACTGGCTGCACGCGGCGCGGCCGTACCTCGCGGGCGGCGGCGCGAGCCGCAAGGTGAGCCGCGCGGCGGACGGCTCGGTCGAGGTGGAGTGGCACGAGAACGCCGCCCGCCACGAGGCCGGTTCGCCGAACGCGATCGGCGCCTACGCGATCGCCTCGGCGTGCAGGGCGCTGACGGAGGAGGGGTTCGACAAGCTCGTCGCCCGCGAGCACCACCTGATCCGCACGGTCCGCGAGGGCCTGGCGGACGTCCCCGAGGTCCGTGTCCTGTCCCTCTTCGGCGACGACGCCCCGCGCGTGGGCGTCCTCTCCTTCGTGGTGGACGGCTGGAACAGCTCCCACTTCGCCGCCGCGCTCTCCGCCGAGTACGGTATCGGCGTCCGCGACGGCCTCTTCTGCGCCCACCCGCTCGTCCACCACCTGCTGGGCGCGACCGCGACGAAGGCGGGGGAGTGCGGCGAGGCAGCCTCCCTGAACGCGATCCGCGTGAGCTTCGGCGCGGGGACCCCGGACGAGCACGTCGACCGGTTCGTGACGGCCGTCCGTGAACTGGTCACGCAGGGCGCGAAGCTGACGTACCGGACGGAGAACGGCCGCTGCGTGCCGGCCGCTTGAAAGGAACTCAGGAGTCCAGGCCGATCGCGAACGCGGCCTCTAGGTCGTGCTGGGAGTACGCGCGGAACGCGACGTGCGTGTCCGTCACCTGCACGCCGGGGATCTTGCTGATGCGGCCGGGGATCACGTCCGCGAGGTCCTCGTGCTCGCGGACCCGGACCATGGCGATCAGGTCGTACGTCCCGGTCACCGAGAACACCTCGGTCACGCTCTCCAGGGAGGCGATCTCCTCGGCGATCTCCGGAATCCGGTCCACGCTGGTCTTGATCAGGACGATCGCGGTGATCACGGCTGGTTCTCTCCCTCGGGCACGGGTACGGGGCCGGCGCCAACTGTAGTCGTACGGGTGAATCGCGCCCACGCGTAGAGGAAGCCCAGCGCGAAGCCCACGACGTGCGCGAGGTAGGCGACGCCGGGGCCGGTGGCGGGGTGGCGGGCGGCGAGCCACTGGAGGGTCGCCCAGAAGGGGAGGACGAGCCAGGCGGGGAAACGCAGGGGGAGGAAGAGGAGGAAGGGCAGAAGACTGGTGACACGCGCGCGGGGGAAGAGGTAGAGGAAGGCCCCGAGGACGGCCGAGATCGCTCCGGACGCCCCCACGAGGGGCTGTGCGGAGGACGCGTCGGCGGCGGCGTACCCCAGGAGGGCGAGGCAGCCGCAGCCGAGGTAGAAGAGGGTGAACTCGATACGGCCCATGCGCTCCTCGGTCATCGTCCCGAAGACGTAGAGGAAGAGCATGTTGCCCAGCAGATGCACCCACCCGCCGTGCACGAACAGCGCGGTCAGCGGGGTGAGCGCGGCCCGCGGCGACCCCTCGAAGAGTTCGACGGGGACGACGCCCCAGCGGTGGTAGTAGGCGGCCTGCGCCACCGGGTCGAGACCCGGCGCCGGGCCCAGGACGAAGACGGCGCAGCACAGCGCGATCAGCCCGTACGTCACCGGTGAGGACGGGCGCCACCTCTTGATCATGGCTACAGAGCATGACGTAATCCGCATACCGGCCGATACCGCCTCGCCGTCGTGGACGGACGGGCGGCCGGTACCCGCCAGGCCGTAGGGTTACGGCCACACGCACCGGGGCACGCCCCCGGCGCACGGCCAAGAAAAGGAGCGGACGGTTCCGATGACGGTTACCCTGCCGACCGCCACCACCCGGTGGCGCTGCACCCTCTGCGGAAACCTCACCCGGTTCGACGTGACCCGCTCCTCGAAGGTCGTGGAGTACGTCCACCTCGACCTGGCCGGAGAACCGAAGGTGGAGGAGCGCGAGGTGGTCAGTGAGACCATCGAGTCGGTGCGCTGCCGCTGGTGCAACGCAGTCGATCAGGTGGAACTCGTGGACAGGCCGGGCGCCGACTCCTGAGAGGGAGCGGCCCCGCACGGCAAGTGGGGTGTGACGGATGGCGGAGACCACAGGCGAGCCGGGGGACGGCGCCGCCGAGGTGCTCGACCGCCCGCTGCCCGACGGCGTGCGCCGCAGGGTCGTCCAGATCGTGTCGGACGGCTTCGGCGGGCTGACCCTCGGCGAACTGCCCGCGCAGCTGCGGCAGTACGCCCGGTTCGCGCCGAACCGCCGGGCCAAGTTCGCCGGGAACGCGATGGCGTCCGCCCTGGAGAACGACGCCCTGTTCCGGCAGCGCATCGGCGAGAAGCTGCGCGAGGCCCAGCCGGAGCTGACCGGTGCCCTCGACGCGGGCTCCCCGCCCCCCGCCGCCGACCCGCTGGACGTCGCGGCGGCGGCCTACGTGCTGCGCCCCACCGGCTGGGTCAAGCTCGTCACCGCGGCCGGCGAGGAGGCCCAGCGCGCCGACGCCGAACGCGCGGGCGAGGAGAGCCGCGCCGAACTGGAGCGGCTGCGCGAGGACTTGGCGCACGCCCGCGACCAGGTCAGGGCCGAGACGGAGAGCCTGCGGCAGGAACTCGACGCCGCCCGGCGGGAGTCGGAGGCCCTGCACCGCAAGCTGCGCTCCGCCCTCAGCGACGTCAAGCGCGGTGAGGCGGCCCTGCGCAAGATCCAGGGCGAGATGGAGACCGTGCGCTCCGAGGGGCAGGCGCAGGTGTCCGCCGCCGAGAGCGAGTCACGGCGTCTGAAGGCCCGCCTCGGGGAGGTCGAGGCCGCTCTGGAGGCCAGTCGGCGTGCCGCCCGCGAGGGGCGCAGCGTCGAGGACATGCGTGTACGGCTTCTGCTGGACACCGTGCTGGAGGCCGCCCAGGGGCTGCGCAGGGAGCTGGCGCTGCCGCCGGTGTCGGTGCGGCCCGCCGAGACCGTGGACGCCGTCGAACCGGGGCGCATGACCCCGAAGGACATCGCCGCGCGCGCTCTGTCGGAGCACGATCCGGCCATTCTCGATCAGCTCCTCGCACTGCCGCAGGCCCACCTCGTGGTCGACGGCTACAACGTCACCAAGACCGGCTATCCGCAAATGCCCCTGGAGAAGCAGCGGTTGCGTCTCCTCGGCCAGCTCTCCGCCCTCGCGGCGCAGACCGGCGCCGAGGTGACCTGCGTCTTCGACGGCGCCGAACTCGTCGCGCCGGTCCTGCTCGCACCCCCGCGAGGCGTCCGTGTCCTGTTCTCGAAACCCGGCGTCACCGCCGACGAGCTGATCCGCCAGCTCGTGCGCGCCGAACCGCCGGGCCGGCCCGTCATCGTCGCCTCCACCGACCGGGAGGTGGCCGACGGCGTCGCCAAGGCCGGGGCGCGGCCGGTGGCTTCGGCGATGCTGTTGAAGCGGCTCTCCTGAGCGCCTGATCTCTACGCAGGGTCAAGTGGGCGTCACTGCGCGTCGGTTGAATGCAAATTATGCGTTGCGCGACCGCTTTTTTCCGCCACAGGATTTGAACTGATCACGTTCGGGTCACTAGGGTCTCGGTTCGAACCTCCGCGCGTGTGATCGATCTGTTGTGCGGGGTGATCAGTCAATAGAAGGAGCCTGTCTCCGTGGCGTCCCACCGTCGACCCAAGCCGGCGTCCCGCACCCGCGTGACGCTGCTGACCACCGCGGCTGCCGCCGCCGTCGCCTTCAGCGCGAACGCCGCGAACGCGGCGCCGAGCGAGAAGCCGACCAAGGACGAGGTCAAGTCGAAGGTCGACAAGCTCTACGAAGAGGCGGAACAGGCCACCGAGGCCATGAACGGCGCCGAGGAGAAGGCGGGGAAGCTCCAGAAGGAGATCTCCACCATCCAGGACAACGTCGCCCGCGGCCAGGCCGAGCTGAACGAGCTGCGCGAGCACATAGGTCTCGCGGCGGCGGCCCAGTACCGCACCGGGAACATAGACGCCTCCGTCCAGCTCTTCCTCTCCTCCGACCCGGACAGCTTCCTGGACCGCGCCTCCACGCAGGACCAGCTCAGCGCCCAGCAGATCGAGGCGCTGAAGAAGATCCAGGAGAAGCAGCGCCAGCTCGCCCAGCAGCGCGCCGAGGCGTCCGGCAAGCTCGCCGACCTCTCCAGCACCCGCGCCGAGCTGGCCAAGAAGAAGCGCGAGGTGCAGGGCAAGCTCGCCGACGCGCAGAAGCTCCTCAACTCGATGACGGCCGCCGAGAAGGCCGCGATGGCCCAGGAGGAGAACCGCGCGAGCCGCGACTCCGCGGGCCGGGCCGACCTCGGGGACGTCGGTTCCGCTTCGGGCCGCGCCGCCGCCGCGTTCGCCGCCGCCCAGTCGCAGCTCGGCAAGCCGTATTCCTTCGGCACCGCCGGCACCGCCACCTACGACTGCTCCGGCCTCACCTCCTGGTCCTACGCGCAGGCCGGCGTCACCATCCCGCGCACCTCCGAGTCCCAGGCGAACATCGGCACGCGCATCTACAACGCCGGTGACCTGCGCGTCGGCGACCTGGTGTTCTTCTTCAACGACCTGCACCACGTCGGCCTCTACGCGGGCAACGGGCAGATCATCCACGCGCCGCGCTCCGGCACCGTCGTCCGCTACGAGTCGATGAGCACCATCGGCGGCCCGTTCATGTTCGGCGTCCGCGTCTGACGACACGGCGTTTGACCGGTCCCCCCGAACGAGTGGATTCCCGCCGCCCGCGCTGACCGTCCGCCCCGCCCCCGACCTGCGTCTGGGCCGGGGCGTCACCGTCCGTGTCCGTCGAGGGTCTTTGGCCCGCCCCTGCCCACGGGGCTACTGTCTGCCGCGTTTCCTCGTCCGTCAGCGGAAGGAGTGCGGCTTCCCGTGGGGTCCCATCGCAGCCTTGTACCGGCGTCCGGGTTCAACAGAGGGGCGGGCGCGGCGCTGTGCGCGCTGTCCGCGGCGGCGGCGGCCCTCGGGGCCGTCCCCGCGCACGCCACGCCGTCCGGGGGGACACGGGCCGAGGTCGACCGGCTCTACACCGAGGCGGAGCAGGCCACCGAGGCGTACAACAAGGCCGACGAACGGGCCGGGAAGCTGCGCCGCGAGGTGAGTTCGGCGCAGGACGCCATCGCCCGCCAGCAGGAGCGCATCAACGCCATGCGGGAGCGCCTCGGGAAGCTCGCGGGGGCGCAGTACCGGGCCGGGGGGCTCGATCCGTCCATCGCGCTCCTGTTCTCCGACGACCCGGACGAATACCTCGCCAAGGCCGCGACCCTCGACCGGCTGACCGTCCACCAGACCGGGGAGCTGCGAGAACTCCAGTTCGCCATGCGGGACTTGGCGCAGGAACGGGCCGAGGCCGCCGGGAAGCTCGGGGAGCTGGAGCGGAGCCGCAAGGCCGTCGCCACCCACAAGCGGACCGTCGAACGCAAGCTCGCGCGGGCCCGGGAACTCCTCAACTCCCTCTCGCCCGCCGAACGCGCCGACTACGACCGGGCCTCCCGCTCCGGCCGCGACGACCTGCCCTTCCCCGGCGGCCAGGCCTCCTCCCCGCGCGCCGCAGCCGCCGTCGCCGCGGCGCGTTCCGCCCTCGGACGGCCGTACGTGTGGGGCGCCACCGGGCCGTCCGGCTTCGACTGCTCCGGCCTCATGCAGTGGTCCTACGCCCAGGCCGGCGTCTCCCTGCCCCGCACCTCCCAGGCCCAGGCCCACGCGGGCCGCCGCGTCCCGCTGTCGCAGGCCCAGCCGGGGGACATCGTCACGTACCGGTCCGACGCGAGCCATGTCGGGATGTACGTGGGGAACGGGCAGGTGATCCACGCGCCGTATCCGGGGGCGCCGGTGCGGTACGACCCCGTCGGGATGATGCCGATCACGGCGGTGACCCGGCCCTGAGGGGTCAGGGCCGTCTGTGGCTCGGGGCAGGGTTCCCCGTACGATCGTCTGGATGGCTGACGCTAGGCGGGTGATCGGGTCCGGGGCCATAGCTCTGTGTCTGCTGGTCGGTGGGTGCGGCGGGGGCGGGGAGCGCAGTTCGGTGCGGGCCGAGGTGCAGGCCGCGCTGGACCGGCGGGCGGCCGTCGTGCTGGGGCGGGAGGGGGACACGTACGACGTTCCGCTGGCGCAGTGGACCTACCACCTCGACTCCGTGGACGCCGAGGGCGACCGGGCCACCGCCGACGCCCGGCTCAGCTACCGGGTCCAGGGGTACGACTCCGTGCCGGTGACCTCCTCGCGGGTGCTGACGCTGGACCGGGATGCGGGCGGGGTGTGGTCCGTGGTGTCGGAGGGGCCCGGGAGAGGGGCCGGGGAGCAGCTCTGGGACCAGGGGAGGGTGAGCGTGGTGCGGGGGGCGCACAGCCTCGTGATGGGCGTCGGACAGTCCACCGACCGGCTGCGCACCTTCGCCGACCTCGCCGACAAGGCCGTACCGGCCGTCTCCGAGGCGTGGGGGACGGAGTGGGCGCGGAAGGTCGTCGTCGTGGTCCCGGCGTCCCTCACCGGCATGGCCGGGCTGCTGGGCTCGTCCGTCGACTCGTACCGGGGGATCGCGGCGGTGACGACCGGCGAGACCGGGGGGCGTGCGCCGGCCGACCGGATCGTCGTCAACCCGGAGGCGTACGGGACGCTCGGCGAGGTGGGCCGGCAGGTGGTCCTGACGCACGAGACGACCCACGTCGCGACCCGGGCCCACACGAACGAGGCGACTCCCCTGTGGCTCTCGGAGGGCTACGCCGACTGGGTCGGCTACCGCGACACCGACCGCACACCCGACGAGGCCGCCCCCGAACTCCGTAACGCCGTCGCGGAAGGCCGCCTCCCCACCGCCCTCCCCACCGACACCGACTTCGGCTTCGGCACCGACCCCACCCGGTTGGCCCAGGCGTACGAGGGGGGCTGGATGGCCTGCCGTCTGATCGCGGCGCGCTGGGGGGAGGAGCGGCTCGACGCCTTCTACAAGGCGGTGGGGGCGCACGGGAAGCGGCCGGGGGCGGTGGAGGGGGCGCTGGGGAGTGTGCTGGGGACGACGCTGGAGCAGTTCACGGAGGACTGGTTGAGGTACGTGAAGGAGGAGCTGGCGGGGTGAGGGAGGGGAGCGGCGGGCTGATGATCAGCCTGTCGGCTCGCCCGGCCTCTCCAGCTCCCCCAACGCCTCCCGTAGCCAAGCCGTCTCCGCCGCCCCCGTGGCCCGCGCCACCCGCAGCATCCCCGCCCGGAACATGTCCCCGCTCTCCTCGGCCCGCACCGGCACCTCCCCGTCGTAGAAGAAGCTGGTCGGCACCTCAAGGAAGTCCAGGCGCCGCCGCAGGACGGCCGCCTGTTCCCGGCGGTCCGGCAGGTGCCGCAGGAACGACAGCACCGTGTTGAAGCGGACGCTGTCGGAGATCTCGACGTCCTTCGGGTGGCGCAGCCGGGACAGGAGGTCGGCGCGGCCCGCGTCGGTGAGGGACAGCATGCGGCGCGGCGCGGCGCTCACCCCCTCCTCGGCCCGCTCGTGGAGCTTGCCCGCGGCGACGAGCCGGTTGATCGCGGGGTAGAGGGCGCCGTCGCTGACCGGCCGGACATGCCCGCTCAGCGCCCGGATGCGCTCCTTCAACTCGTACCCGTGCAGCGGCTGTTCGGCGAGGAAGCCGAGGATCGACAGCTCCAGCACGACGCTCCCTTTTCCGGCTCTCTTGTGCGGTACGACGACTCTATGTTACCTCTAATCGAGCTACATCGAATCGAGGTACACGCATGGCTCCCGCCCTCCTCACCCTCGCCCGCCCCCTCTACCTCTCCCTCCTCGCCTCCGTCCTCTCCGGCCTCGTCAACACCCTCTGGGTCGCCCCCCTCGGCCCCTCCGCCGTCGCGGCCGTCGCCGTCGCCACCACCACCGAGAACGTCCTCCTGGGCGTCGCCCTCGTCTTCTCCTCCGGGACGACCGTGCTGCTGGCCCGCGCGAGAGGCGCCGACGACCCGGTGGCCGCCGGGACGGCCGTCCGGGGTGGCTGGGTGCTGTTCGCGCTGGTCACCCCGGTCGTCGCGGGCGGCGGCTACCTGCTCCGTGAGCCGCTCGCCCGGCTGCTGCTCGGCGGGGACGCGCCTCTGGCCGTCGCCTACTTCGCGATCTCCCTGCCGGGGCTGGCCGTCTTCTACGCGCAGAACCTCGTCGACGGCATCCTCAAGGGCCTCGGCGACGCCAGGACCCCGATGCGGCTGGCGCTGCTGGCGAACGGGCTGATCCTCGCCGTGGACCCGCTGCTGATCCGGACGTACGGGGTGCGGGGCGCCGCCGCGTCGACCGTGCTGTGCCGCTGCGTGGCCCTCGGCGCCGGACTCCTGGCCCTGCGGCGGACGACGCTCCCCGCCGGCGCCGGCCGCTCGCCCCGGCAGGTCCTGGCCGTCGGCCTGCCGCTGGCCGTCGACTTCACCGTCCGCCAGGGCGGCGGCCTCGTGCTCGTCGCGATCGTCGCGCGGATCGGCGTGACGGCGGTGGCGGCGTACGGGATCGCGTACAAGGCGCTGTACTTCGCGACGATGGCGTTCTACGCCGTACGGCAGGCGGCGACGATCCACACCGCGTACACCGGCCAGGGCCACGAGACCGGACGCGCCGCCGTCCGCGTCGCCGGAGCGCTGGGCTGCCTGGCCGCCGGGGTGTTCGCTCTCGCCGCGCCCTGGATCATGGCCGCGTCCGGCGCGGGGGACGCCGTCGCGCACCAGGGCGTGCTGTTCCTGCGCTGCGTCGGCCCCTACCTCGTGCTCATGGGCGCGGTCATCGCGCTGGGCGGGGTGTTCGAAGGGGGCGCGAGGGGGACGGCGTGGGTGACGGTCGCCGGGACCGCCGTCCAACTCCCGCTGGCGTACGGCCTGTCGGGGTACGGGCTGCCCGGGATCTGCGCGGCGATGGCCGTGGCGATGGGCGTGCAGGCGGCACTGCTGTTCCGTCTGTTCAGGACGAGACTCCCGCGCGCGTCGGCTGCGCAGGCACCGGCAGCGGCTTCGGGCGAGGCGCCGTCGAACGCCACAGCCGCGCGCAGGCGGTGACGGCGGCGGCCAGCAGGAGGCCGTTGCGCACGAGGATCAGGGCGACTCCGAGAGGCGTGCTGCGGACGACGTCGTCGAAGTGCACCGGGAACTCCAGCACCGTCACCGCCGACGCGACCACCACCAGCACCACCGGAACGGCCATCCGGCTGCCCCGGAAACAGAGGCAGACGGCACCCGTGCCGAGCAGCCACAGGAGGTACTGGGGGCTGATGACCCGGCTGGAGAGAGTGAAGAGGAGGACGGCGGTGAAAGCCGCGTCCGCCGGGGTGTGCAGGGAGAAACGGCGGGCCAAGAGGCGCCACAGGAACAGCCAGCCGAACGCGACCGACGTCAGGAACAGGGAGGCCGTGCTGACGGCCTTCACGCCGGGCCCCACGAACTCCAGCGAGCCGTAGTGGAACAGCACCTCCCCGTACCACCCGAACCGCCGGGCCACATGGAAGACCAGCGCCCCCAGCGACTCCACCTCCGTCCCCCGCTCCCGCTGGAACGTCACGAACGAGAACGCCCCCGGCATCACCGCCGCGAACCCACCCGCCACGACAGCCGCCGTCACCGCCGCCGCCCCCCACACCCGTCGCCGCACCACCCCCGCGAGCAGCAACGCCGGCCACACCTTCAGCAACGCCCCGAACCCGATCAGCACGCCCATCGCCCTGGGCCGCCGCACCCCCACGAGCAGCGCCGCGACCGCCACGGCCGTCACCATCACGTCGTACCGCGCGTACACGGTCGGCCCGAGCAACGGCACCCCCACGGTCCACACCCACACCCCACGCAGGCCCCTGCCGGGGCGGTGCGCGGTGTCGAGGAGGAGCGTCAGGACGGCGAGGTCGGCGGCGAAGGCCAGCAGGTAGAACGCGGAGGGGTAGTCGAGGAAGGGGAGCAGGGCGGGGGCGAGGAGGGGGAGGGCGGCTGCTGGTGGGTACTGCCAGGTGACGTCGTGTGCGGGGAAGGTGCCGGTGCGGAGGATGTCGTACCAGTGCCGGTAGATGACCGAGACGTCGGTGGTGACGTCCGGGCCGGGGAAGGGGAGGAGGTGGAGGACGAGGAGCAGGAGGAGGAGGCGGGTGGCCGCCCAGGTGAGGAGCGGTGCGGCCAGTGGTCGCCGTGTACCCGTGATCTCCACTTTCGCCCCTGTTCGTACCTGATCGGTGTGTGGGGCACATCCTGCCCGTGGGCCCGCGGGAGGGCCGTGAGGCGGGGCCGGGGATCACCTGCCAGGGCCCACCCCGCCCGTCCGTTACAGTCGGCCGCGATGCACAAGACCCTCGTCGTCACCAACGACTTCCCGCCCCGCCCCGGCGGCATCCAGGCCTTCCTGCACAACATGGCCCTGCGCCTCGACCCCGACAGCCTCGTCGTCTACGCGTCCACCTGGAAACGCACCCACGAGGGCATCGAGGCCACCGCCGCCTTCGACGCCGAGCAGCCCTTCCGGGTCGTGCGGGACCGGACGACGATGCTGCTGCCGACCCCCCGAGCGACCCGGCGCGCGGTGTCCCTCCTGCGCGAACACGGCTGCACATCCGTGTGGTTCGGTGCGGCGGCCCCCCTGGGCCTCATGGCCCCGGCCCTACGACGGGCAGGCGCCCGCAAGTTGGTCGCCACGACACACGGCCACGAGGCGGGCTGGGCCCAACTCCCCGCCGCCCGCACCCTGTTGCGCCGCATCGGGGACTCGACGGACACGATCACCTACCTCGGCGAGTACACGCGCTCCCGGATCGCCGGTGCGCTGTCGGTCGAGGCGGCATCGAGGATGGTCCAACTCCCCCCAGGGGTCGACGAGAAGACGTTCCACCCGGGGTCGGGGGGCGCGGAGGTCCGGGCACGGCTGGGGCTGACCGACCGCCCAGTGGTGGTGTGCGTGTCGCGGCTGGTCCCTCGCAAGGGCCAGGACACACTGATCCGCGCGATGCCGCTGATCCTGCGGGCCGAGCCGGACGCGGTGTTGCTGATCGTCGGGGGCGGCCCGTACGAGCGCGACCTGCACAAGTTGGCTGCGGAGACGGGGGTTTCGGACTCGGTGCGGTTCACGGGTTCCGTCCCGTGGGGCGAGCTGCCCGCCCACTACGGCGCCGGAGACGTCTTCGCGATGCCGTGCCGAACTCGCCGGGGCGGCCTGGACGTCGAGGGGCTGGGGATCGTCTACCTGGAGGCGTCGGCGACGGGGCTGCCGGTGGTGGCGGGCGACTCGGGCGGCGCGCCGGATGCGGTGCTGGACGGGGAGACGGGGTGGGTCGTCCGGGGAGAGTCGGTGGAGGAGACGGCTGAGCGGATCGTGGTACTGCTGGGGGATGGGGAGTTGAGGAGGAGGATGGGGGAGAGGGGCCGCAGGTGGGTGGAGGAGAAGTGGCGCTGGGACTTGCTGGCCAACTCTTTGAGGGCGTTGCTGTGACTAACCCAGGGGCGCGGGGAACTGCGCGACCAGCCACAGACAACCCGCACTCGCAACACAACAGAAACTTGGCAGACGATTAGGCGCCCCACCCCTAGCCGGAACTTAGGACTCCGCCCATGCTCCGCATATGACAGGAAAACTGACACAACGTCAGCTCAGTAGACGCCAAATCCTAGGCATGGCCGCCCTCCAGACGGCCGCCACCCTCGGCATCACGAGAATCTCCCTCCAGTCGGCCCAAGCGGAAGAACCCGAGTCCGTAGACAACTCCCCGGCGATAGTGATCGGTTCGGGTTACGGCGGAGCCGTAGCCGCCCTCCGCCTGGCCCAGGCAGGCATCCGCACACTCATCCTCGAAATGGGCCGAGCCTGGAACACCCCCGGAGGAGACGGCAAGGTCTTCTGCAACACGGCCAACCCCGACAAGCGCTCGATGTGGTTCCGCACCCGCACAGAGGCCCCCCTCGCCTCCTTCCTGTGGCTGGACGTGGTCAACAGGGACATCACCGCCTATCCCGGCGTCCTGGACCGCGTGAAGTTCGCGAACATGTCCGTGTACGTGGGCCGCGGCGTCGGCGGCGGCTCTCTCGTGAACGGCTCGATGGCCGTCACCCCCCTCCAGTCGTACTTCACCGAGCAGTTCCCGACGGTGGACGCGACGGAGATGTACGGCACGTACTTCCCCAGGGCCCGCGCGATGCTGGGCGTGAACACCGTCGACCCGGCGTGGTTCGAGTCGACGGAGTGGTACAAGTTCAGCCGCACGGCCAGGAAATCCGCGGTCAAGGCAGGCCTGAGGACGACGTTCGTGCCCAGCGTCTACGACTTCGCGTACATGCAGAAGGAGGCGGCGGGCACGGCACCCAAGTCGGCGCTGGGCCAGGAAGTCATCTACGGCAACAACAACGGCAAACGCAGCCTCGACAAGACGTACCTCGCCACCGCGCTCGGCACGGGCAACGTCACCATCCACACCATGGAGAAGGCCACCGGCATCTCCCGTGCGAGCGACGGGAGTTGGGTGGTGAGCGCCAGCCGGATCGACGACACGGGCGCGGTCGTCGAGACGAAACAGTACGGCTGTACCTACCTGTTCCTCGGCGGCGGCAGCCTCGGCACGACCGAACTCCTCGTCAAGGCACGCCAGTCGGGGACGCTCCCCGCACTGGACGCGAGCGTCGGCGCCGGCTGGGGCACCAACGGCAACGTCATGCTGGGCCGCGCCAACCACCTGTGGGACACGACCGGAGCCAACCAGTCGACGATGCCGGTCATGGGCATCGACGACTGGGCCAACACCGACAACCCCGTCTTCGCCGAAATGGCCCCGCTGCCCACGGGACTCGAGAACTGGGTCAGCCTGTATCTGGCGATCACCAAGAACCCGGAGCGCGCGACCCTGTCGTACACCGATGGTGCCCTGAGCCTGAGTTGGAACACCGCACAGAGCGCCGTCTCGGTCGCGATGGCGAAGAAGCTGTTCGACCGGATCAACGCGGCGAACGCGACGATCTACCGGTACGACCTGTTCGGCACGCCCAGCAAGGTCTTCGCGGACGACTTCTGCTACCACCCGCTGGGCGGCTGCGTGTTGGGGAAGGCGACCGACAACTACGGCAGGGTGAAGGGGTATTCACGGCTGTACGTCACCGACGGCTCGCTCGTGCCCGGCAACATCGGCGTGAACCCGTTCGTCACGATCACCGCGCTCGCGGAACGCACGATGGCGCGGGTCCTCGTGGAGGACACCGCGCCCTAGCCGAACGTCACTTGGCGTAGATCGCCTCGATCTCGCCCGCGTAGTCCTTCGCCACCACGTTCCGCTTCAGCTTCAGCGACGGGGTGAGGTGGCCCGAGTCCTCCGTGAACTGGGAGGAGAGAATGCGGAACTTCCGCACCGATTCCGCTTTCGACACCGCGGCGTTGCCGTCGTCGACCGCCGTCTGGATCGCCGCGAGGAGATCCGGGTCGTCACGCAGCGACGCCGCGGTGGCATCCGCCGGCTTGCCGTGCTCGGCGGCCCAGCGGCCCAGGAACTCGTCGTCGATGGTGATCAGCGCGGCCACGAACGGGCGCCCGTCCCCGACGACCATGCACTCGGCGACCAGCGCGTGCGCGCGGATGCGGTCCTCGATCACCGCCGGGGCGACGTTCTTGCCGCCCGCCGTGACGATGATCTCCTTCTTGCGGCCGGTGATCGAGAGGTAGCCGTCCTCGTCGAGGGTGCCGATGTCCCCGGTGTGGAACCAGTTGTCGGCCAGCGCCTCGGCGGTCGCCGCCGGGTTGTTCCAGTACTCCTTGAACAGGTGCTCGCCGTGCAGGAGCACCTCACCGTCGTCCGCGATCCGTACGACCGAACCGGGCACCGGCTGGCCGACCGTGCCGATCTTCGGACGGTCCCACGGGTTGAACGTCGTCGCCGCGCAGGACTCGGTCAGCCCGTAGCCCTCAAGTACGGTGAAGCCGATCCCCCGGAAGAAGTGCCCGAGCCGCTCGCCGAGCGGGGCGCCGCCGGAGATCGCGTACTCGCCCCGGCCGCCGAGGACCGCGCGCAGCTTGCTGTAGACGAGCTTGTCGAACACCTTGTGCTTGATCTTCAGGCCGAGCGGCGGGCCCGACGGCAGGTCGAGCGCCTTGCTGTAGGCGATCGCCGTGTCCGCGGCCTTGTCGAAGATCGCGCCCTTGCCGTCGGCCTGCGCCTTCGCGCGCGCCGAGTTGTAGACCTTCTCGAAGACCCGCGGCACGCCCAGGATCAGCGTCGGCCGGAAGGACGCCAGCTCGTCCGTGAGGTTCTTGATGTCCGGCAGGTTCCCCAGCTTGATCGGCGCCATCATCGGCGCGATCTGCACGAGCCGCCCGAAGACGTGCGCCAGCGGCAGGAACAGCAGCACACTGCACTCGCCGGTCCGAAACAGCGGGCGCAGCCGCTCCACGACGTTCCCGCACTCCGCGAAGAAACTCCGGTGCGTCAGGACACAGCCCTTGGGGCGACCCGTGGTACCCGAGGTGTAGACGATCGTCGCCGGGTCGTCCGCCTTCGCCAGCCCGCTGCGCTCGTCGACCGTCGCATCCGGCACGTCCGCACCCAGCCGGCCCAGCTCCTCCACACCCCCGGCCTCGATCTGCCAGACGTGCTTCAGCGCGGGCAGCGAGTCACGCACCGACTCGACGGCCACCGCGTGCGACTCCAGCTCCACGACACAGGCCGTCGCGCCCGAGTCGGAGAGGATCCAGCCGATCTGCTCCGGCGAGCTGGTCTCGTACACCGGCACCGTGACCGCGCCCGCACTCCAGATCGCGAAGTCCAGCAGCGTCCACTCGTACCGCGTGCGCGACATCAGCCCGACCCGGTCGCCCGGCTCCACCCCGGCGGCGATCAGACCCTTCGCCGCGGCGTGCACCTCGGCGAGGAACTCCGTCGCCGTCACGTCCTGCCAGGCGGCGCCCGACTTGCGGGCGATCACGGCGACGTCCGGGTGCTGCGCGGCGTTTCTGCGGACAATGTCCGTCAGGTTGCCGTCCGCAGGGACCTCGTACAAAGCCGGAAGGCTGAACTCGCGCAAGACTGCTGCTCCTCATAGGGCGCCGGCGCCACGACGGTGTGCGATGCGCGACGGAACGGTCCAAGGGCTCGGTGGACTGCCCGGACGTTACCCGTCGGTATGGGAGTTCGACAGGGGGTCAGGCAGAGATGTTCGCCGTGTCACACCTCTCGGATATTTCTCTGCGTACGGTAGTCCACCGACTTACTGACCGGCCAGTAACGGCC
This sequence comes from Streptomyces sp., assembly GCA_036569285.1. Taxonomy (GTDB): domain Bacteria; phylum Actinomycetota; class Actinomycetes; order Streptomycetales; family Streptomycetaceae; genus Streptomyces. The sequence goes on from DATCQX010001067.1 coordinate 21,814, forward strand.
GCCGTGGACGTCGCTGTTCACCCGCCGCCATCCCGCCTACCCTTGATCGCCATGGCATCCACACGCATCCACGTGGTGAGTGACGTCCACGGCAACGCGCGGGATCTCGCGCGCGCCGGGGAGGGCGCCGACGCGCTCGTCTGTCTGGGCGACCTGATCCTCTTCCTCGACTACGCCGACCACTCCCGCGGCATCTTCCCCGACCTCTTCGGCGCGGAGAACGCCAGCCGGCTCGTCACCCTGCGCACGGCGCGCCGCTTCGCCGAGGCGAGTGAACTGGGCCGACAGCTCTGGAGCAAGGTCGACGGCGACCGCGCGACCGTCATCGAGAGCGCCGTCCGCAGGCAGTACGCCGAACTCTTCGCCGCGTTCCCCACCCCTACGTACGCCACCTACGGGAACGTCGACATGCCCACGCTCTGGAAGGAGTACGCCGAGCCCGGCACCACCGTCCTCGACGGCGAGGTCGTCGAGATCGGCGGGCGGACGTTCGGGTTCGTCGGCGGGGGGCTGCGGACGGCCATGAAGACGCCCTTCGAGATCTCGGACGAGGAGTACGCCGCGAAGATCGAGGCGCTCGGGTCCGTCGACGTGCTGTGCACGCATATCCCTCCGGAGGTGCCGGAGCTGGTCTACGACACGGTTGCCCGGCGCTTCGAGCGAGGCAGTGTCGCCCTGCTCGACGCGATCCGGCGGACCCGGCCCCGGTACTCCCTCTTCGGGCACGTCCATCAGCCCCTTGCCCGGCGCATGCGGGTCGGTTCCACCGAGTGCGTCAACGTCGGGCACTTCGCGGGGTCCGGGAGGCCCTTCGTGCTGGAGTGGTGAAGGGCCCGGAGCCGCGGGGGTGGGGGCGTGAAGTCGGCAGGTCATGCGCGCGGTAGCCTTCACGCGCACCCTTCTTACCGGTCCGCATCTGGAGGAGCCCCGGCGATGGCGGAACACACCAGTTCGAGCATCACGATCGAGGCGGCACCGGCCGACGTCATGG
>DATCQX010001068.1:0-25869 GCA_036569285.1 Streptomyces sp.
CTTTTGCGCTTTTTCGCAGCCCCTCAGCTCTCCTTCGGTCTGCGGCGCAGCAGGTACGTGTCCATGATCCAGCCCTTGCGCTCCCGGGCCTCCGCCCGCAGCTCCTCGATGCGTGGCGCCGCCTCGGCGATCGGGCCCGAGACGAGGATCTCGTCCGGGGTGCCGATGTAGGCGCCCCAGTAGATGTCGACGTCCTCGCCTGTGTACCCCCGGAACGCCTGGTGCGCGTCCAGCATCACCACCACGTCGTCCACCCCCTCCGGGAAGCCCTCCGCGAGCCGCCGCCCTGTGGTGATCTGGACCGGGCGCGCCACCCGGTTCAGCCCCGTCCGGTGCCGGGCGACGAGGGCCGAGACGCTGCTGACACCCGGGACGACGTCGTACGAGAAGGCGACCGTGCCACGGGCGAGGACCTCGTCGAGGATCGCGATCGTGCTGTCGTAGAGCGCGGGGTCGCCCCAGACGAGGAACGCGCCGGTCTGCGTCTCCGTCAGCTCGTCGGATATCAGGCGCTCGTAGATGTCCGCGCGGGCCGTGCGCCAGTCGCCGACGGCCGGGGAGTACGCGGCGGACCCCGCCGTACGGTCACGCTCGGGATCGCGGGCCTCGACGACCCGGTACGTACCCTCCGGCACGTGCTCCCGCAGCATCTCCCTCCGCAGATCCGTGAGGTCGCTCTTCACCTCCCCCTTGTCCAGGACGAAGAACACGTCCGTCCCCCGCATCGCCCTGACCGCCTGCAACGTCAGGTGCTCCGGGTCGCCCGCGCCGATACCGATGACATGAATCTCTCGCACGCCCCCGAGTCTGCCGTACGCCACTGACAACGAGGTCAGCGTGGCGGGGCCGGGGCCAGCCGGGGTGCCCGTGCCGCCGGTTCCACGGGACGGCCGTCCCGCTCGACCTCGTCCGCGAGGTCCCGGGCCCACCGCACCACGCCGGCGAGATCCATCCCGTACGACGGGCCGGACCACCCCGCGACGACGTCCGCGCCGCGCCGCAGCAGCCGTACGCCTCCCGTCGGGTTGCCCCGGGCCGCGTGCGTCAGCCCCACGGCGAGCTGGGCGAGCCCCCGCCACAGAGGACGCTCTGATGCGGGCCCGGTCTTCCACGCGTCCTCGAACACCTCGTGCGCGTGGAACGGCCGCCCGGCGTCGAGCAGCGCCTGCGCCTCCTCGACGGTCTCCGCCGGCCCCCGCACCACCCCCTCGGGCTGCCGTGCCACCCCCTCCGCCCCGTACTCCAAGGGCCTCCCCAGCCCATCCCTCGGCCGCGCACTCCGCGCCCGCCCCTCCCCGTCCCTGTCCCGCTCCACTCCCACCATGCCCCCGATTCTCCCGCCTCCGTCCCCCCGCCCGCAGTGGGGTAGAGTTCTGTTCGCGCGATCACACATTCGTGGGTCCGCATCGGGACGTGGCGCAGCTTGGTAGCGCACTTGACTGGGGGTCAAGGGGTCGCAGGTTCAAATCCTGTCGTCCCGACGGTGAAGTACAAGGTCAGGGCCCTGTTTCGACAGGGCCCTTGATCATTTTCAGGGCCGCCGTCTCACAAAATCTCACGAACGCTGTTGATCAAGGTCAGCCGAGCAGTTCGGCCAGCTTCTCCGAACCCGCCTTCAACGACTGCGGGTCGGGGTGCACGTAGGTCCGCTTCGTGAACCCGAGGTCCGAATGACCGGCCCACGCGGAGACCACCGTGTCCGGCACCCCGTTGTTCGCCATCCACGACAGGCAGGCGTGCCGCGCGTCGTACAGCCGCACCTTCCGCACGCCCGTGGTGGCCATCAGCTTGTGCGCCTCGCGCCGGAGCTTGTCCGTCTTCCACGGCCGCCCCAGGTCGTCCACGAGGACGTACGCGCTGTCCTCGTATGCCTCCCCGGCGGCCAGCTTCTCCGCCGCCTGCGTGGCGTGGAACGCCTTCAGCGCCCGCAGGACCGGCTTCGGCAAGGGCAGCGTGCGCTTCCTGGCCTCGGTCTTCGCTCCCTTCTCCACCACCCTGTTCCGCTGGCCACGCTCGGCCGTGCGGTCGTAGACGATCGTCCGCGTATTGGTGCCGACGGCGATCGTCCCGGCCGTCAGGTCCACGTCCGGGTTCCAGCGTGCGCCGCACACCTCCGCCGGACGCTCCGCGATCAGGGCGAGCAGCATGGGGGCGTAGGACCGGTGCCCCTGGATGCCCTCCAGGAACCGCTTCACCTCTTCCTCGTTCCACGGCTTGTGCTCGGTCGCGTTCTTGCGCGCCTTCTCCTTGGCCTGCTTCGAGATCGTCACGTGCTCGGCCACGTTGCGCACCACCATGCCGCGCCGCACCGCGAGGTTCAGCGCGGAGCGCAGACGCCCCAGGGTGAGGCGCACTGAGCGGATGCCGAGGCCCGTCCCGGGCTTCCCGCCGCGCTGCCGCCCCTCGGTCACCATCCAGTCGATGAACGCTTCCACGTCCTCTTCGCTCAACTCCTGGACGGGCTTGTGCCCGAGGTACTTCCGCACGGGCCGTATGGCGTTGTCGTAGTTCCTGGCCGTGGCCTCTTCCACGTCCCGTGTAGCCGACTTCAGCCACAGGTCCAGCAGGGCGTCCACGGTCATCTTGGTGGGCGCCACGTACGTGCCCGCGCTGCGCTGGTGGCGGATGCGGGCCAGCTCGTCCTTCACCGCCGTCTTGGTGTCCTTCGTGATGGTGAGCTGCTTCCGCTTCAACTTCGGCTGGCCGGTGGCCGGGTCGGTGATCACTTCGCCCGTGGCCTTGTCCGTCTGCGGCTCATAGCCGATGTCGATCACGGCGCGGTACCTGATCTGGCCCCTTCTGTTGGGCGGCAGCTTCTTGATCGGGTCGGGCACGTCAGTCCTCCAGGTCTTCCGGTGCGGGGGTACGGGGCAGCAGCGCCGACGGGACGACTCCGAGGACGGCCGCGAGCGCGGTCAAGTCGTCCACGGTGATCTGCCGTTGTCCGGTCTCCAGGCGGGTCACGCCGGACTGCGAGATGGGGTGACCGAGCGCTTCCAGGCGCCCGGCGAGCGTGGTGGTGGAGATGCCGAACTCCGAGCGGAGTTGGCGGACGGAGGCGGCAACGTGCCGCGTAGTGGGGCCGATTGGCCGTCGTGTGGTTGCCATAGAACTACCGTACCACGCTCTATGCGAACTCTGCATAAGCACGTTTAAACGGCGTCCCATCAATGGGTGCGTGTTGCGAAACCGTGGCATTCGGCAAACGTGCAGGTCGGTGATGCAGTACCACGCTACTTGTGCTATCGAGAATCGGACTTCTCGGGCGCGTATCTACAGTATCCGCAGGTCAGCAGCCTTCGGCCCCCTTGTATCTCGTGATTGACTGGAGTCATCGAAAAGAACGGAAGGCAAGGAGGTCCTACGGAAATGACGACCAATTCCGCGCCCACGCTGAACGAAATCCGGGGCTGGCCCGCAACGGTCAGCATCACCCGGGCCGCGTCGGCGCTGGGCTGCTCGAAGAGCCACCTCTACGAGCTGGTGCGGCGGGGCGACTGCCCGGTGCGCACCCTCCGGCTCGGTACCGGCCGCGCCGTCGTCCTGACGGCCTCCCTGGTCCGCCTGCTGGAGACCGGCGACCCGGACCCCACCCCGCCCGCTGCGGCCCTTCAGGCGGCCTGACGTGGCCGCCCTGGAGTCGCGGTTCTACCTGACCGCCGACGGCGGCGGGCGTGTGGAGACCGCCACCCACCCCGAGACCGGCGAACGCCGCTGGGCGTGCTCGTCCTGCGGGGCGACCGGCCAGGACGAAGCCAACGGCCGCACTCACGCAGCCGGATGCAACACCACCACCGGCGGCTACCTGCCGCGCGATCACTTCAGCTAGAAGGAGCAAGATCATGAACTACGCGACTGACGGAGACGGCCGGATCGTGGCGGCCCCCTCGCAGGAAGGCCCCCTGGCCAACATCACCTGCGAGGAGCGGTACGAGCTGATCGACACCGAGTGGGAGTTGGAGCTGTCCAACGCGGCCGACTCCGAGAAGGTTCCGAGGCTGCCGAGGACCCGCACCACGCCGCGCAGCACCACAGCCGGGAGTGCCTGGCCGTGTCCTACAACTGACGAGGAGTCAGTGTCATGACGAAGCAGCAGACCACCGAGGCGCCGGAGCACGTGTTCCAGGCCGAGCAGACGAACGCCCGGATCACGGTCACCGGGAACCGGTGGGAGTGCTCGGGGTGCGGCAAGGGGCGCACTGAGTCCAACACCGTGGAGTTCGCCCGCCTGCACGCCAAGCACTGCGCGGTGCTCCCCCTGCCCTGACCCCGGAAACGCGAGAGCGGCGCCCCTGGAGGTGAACGCCGCTCTTGCTGACGAAGTGCAGACCGACCCGCTGAGAGCCCGTATCTACGCATTCAGGATACCGCCCCTCTCGCTTGGTCTCCGGTCACTCCAGACGATCCCCATCGGCCCGCCCACCACACGAAACCACCCGTGCAGAGGGCCGACATGTTCAAGTCCAGCGCTCACGAGGGGCACAACTGGAAGCCGTCCAAGACGGACGAGCAGTACAACGCGGAATTGCTCCGGGACACCCTGGACGCCTTCCGCGCAGTGGCCGAGGAAACCGGCCAGACCACCACCCACCTGACGATGGTCGTTGCCATGCGTCCCACCACCGAGGGGATGCCGCGATGACTCACAACAACGAGACGGCCGGAGAGCTGGAGCCCTCCGGCGGCCGGGCGAACGAGGTTCAGGCGAGCGCTCCGGCGGACCCGTGGGCCGCGTTCTGGCGGCGCCTGGCGGAGCTGTTCGAGGAGCAGGCGGGGGGCCGGTCGTGAAGTACGAGAAGGGCGCTGAGCGCCCTGAACTGGCCCCCACGGTCCAGGCGTCCGCCGACACCGGGAACGGCGTCCTGTCGGACCCGGACGGCCTGCTGGCGGCGGCCCTGGCGCTCGCGACCGAGGGCGTGAAGGTCTTCCCCTGCCACCGCGTCACCGAGGACGGGTGCACCTGCGGGAACTACGCCTGCAAGTCGCCGGGCAAGCACCCGCGCAACGACCACGGCTCGAAGGACGCCACCACCGACCCGGACGTGATCCGCACGTGGTGGATCAAGTGGGGCCAGCACGACCGGCTGAACCTGGGGCAGACCCTCTCCGGCCGCGCCGTCGTGGACATCGACGTGGCGGAGGGCAAGCCCGGAGAGGCCACCTGGGAGGCGCTGAGCGCCGGTCAGGACGTGCCCAAGACCCTGGCGTACCGGACGGGTCGCGGGGGCCTCCAGATGGTCTTCCGGCTCCCCGAGGGGGAGACTGGCGGGAAGGCGGACGGCTACTCGAACACCCTCGGGACGGCCGTGGACTTCAAGACGGGGCCGGGCGCGTACGTCATGGCCCCGGGGTCCAAGACGGACGACGTTTACACGATCGTCCACGACGCCGAACCGGCACTGCTGCCCGGCTGGGTGGCGGAACTGGCCCGCACGGCGCAGCCCGGTACGGGTGGCAGCGTGGTAGCTGGCCGGCTGCCGGGGTCTCAGCTCTCCGACCTGCTGTCTCTTCCGGCCGACGACCCGGCGCGCGGGAACAACTGGCTGGCGGCCGTGGCCGGGCACTACGCGGGCGACGCCTGGAAGTTCGCCCCGCCGCGCGGGTGGTCCTGGTACTCGGACATGGTGCGCGCCGCCAACGCCGCGTCCGCCGACCCGATCGGGGAAGCGGACCTGCTGAAGACGATGCGGTCCATCTGGGACACCGAGGCCCGGCAGCACGAGCAGGCCGAGGTGGCTGCCGTGGTGCAGTTGCTCCAGCCCGGCGGGGCGTTCTTCCACACCGTCCCCGAGGTGCCTCCGGCGGTCTGGGGGCACGGCGAAGAGATCCTGTGGGCCGAAGGTGAGGCACTGCTGATCGGGGCCCCGCAGGGCGTGGGCAAGACGACGCTCGCACACCAGATCATCCGGGCGCGCATCGGCCTTCAGCCGACGGTGCTCGGGTTCCCGGTGGCACCCGGTAAGCGGGTGCTGCTGCTGGCGATGGACCGTCCGGCGCAGACCCGGCGGGCCGGAGCGCGCATCTTCGCCGGGGACGACCCGCACCGGCTGAGCGAACGTCTCGTGGTGTGGGAGGGGCCGCCCCGGCGGACCTCGCCCGCCACCCCGAGACCCTGATGCGCATGTGCGAGCAGGCCGGGGCGGACACCGTGGTCGTGGACTCGCTGAAGGACGCGGCCATTGGGCTGTCCGACGACGAGGTGGGGGCCGGGTGGAACCGGGCACGGCAGTTCGCGCTGCGGGAGGGCGTGCAGGTGCTGGAGCTGCACCACACGGTGAAGCGCGGCGCGAACGGCGCCGAGCCGAACACCCTCGCAGACATCTACGGCTCCACGTGGATTACGTCGGGCGCGGGCTCGGTGATCTCGCTGTGGGGTGAGGCGGGCGACCCGATCGTGAGCCTGCGCCACCTGAAGCAGCCGTTCGCGGAGGTGGGCCCGTTCCGCCTGCTGCACGACCACACCACCGGCATCACGACCGTGCACCACACGGCGATCTCGTGGCGCTGGCCGGTGCGAGCCGGGGCGGGATCTCCGCCCTGGACGCGGCGAAGGCGATCTTCGAGACGGAGAAGCCGAGCGCGGCGCAGAAGGAGAAGGCGCGGCGCCGTCTGGCCAAGCTCGTGGAGGCCGGGCAGTTGGAGGCGAAGGCCGGTCCGGCGGGCGCGGGCACGGTCTACCGGGCGGCCTCCGGCGCCCTGTTCTGACCGCCCGCACGAAGCCGTGCAGGGGTGCACGAACAGGTACACGCGGCGTTTTCGGCGTGCAGGTGCACGCGGGGCACGCCGGGTGCACGGTCCCGGCAAAGCCGCAGGTCACAGCTACACGCTCAGGTGCACGCGGTACACGCGGCCGAGGTGCACGTTTCCGCCCCCCTGAAAGGGGGGGGCGGAACGCACAGCAAGATCCACAACAGTCGAAGGAGCAAGATCATGAACCTGTCCATGATGCTGAGCGCCTGCGCCGGGAGCGCGGCCACGACCGGCGTGCTGATGTTCAGCGTGTGGTGGCACGGCACCCACCGCGCGGGGCGCCCCGAGGCGCAGCCGGAGACGGCGCCGCAGGACGGCCAGGACGCCACCGTGGTGCCGCTGAAGCGCCCGGCGGCGACCGGTGCCGTGCAGGACGTGAACGGCCGTCAGGCGGGCGTGCAGGGCGCCCGGAAGGGAGCCGAGGCAGCATGAGCGCGAACAACCCCATGCGCGCGCCTGGAGGGCGCGGACCCCGTGCGCGCGTCCAGTCGGCCACCGGTGGCGGGAACGGCCCGGAGACGCCCGGAGACGGCCGCTGCACGGCCCGTACGCGGTCAGGCGGCCGGTGCCGTGGCATGGCCGTCACCGGGGCGACCGTGTGCCGGATGCACGGTGGTGCGGCGCCGCAGGTGCGGGCCGCCGCGCAGCGCCGGGAGGCCACGGCGGAGTTCCTGCGCACCTACGGAAACGTGGACGGTCCGCAGGAAGACCCGGCGGTCGTCGTCTCCCGGCTGATCCGGCAGGCGTCCGGCCATGTGGCGTGGCTGCTGGAGCGGGTGCAGGAGACCGAGGCCGAGGCCCTGGTGTGGGGCATGACCTCCGAAGTGGAGCGCCAAGGCGGGGAGTTCCCCGGCGTGGACACCACGCACAGCGCAGCCGTGAATGGCTGGGTGCGGCTGTACGGGGAGGAACGGGACCGGCTGCTGAAGATGTGCGACCTCGCGGCCCGCATGGGCGTGGAAGAGCGCCTGGTGACGCTGGCCGAGGTCCAGACGAAGATCATGTTCGAGGCGATGAAGCGGGGGCTAGACGCCCTGGAGCTGACGGCCGCGCAGCGCGCCCGCGTCCCGGAGGTGATGGCCGGTCTCCTGCGGGGCATGGCCGCCGAGGGGCGGCCGGAACTCCCCGCCGCCTGAACACCAGGAAGCCGTAGCCCGTGAGCGCTGCGGCTTCCTGCGTGTAACGAGAACGGCGAGCCGATTGATCAATCAGATTCCTCGAAGACTCGTTTCACTACGTCATCTGGGCACCCCAGGATTCTCAGTGAATGAGCCCGTACTGCCAATTCGAGGATGCGCACCACTTCATCAAGTTCGAACGCATCGTAGCCTCGCGTGCCGTGCGCAAGGTTATTCCGAACGATGCGCAGCGCATTTGCCGGTGTTTTTACTGAGGGGTTGGACATGGCCTCTGTAACCAGTGAGGTCGCCGCGATGCGGTCCATGATGTCAACAGGGAGCGCGCCAGTCATAGACTTCAATACGGCATCGAGGCTCGTGGGAGGGTTCTTCGAAAGGAACTTCTTCAAGAATTGCATCACGTTGCGGTCAGCTACGCTGCTCAGGCTGTCAATTACCTGCTCTCGCTTGGATAGATGGCTAAGCCGGCGTTGGTCGTACTCGTTGCGGGTTTCGTATCCGTGCAGACCTTCCAATGCTTGGATTAGCAGCAAGAAGCGCGACCGTGGGTGCTGGTCGTGTGCGTGCAACATTGAGCCATATGTTTCCACCAAAGGGTGGTGATCTGCTGAATATTTGCGCCATTCGAGAACCAGGTCCAAGAGGGATAGTTCGTCAGCTTTAGCTCTGATGGCACTCCGGTGATTCCTAACGTCTTTTTCTGAGCTAGCAAATGGAGCCTGCGTGATACCGGTGCCGTACACCTGGTACTGACCCGCAATGTCAGTCAGCCTTACTGCTACGTACGTCAGATCCTGGGGCTTACCAGTTGCGATTGAGCTGATCCGTCGGAGCGGCTCTATGAACTCGTCAAATGCAACCCGAAGCGATACGCCTCGTTGAAAGGTGACCGTCGCCACCGGGCTAAAACAAAGGCGAAATTCAAATCCGTCGGCGGTTCGCATTCGGCCGTTGTAGCCAACGGAAAGCTCCACGCCTTCCTTTGCCCACTCGGCTCGTGCTTCCAGGTTAAGATTAGCACTCCACAAACCCTTGGGATTGTCCGGATGTATGCCTGGAGTCTGCACGCTCGCGATTGGCGCAGTTCCGGTAAGTGCATCGAGTGCTGTTATCTGAAATTCTATTGACGACACAAGGGGGATTTCATTGTCATGTTCGGGTGTCATTTGTGGGCTGCGCCGACCAAAGAATTCCCCACCTTTGCTCAAGAGAGCCGCGCTGCCAGTCACGTGCCCTTGGTTCATGGTCCAGTAAGTAATGTGGGCGTCAAGAAGGATTACTGATCCGCCATTGGCCAATGTTCCTGATAGGACTGGAGCTTCTACAACCTGCGGGAAAGAGAAGGAGAACACTCCTTCTTGGGGCTCGTCGCGGTTTAGCGGAAGGCGGCCATACACGGAACCCTTTGGCGCACGGTTCGGCAGTACTTCCAATTGGCCTGGGAGTTCAGTGCTGCCCCCCTTTCCGTCGGGGATATTCCATGTGCACAAATAGTCATCCGGCTCGTATGACAGGCGCAGTGGAGTCTGCTGATCGGGCAAAGTTCCTCTTTCCTCGACGCCTTCGCTGAAGGCACTTTGCTAGCTTGACCGACCGGAAACGAGTGACGTACCCCTAAGCCAGCAACAAGTGTCCGTAGTCGGCCAGTACTTCGCGCGCTTCGGGCACGTCCTCGTAATCCTTCAGCCGGTGGAGGACCGTCCGGGCCCGCTCCGCCGTGCGCTCTGAGGAGAGATCGCCGGACGTGTCGATGACGCGGCGGGCCTCTTCGGCGGCCTGCTCGGGCTCGTTCGCGTCGGCCAGCGCCACGGCCAGCCATGAGCGGTACAGCGCGACCTCCCGGGCGTGCGTGGCGTCGTAGCGTGCCAGCACGTCCTGGAGCAGCGGCACCGCGCGCAGCGGGCGGCGCAGCTCGGTGAACACCCGGGCGTCCATGACCTCCAGCTCCTCGCGGTTCACCCAGTAGGCCCACGTCGGTGCGGGAGGGCCGTCCGTGGCGTCCAGGGCGGCGTGGGCTTCACCGAGCGCCCGCAGGGCGGGTTGGGCCTCCCCGGCACGCGTATGCGCCCATGCCACGCGGTCCAGAAACAGGGCGCGGGTTGTGGCCGGGGCGTCCGGCCCGGCCTCCGTGACGGTTGCCTTCGCCAGTTCCAGACCCTCCCGTTCCCGGCCGCTGTTCGTCAGGTGGTAGCCGAGGCTGCCCGCGAGCTGTGCCACCAGCGGCGCGTCCCCGGCCTGGCGGGCGGCCGAGAGCCCGAGCCGGTAGGCGTGCTCGGCGTCCTCCCCGCGTCCGGCGTCCGAGGCGATCCAACCGGCGATCTGGCCCAACTCCCCGATCTGCACGAGCAGGCCACGCCCCGTCTCCTCGGAGTGCTCGGACTCGCGGTACAGGCGGACGGCGGCGCGCAGCTCGCGGAAGGCGGGGGCGATCAGGTCCCCGCCGGACAGCACATCGTCCGCGAGCCGGAGGCCGTGGACGCGAGCCGCCAGCCCGTCCACGGTGGTGGCGCCGATCCGACGGCCGCCGGGGGCTGCCAGGGGCTCCAGCGCGTCCCCGTCGGGCAGCAAGTCCGCGAGGGTGGCCGCGACGCCTGGAAGCCGCGCCAGGGTGTCCCCTCGGGCGTACGCGGCGGCCTGCTCCAGCTCGGCCAACGGCACCCCGAGCACCTGGGCGATGGTGGAGAGCCACACGTCTGGGACACGGCCCCCGCGTTCCCACCGGGAGACCTCGTTCCGGGTGATCGATTGCGTGCCGGAGGCGGCACAGAGCACAGCGGCGAACTGCCGCTGTGACCGCCCAGTGTGGCGGCGCAAGCTCGCGAGGTACTGGCCGAACTGCTTGCGTCGGTCCGCGTCGGTCATGGTGGCCCCCTTCCGTATCTAGTGTGGCCCCTCCCTGGCCCCCCGTGAGGCTCCTCCGCGCGATCACGCCCGCCGGTTACCTGAACGCATAGCGCCCTGGCGACCGTGCGACCGGCCCCAGGGCTTGGCCGATCTGAGAGAGCAGACCGACATGCCGCAACCTACATCCAGGGCCCGGCCGACCGGGCACCCCGGTTACAGCGAGGCCCTGCCGAGAGAACCTGAGAGCGCCGCGACCGCGCGGCGCCTGGTCCGCATTTCCCTGTCTGTCTGGGAGCTGGACGAGCTGGCCGAGGACACCGCCTTGGTCATCTCCGAGCTGGTGGCGAACGCGGTCCAGCACGCGCGGCGGGAATCGATCCGGGTCACGATCGAGCGGCCCGAGACGGCGTGCGTGCGTGTCGGCGTCGTGGACTTCTCGAAGGCGCCACCTGCGCCGCGAGCGCCGGACGACGAGAGCGAGAGCGGGCGCGGTCTCGCGCTCGTGGCGGAGCTGGCCGAGAACTGGGGTACCGAGTCGCTGCCGTGGGGCAAGCGGGTGTGGGCGGAGCTGGAGGGGAAGCGATGACGCGGGCAGTGATCCGGCACGAGACGTGGACCCTGGAGCCCGACCGGGAGCCGGACGCCGAGCCGGTGACGTACGCGATGGAGTGCGCGGTGTGCGGGGAGTCCTCTGAGGCCGCCCACGACTTCGCAGAGCCGCAGTCGTGGGTGCTGAAGCACTGCGGCAAGAACCCGTCCCACCACACCTTCCGCGAGGTCATCACGCGCCCGTGGCGTACGTGGCGGCACGGATGATCTGACCGGCTGTAGATACGCGAGAAGCCCCGCCCGGGGCGAACCCGGGCGGGGCTTCGTCGTCTCACACACATCTCACAGACTCGTTACGCAGAGACGGACTGTGCGGACCCTGACCTGGACTTTTTCGCTCCTCCTGGATCTCACGGAACCTCGTGGACGGTGTTTCGTTCACTGGGGGTCAAGGGGTCGCAGGTTCAAATCCTGTCGTCCCGACGCTGTACATCAGCGGGTCTGCCGGAAACGGCAGGCCCGCTGGATGCGTTCATGTGACACGTGATGGCCGCGTGATGGCGGCTTCCTGACCCTCGGCGGCCGGTCTCAAGCCACCCGGTCTTCTGACGCCGTAGCGGTCTGGTGGTGTTTGCGGTCGGCGTGGGTGAGGGCCTTGTCGATGGCAGTTTCGGGGTGGCGGGCGGCGTGGGGCAGCAGGTGGCCGTAGAGGTTGACGGTGGTGGACAGCATCGAGTGGCGCAGGTCGTGGAGGCCGATCCGGGCCGGCGGCTTTCCTCGGAGCGCCTGCACCACACCCGACGCCGAGCTCTGGCGACCCTGCCCCACCTGCGGACAAGCCGAACGGCTACATGCGCCAGGACCGTGCCCTCGCTGCACCCTCAAGCAGCGACTCCGCGAGCTCCTCACCGACAACACCAGCTCCATACTCCCGAAGCTGCAGCCCCTCCACGACGCCCTGGCCAGCTCCGCACGCGCGGCCACCGCTATGAACTGGCTCTCCAAGGGCATCGTCTCCACCGTCCTTTCCGATCTCGGCTCCGGCCGCCGCCCCCTCACCCACAAGGCCCTGGACGAACTCCCCGAAGGCAAGGTCATCGAGCACATCCGCAGTGTTCTCGTCGCCACCGAAGTCCTGCCCAAGCGGGACGAGCAAATGGTCCGGCTCGAACGGCACGTGAAAGACCTCGTCACCTCCCATGGAACGGTCGAGGGACGGAAAATCCTGCACCGGTACGCGACTTGGCACCTCCTGCGACGGCTCCGCCGACGCAGCCGCGGAAAGGAGATCGCTCACTATCAGCTCGCGACCGCGCGGCAGCATCTGCGGCGGCCGTCTATCTCTTGGACTGGCTCAACGATGAGAACCTGACCCTCTCAACCTGTCGGCAGGTTGACCTCGAACGCTGGATGACCAGCGCCGATGTCCGCCTCCGTCGCGAGGCAGGCCACTTTGTGTGCTGGGCCCTCTCGCAGAAGATCACCCATGATCTCAGCTTCCCGGCCGAGCGATGGAACGGCCCCTCCCAGCCGATGGACGACGAGGCTCGCTGGGCCACCGCCCGACGCCTGCTGCACGACGACACCCTCAAGCACGAAGACCGCCTCGCTGGCCTGCTGTTGCTGCTCTACGCCCAGTGGCCCGCAGCGATCTCCCGGCTCATCATCGACCACATCGAGGAGACCGACGGAACCGTCCGCATCCGCCTTGGCGCCGTCCCCGTCGAGCTTCGACACCCGTCGCTGAACTGGCTCTCCGGCAGGCTGAGGTTCGCCGCAGCCATGCCGTCCTCGGCCGGACAGACTCTCCCTGGTTCTTTCCCGGCGGCCAGCCCGGCCGCCCGATCAGGGCCTGGGCCATGGGTGAACGCCTCCGCAAACTCGGCATCCGGCTCGCGGAATCCCGCTCTACCGCGCTGTTCCAGCTCGCCACCGAGCTGCCCGCTGCGGTCCTCGCCCGCATCCTCGGCATCGACATCACCGTCGCCGTCAAGTGGCAGCGAGCCGCTGCTGGAGACTGGGCCGCCTACGCAGCAGAGATCAGCCAACGAGCCACTCGCCACCTCCATGGAGAAGACGTACATGCCCCTCGATGACCAGAACACTTGGACTCTGCTCCGGCAGCTCGATGACCCGCAGCACATGGAATTTCCCCGCGGCTACGACCACGACGCCACCCGAGCCCGGTTTGAGCAGCTCGCAGCCCGTTTGGACGCGCGGTTCCAGTGCACCTGCACCGTCGACCGCCAGGTCCAGGACGCCAGCCACCACGGGGCCATCGTGATCCCGGCAACCGCAGCCGACAGCGCCGAACACATCACGGTGACCATCAGCAACTTCGGGAACCTGGCCGTCGTGACCTTGGGCAATCCCGGGAGCTACAACGAGGAAGAAGAGCGTGAGCTCTTTCAAGCCACCGACCAGCTCCGCGTCGAGGAAGAACTCGACGCCCTCGGCTACACCGTCATCTCAGAGCACCTGCTCTGGACGAGATACGACGGCGCCAGCGACCTCCTCTCCTACTACCCGCCCGAGCACCCCCCGACGTGGTGGATCCGCTTCTTCGACTACCTGTGACCCCTCGCCTGCGGTGTCCTCGGCAGGGGTATTCCGAGAGTTCCAATACCCGAGCCCACCATTACACGTCGAGAAGTCCCACGTCGAAGACGCGTGGGTTCGGGCGGGCCAGCGGGCGGCAGCCCGGTTCGGAGGGACCCGCTGATGAAGTGGAACCTGCGGATGGTCGCCGCCCAGCGCGACATCTGGAAGGCGTCTGAACTGCAACGAATACTCGCGGACGCCGGACTGGTCATCTCCGCGGGCAAGATGTCTCACCTGTGGTCCGGATGACCTCTGACGGTCCGTCTCGATGACCTCGACATCATCTGCCAGGTGCTGGACTGCACGCCCGCGGACCTTCTCGTCCCCGAGAAGCGGAGCGACCGTCAGCTCACCCCGGCAGCGGAGGCAGAGAAGCAGGTAGTCGGCGGCACCCCCGATCAGTCACCAGCGGCGGACCGGCCGCTCGGGACCGCCGCTATGAACCGGCCTGTCCGACGCTCACGGCCCTGGGCCACCCGCAGCTGCCGGGACTGCCTGGGACGGGGCTGGTTCGACTGCCCCCGCTGCAAGGCATGCTGGTGCTTCGTCGCGAAGGTGACGAGCCAGTACAGCGACATCTGCCACCGCGACATCGCGGCGATCGACGGTGTCTGCCGGCTCTGCCGCCGCCAGGCCGGTCTGATCGCCGGCCCGGACAACAAGACGCGCGTCGACCTGACGATCGCCGCCCGCACCGGGCACCAGCTGTTCATCATCGGCACCCTGCGGCCCCGCGGCGGACCTCCACCCCGACCGGCCTCGTCAGAGCCGACGAGGGTGAGTCTGCGCTCTGTCCCGCCCCGCTGGACGGAGCTGACGCTGTTCGACATGCCCCGCACCCTGCACGGCGTCAGCAGCAAACTGCCGTTGCTGGAACCGGAGTTGGAGGCCTTCTTGATCAGCCGGGCCGAGCGGATCGCGGAACTTCGAGGCTGGCCGCCTCGCACCGTCGGCGCGGTGGGACGCGGCATCCGCATCCTCTGCGCAGTCCACCGGCCGGGCGAGCGGATCAGGGACTCGACCATCGCCCAGCTCACCCACACCGCGGTCCCCGCCAACCACGCTCTGGAGGTGTTCGAAGGCCTGGAGATCTTCCTCGATGACCGGGCCGACTCGCTCGACCGGTGGTGCCAGAAGCACTTCGCCTCTCTGGCTCCGAGCATCCGTGTGGAGCTGGACATGTGGATCTGGCTCCTGCGGCACGGGACTTCCCGCCGCAGGCCACGGGTCCGGTCCACGGTCGTCACCCTGCTCAGGCTCGTCCTGCCGTTCCTCACCGAGTACGGCGGAAAGTACACAACCCTGCGGCAGGTCACGCGAGATGACCTCGCCACCTGGCTGACCAACCGGCCTCACCGGACCTGCGAGGCCAGCGCCCTGCGCTCGCTGTTCGGGACGCTCAAGGCCGAGCGTCTGATCTTCAGCAACCCAATGCGCGGCATCAAGGGCGGCAGAATCCCCACCACAATCCCCGCCTCCCTCACCACAGATGAGGTGGAAGCCGTCGCTCAGGCTGCCCTGCGGGATCCGGCCCTGCGAGTGGTCGTCGCCCTGTCCGGAATCCATGCCCTGCTGGCCCTCCGGGTCCGCACGCTGCTGCTTGACCAGGTGGACTTGGCCGAGTGGCGTCTGGACCCCGAAAGCCTCAACCGTCCCCTGGACGAGTACACCGCCAAGGCGATCACCGACTACCTCGACTATCGGCGCGGCCGCTGGCCGAACAGCACCAACCCGCATCTGCTGATCAGCCAGAACACAGCCACCACTACGACGGCGGCCGGCACCTTCTGGCTGGACAAGCTGGTCAAACCGCTGCCCGTGGGCCTCGACCGGCTGCGGCAGGACCGCATTCTCGAGGAGACTCTCGCCAGCGGCGCGGATCCTTTTCACCTCGCGCACGTCTTCTCGCTCGGCGCCAAGACCAGCCTTCGCTACACAACCGCCGTCGCCCCCTCCGCTGCCGAACACGATTCACGCAACTGCTGAACGGGCCGCCCCTGCCGCACGATTCGACGGACAGCCACGGCATCATGGCCGCGCAGCACATTTCGACCAAGGGGAAGCACATGACGGAGTTCATCGTTCACGACGATCCTGTCGGACGTGCTCAGAGCAACTACATCGCCCGCGCCGACCTCGCCCCATTTGGGCTGGACGGTCAGATGGAGCAGCTCTGGCTCAAGCCCCTCAACGACGGCACGTTCTCCATTGCCTGCATCCCCTTTCGCGTCTATGGACTGGCCCTGGGAGACCGCGTGCTCCTCTCGGAGGATGACGCGGTCAACGAGGTGGTGGGGCTTTCCTGGCACCGCGTCCTGCGGATGCTCATGCCCAACCCGGACCCGACACGGCTGAACGAGGCAACCGCTCGCATCAAGCACGAAATCGACTCCGCCGGCCTGCTGAGTGAATGGAGCGGGGACCGTCACGTCGCAATCTACGTGCCGCCTCAGACAACCCCTTCGCAGCTGTTCGACGTCATAGAACGCGAGGTCGCAGAGGCCGGCGCGTTCTGGGAGTGGGCTGACGCCATACCCTTCTCCGCCCCACGCTGATCGAATCACCGCACGGCAACCGATCGCTGCTCCTGAACTGGGCTCTTTGACACCACGAAACGGCCTCCGCATCCCTCAGTTCGCAGCCCAGGGGCTTCGGATTTCCTGAACTCACGGAGGTTCGGGTTCACTCCGTTCTACTGTGAGCCGGGACTGCGCGGCGCCCATGAGAAGGGTGGGGTGGAGGGCCAGGTCGGTTACTTCCGGTGTAACTACCTCACCCTCGTCCCGCGAGTGGTCACGCTGGAGGACCTCAATCAGCAGATCGCCGGGTTCGAGGAGCGTGAACTGAGTCGCTGGATCGGCTCGCGGATCCGTACGATCGGCCAGGATTTCGAGCGGGAAGCGCCGCACCTGTTGCCGCTTCCGCCGGAGGCGTTCGAGACGGCGATGACCTTCGAACCTCGGGTCGATCGCTACAGCCGGATCACGGTGAAGATGTGCTCGTACTCCGTCTCTGTCCGCTTCATCGATCGCAAGGTCATCGTCCACCTGACCGGTGACACGCTCGTCGTGCTCGAAGGCCGCCGCACGATCGCCCGCCATGCGCGGCTCGCCGGCCGGGGCCTGGAGCACCTGGTCCTGGACCACTATCTGGAGGTGCTGCTGCGCGAACCCGGGGCGCTGGACCGCTCCGAAGCGTTGCACCAGGCTCGCGCCGAAGGCACCTTCACCGCCGAGCACGAGGCGTTCTGGGCCATGGCCCAGCAGCAGCTCGGCGAGATCGAGGGAACCGAGGCTCTGGTCCGGGTCCTGCTCCTGCACCGCCATCAGCAGCACGCGGACGTGCTCGCGGGCCTGCGGGCTGCCGTCGAGCTGGGCACCTGCAACGACGATGTGGTCGCCCTGGAAGCCCGCAAGGCCGCCCAGACGGCCGGCCGGGCCCCCACGGTCACCGCAGTGTCGGCGCCACCGGACCAGACGGAGCCGCAGTTGCCCC
Source organism: Streptomyces sp. (assembly GCA_036569285.1). Lineage (GTDB taxonomy): Bacteria > Actinomycetota > Actinomycetes > Streptomycetales > Streptomycetaceae > Streptomyces. Next base: position 17,379 of record DATCQX010001068.1, read on the forward strand.
AGGCCAGCCACATCACCCCGCGGCGTCTGGCCAGGCCCCTGCCCGAAGACGCCCGCCCCCTGCCCCCTGGAGCAGTGGGACGAACTGCTCCATCTGCGCCGGAAGGAATCACCATGACTGCCGCCCATCACGCGCTCACCGCGCAGGCGTCCGACGCCGCGATCGACACCGCCTGCCGCCTGCTGCGGCTGCCCACCATGCGGGCCCAGGCCGCCGACACCATCGCCCGCGCCGAACGCGAAGGGCTCTCCTACGCGGGCTTCCTGGCCGAGCTGTTGTTCATCTGAACCCGAGCGAACTGGATTGGTTCGGCATCCTTGAACGACGGTTTCGTTTTCCCCGGCGTGGCCCAAGGAGTCGGCCGTTCAGGGCCAAGGGCCTTGCAGTTGCGGTGTCTTGCTGGTTCTCAGCCGAAGCTATCGGCTGAGAAGGCGGATGAGGCAGAGTTCGAGAGCGGCGTAACAGTTTCCGCTCGGCGTTGTCGACTGAAGTTGAGGTGACGTGACGGATCCTCAACTCGGGGGCTGTGGCATTTTGGGATGGTCCGTAGGCCGGACATCTCAGGACGCCTTTCGTACGATCCTGCTGCCCACCCACGCCACCAGCGCTCGCAATTCGTCCCTACCCTTCTCCACCACTTCGAGAAGGTACTCCGGATGCACACCTGGCGGGAGCGGCACGTCGGCCACCAGGTCCAGAACGGTGCACTCGGTGTCCAGCCATCGTCTCATCGCCCGCCAGGTGTTGGTCTGGGATGATGACAAAGTTCGATCCCAGGGATCGGCGGCGTAGGGAGTGCGGTCTTCACCGAATGCGTGCAGCAGGCCTGAGCGGCGCACCAGGCAAGGGAAGCAGAGTCCGCAGTGAGCGAGCGGAGGACCGCCTGCCTGGCGGGCCGGCGGAGCGCCGCAGCTCAGCGTTGCCTCCAGTACCTGCTGAGGCAGACCTGCGTTCCGTGCCTCCGCGCACACTTCTCCTTTGGTGAGCGTTGCGAAGGGGTTTTCCACACGAATCGCCGAGGCCGAGTCCGCTTCCCTTCGCGACACTTCGGCGATCACCTGGTTGAGATGGTGCAGCGTCCATGGGTGCACCGATCGGGTCGAGCAGGCTCCCGAGCGGGCGGCGGACAGTGGTGGGTTGAGGGCCAGCTGGCCGTTCTCAGGCAGATGGACGACCGGGATACGTTCCGCCGCGGCGGCGTGCACGGCAGTCGCTGCATACAGAAGGCCGCGCGAACGCGTGGAGCGCTCAAGCCGGATGCCTGCGCCCCTGGGGCCGCGTACCGTCTGGCTCTGGTCGAGACGGCGCATCGGGCGCTCGCGCAGGCCGAACACGGCCCCGTACACGTGGTCCTGTTCAGTCCCGAAGTTCCTCTCCTCGAACATGACCAGGAGCAGCGCGCGCGGACTGTGTACCGTGGCGCGCTGCGCCGCCCAGCCGAGGGAGTCGAGTCCGCCGGAGAACAGGGCGACCTCGCGTGCGTACTGCTCGGCAGGGAAGGAGATCGGTCCCCCGCGCACCAACTTCCCGCCCGGCGGACGAAACGAGAGCTCCCAGCGGTCCCCAGTGACCGTTGCCAGCAACGCGGTGAGGGAGGGCAAGGTACGCTCCCAGCGGCTGGGTTCGGCGACCGGCACCGAAAGGGCGATGCTGCGGGTCCAGCGGTCGAAGGCTTTCCTGCGATTCGCGTATCGGTCCGCGGCGAAGACGGCCCGTGCCACCCGCTGTAGATCGTCCGCCCAGTCTGGGGCCGAGGCGAACAGTGCGCGGCGGTCCGGGGCGCGGGACGGGCGTTCCCAGTAGATGGCGTCACTGAGGGGCCGCCATCCCTTCGGGGCTGCGGCACCGGGGTGGGCGAGCCAGTAGAACCGAGTTTGTTCCTCCGTCATGCAGCGGGCTCCCCTTCATGAGTCGTGCCGTCCACTGAGCCGTCTTCCTGGTCGTCCCCGTTGGCGAGTAGGCCTAGCGCGCAGCCCACCGCCCGCGGCACGAGCCCCTGCGCTACAAAGAGCAGAACGCGCAGTGGATCTTCGCTCCCTGGCAGCGCCTCTTCCGCCTGCTCGGCCGCCTCTTTCAGCTCCGCAGCTTCCTCGCACGGATTCGGCAGCGACTTCAGGATTCGCTCGGCCACCCAGTCGGCGATGTGGTCTTCGGGATCGACCGCCGGCAGCACCGGAATTACGAGCATGACCTTCTCGGCGATCACGGCGCGCAGGAACTCGGCCACCACGTCTGCGAAGAACCACTGGTAGAGCAGGCAGAACAGGTCTCCGGCCAAGCCGCCCCGGCCTGGGAGGCCACCGGCTTCGGGGCTTTGCTCAAGTTTCTCCAGAAGTCTTCCGGCGGATGTGGCCGCAGCCCTTCGCAGGGCGGCGTCCGCCATCGTGCCGCCCTCTCCGCCCACTGCGGCGGTGAAGCGGGCCGCGAAATCGTCGCCGTCCCGGCTCTGCCCCCAGGCATCCGCAGCGGCCGTGGTCAGCCGTGCACCGGCCGAACATGCTGCCTCGTACAGGCCGAAGGCTGCCGGATCCTCTCGGAGGGTCCGGTGTAGTACGTCGAGGTGGTCCGCAGCGATGTCGTCCAGTTGTGCCAGAGAGTCGGCTGCGTCCGACTGCCAAGCCGAGGCACGCTTTCGCGCACGGGTCCACTCACTCGCCAAACCTGTACGGCCGCCAGGCCCCGGCCATCGCGACGACGTACCCACGCCTCACCATCCCCCTGGGCGACGTGCGGAGCGACATGCTGCGTGCCCGCCTTGTCCTTCAAGGGGAGCAAGAAACCGCTCTCACATACAGGGCGCGAGTCGGCCAGGTCGTGCGCTGTTGCCGCCGCCTTCCTGCGAGACTGGTATGCACCAGACCGCAGATCACAATGACCTTGAGTGAGATCTCGGCACACACGAGAGAAGATTGGTGACCTATGGTCATCGCGCAATCGCAGGAAATGAGATACATGTCCCGCTCGGGGTCGGCTGGGCGTGGCGAAATTGATGAGTGTGCCTCTGTGGACCCGCTCGGCTAGGGGAGAGATCTTCGGGTGACTTGAAGGTCAGGAATCAAGGGCGGCTCTGTGAGGCGTGCGCCTCTCCTGGTGAGGGGGAGGCGGTGGACCGCATCCCTTGGTGGCGGCGCTAAAGGGCAAGTGCTTGAGCCGGGTCAGGGAGCGGAGTCCGATCCGCCTCCACTGCCTACCGCCCCGCCCAGCGCCCGCTCGAGCCCTCGGGCTTCGACGTCGAAACGCAGAGTGACGGGTTCGTCCGGGAAACCGATTGTGTTGAGCCGGTCGTGGAGTCGCAGCAATTCGCGGACAGCGGAGCGCAAGTGGGAGCCCGAGGAGTCAGTAGACACGGATCTTTGGGGCTCATTCCGGGAGCGCATGACGGACAGGGCTGCGTGGACCTCGGCGCGGACAGCGTCGGGCAGGCCCGACCGGTCGAGCTGACGGTCGAGCCGGTTGAGGGCGTTGACTAGTTCTTCACGCAGGCGTGCATGGGGGTCCGCCTGGAAGCCGGCATCGGTGGTGGTGACGTTTCGCAGGAATGCGGTGTGCGAGGCGCTCAGCACCTGCCCGGTCATCGTTCCGGAGTTCACGACGCCAGTGTTGAATCCCGCAGGTGTACGGCAGTTGAGGGCCGGCCGGAAGCAGGGGTGTATCTCCAGTTCGTCCTCGTACGGCTGGATGGGCCACTGGGAGTCGCCCGCGTAGACGACGCCGTCGCCCCGGCGCACTCCGAGGAACCCGATGCCAAATAGGGCTTCGATGACGCCTTGGGCAGTGAGCTGTTCGGCGTAGGCGGAATACCGCTCGTGGAGGGTGTCGCGGATCGCATCGAAATGGTCGGTGAAGTCGGCTCGGTCGATCGCGTACCCGGCGTTCTCGAAACGGGCGAACACGGGCCGCAGAAACGGGAATCCGACGTTGTACTCCTTGGCCAAGTCGTCGACCTTCCACCGGGAGAACTGTTCGGTTGCCTCGATTACGTCCTCTTCGTGGACTGTGGGGTGGCCTCGTTGTTCGGCCATGTCCTTGCATAGAGTGAGGTACTGGATCATGTCGCGAGGCCGCGCCAGACAGCGACGCAGCAGATAGGCCGGAGTCGACTCGCTTTGAATTGTCCTGGGAAATATCCTTTCCCATAACTCCCTGTCTGTAACAGGGCGTCGGAGGGAGAGCGAGGCGCGGGCCTGTGCGAGCTCGACGAGTGCGTCAGGGGTCCATGTGATGCGGACTTCGTCGCTGCGGAACTTGTCCCCGTCGGCGAAGTTCAGGGTGTCGTAGATATCGGCACGAATGAACAGCACGCAACGCACGGCGTTCCGGTAGACGGCGGCGACCCGCTTGGCTCCCAGCAGGAGGCCTGTCACCAGCGCGTGGCTGTCGGAATCCGCCCGCCAGACCTCCTCAAGACGATCGACCAGGATGAGGAGCGGCTGCTCGTCGGAAGCGGGGCAGCCCAGGTCGTCGAAGGCAGTGCGCACACCGGCTTCCAGCGCATCGAGCTGTCGCACGGCGCGTGCCCCTTCTGAACCTCGCCCACCGGGCTCGGCCGCCGCGTTGACACTGGCCTCGAAGCCGAACATCTTGAGCGAAAGGGTTGCCGACTGCAGGCGGTGGGTGCCTCGCCGCAGACGCTCGGTGAGGCGTCCCTTCGAGATCTCGCCATTTGCTTCCAGGAAGTCCGTCAGCGCGCGCACCGACGCCGGGACTCGCCAGCTGCGGTGCGTGCGCGCATGGTCAACCACGTGCTGGGCGGCCTGTACCGCGAAGACGTAGCGCCAGATCAGTGACTTGCTGGTGTCGGCAGTCAGGCCCTGCAGTTCGAAGCGTCGGATCTCGTCGCCCGCTGCGTCATCGGGCGTGATCAGCACGGTGGGGCCGGGGTAGCCACCGCCGTCGAGATGGGCGCAGATCGCACTCTTGCCAGAGCCCTTGCGGCCGACGACAAGGGACTTGCGGCCGTCGCGGGCCGCCTCGGAGGCGTACGTGGGCAGAAATCCGTGCCGCAACAAGCCGTTGGCGAAGTCGGACTCCGCGTCGTCGCGTCCGAAGAACAGATCCTGCACCGGGCGGTAGTGCTGTTGGTCCACGACTCCCCCTGCGTGGCTGGTGCGGTTGGATCGCTCAGATTAGCTGTTCAGGGACGCGCGGACAGCCGCGTACGGATAATGGGTCGTCGGACGGAAGTTCGAGCGTGCAGACGAGTCGAGTTGGGGCCTGTCACGGGGGGGCATGTCATGGACGATGGGGTTGAAGCCGACGGAATCCTCTATGAATTGAGCGAGTTACGTCGTGATCTGATAGCCGGGCAGCGGGATCAGATGGTGGCCGTTGCGGCAGTCGAGAGTGACGTCGATGCCGTCGGAGCCGAGCTGGCGCACGCTCGGGCAGAGATCGCGACTCTGAGCCACGATGTCAACGCGGTCGCCTCCGATATACAGCAACTCGCCGTTAGATTCGAGAAGTTCACGGAGCGCTATGTCAGGGACCAGGTCCGCGCAGCCGCCGAGGCAGAGCTCACCCAGCTCACGCTTCAATGGCACAGCCGCTTCGAGCAGCGTCGACGTACCCGCGCGCTGGCGCGTGGCCTCGTGCACACCCTCACACGGGATGCCCTGCACCGAGGCATGGTGGATGCGGCAACGGTCGAGGCCTGCGCCGAAGAAAGCATGCTCATGGAGCCGTCATTCTGGCTCGCGCCAGCCGTCGTCGCCCTTGCGGCCCGTCATCGTGATCAGCCGGAACGAGCCCGGCGCGCCCGCAGCCAGGCGTATTCACTCGACCCTGCCCGTTCCAACCTGTTCTTCGCGCTGACCTGTTCCCGCCTCGGTGAGCTGAGTGAGGCCGCTCGCTGGATGGATCGTTATCTGCACTCCCTCGACCCGTATGCGCTGGACGACGACTTCCCGATTGTGCTCGACGCGATCGCCGCCAACGAACTCGGCCATGAGGCGCACTCGTATGCCCGACAGGCAATGACACGCTGGGCGGCGCAGCTCGACCTGGCTCAAGGCACGACGGGCCCGGATCCGATGGCAGACCACGTGTGGAAACTACGCCACCGTCTTCCTGACGACGGCTTTACGGAACTGGAGCGGCTGTGCGCGCAGGAGTGGGGGCAGCTGAGAAGCGGCTGGGAACTCGCGAGTGTGCCCACAGCCGTGCTCGACTACTTTCAGGAACAGTTTCCCGACGACACAGGCCACGGTGAGACCCCGGACCGCCACGCTGACAGCGCCCTGATCTCCCTGATTGAGCGGCTTGATCCCGAGGAGCAAGCGCTGGATGGCCGAATGCGCTACCTGCGGTTGGTGATTGAGCACGAAGGGGACCGGGAGAAGGCACACCGAATTCACACCAGGCGGGAGGAAGCTCAAGAGCCGGCCGATCTGGAGACGCTGCTTGTGAACGCTGTATTCGTGCCGGAAACCGTACGCCTCGGCGACGAAGCTCGGCTGTTCGTCCTGCGCATCCTGTGGCCCGGAGTGCTGCATGCCGTGTTGGAGTGCACTGACCGAGCCCAGCACCTGCTGCCGCCCTCCCTGGACATCCAGGTAGAAGAGTGGAACGGAGTCGTGCCCGCTGACCCGGCCGTGGCCGTGGATGCGGAGCCTCTCGTGTCTGAACTTACCGGCCGCATACACGAGCGCACTCACCGACGGATCGAGGCGGTCCATCTCAACCGGGCTCGGTTGGTGACCGCGGGCCTGCTCACCCCGGTGTGGTGCGGGCTGGCCATCGCCGTGGACGCTGGTCTCACCCGCGTCGTGTTCGCGACTCTCTGCTTATCCTGCATGGGATGGGTGCTGTACGAGTGGCGCCGTGTGCCTGCACGCAGGCAGGAGTTGCACCGAGAGGGCAGACGAACGGCTCGTCAAAGCGAGGAGTTGCTCCGCTCGGGCTTGGAACAAAGGCGGCATTTCTTCGCTGCGTGGATCGGCAATCTACGAGATGCCACAGAACTGGCGGCATGGGGTATTTGGGTTTGGGGCGACGAGCCCGGGGAGTTGGAACCTGGCGATGGCATTGGACGTTCTGAATGATCGAGAGGAGCAGTAAGAAGGGTGACACTCCCTGGTTCGTCGGCCCAGGAGACCGCTACGAGCTGCTCAGGCACCACGACAGCGGTGGCATGGGCGATGTGTGGGAGGCGTACGACCGCAACCTCGGCCGGACCGTGGCCATCAAGTTTCTCGCGTTGTCCCGCTTGGCCGGCGTGCAGCCTGGAAGCGAACGCGAGGCGGAGATGCGGCAGTTGTTCTACCGAGAGAGCCGGACCATGGCTCAGGTCTCCACCCCCTATGTGGCCACCATCTTCGACCTGCATGCCGACGAGAGCACTCCGTTCCTCGTTATGGAGTACATCGAGGGCAGCTCGCTCGCGGCTTATGTGGGCCAGACTCCGCTGCGTCTGGAGCGCACGGTCCACTGGAGCCGGCAGATAGCGGAAGGCCTCGCGGCGGCTCATGACAAGGAAGTCGTGCACCGTGACATCAAACCAGGCAACATCCTCATCACGGCCGATCAGGGCGACGTCCGAATCATCGATTTCGGTCTGGCACGCTTCGCTGACTCAACCGAGTCACATAGTGGCGCCGGAACTCCGCTGTATACATCGCCGGAACGCTGTCGCTTCGAGTCGGGCGACGAGCGCAGCGACCTGTACTCCCTCGGCTGTGTCATGTACGAGATGGTGATCGGCTGGCCGCCATTCGGCGACCGCAAGTCCGACCCGGCGGCGCTCGCGCAGGCCCACCAATTTCGGGCGCCGACCCGACCGAGTGCCCAGGTGCCTGGAGTGCCCCGACCACTCGACGACCTGATCATGATGCTGCTCGCCAAGAACCCGGCAGATCGCCCGCGCAACGCGCGCGTCGTGATCCAGGCGATCCGTGAGGTAGAACGTACTCCCCACGTGATCGATGGCGCACCGCGAGGCGCGGTGGGGCATGAGACACCGCATGTCAACACCAACTTCGTGGATCGCATCCGGGAAACAGAGAAGCGTGTACGGCGCCTCACCTTCCAGCACGGCCGTACCCACGAGGACGTGATCGCGGCGCGGGCCGAACTTGCCGAACTGACTGGCTGTTCCGGGGACGCACGCGGCGCCGCGGAACTCTACGACATGCTCGGCCGCGACTGCGGTGGGTGGTTCGGCCGCCAGGACCGCAGATCCCTCGACGCGTTCGAGGGGATGGCCCGGTGGATTGAAGGGCACGGGACGCGCTGAGCGTCGTGTCCTATCAGGGGCTCCGCAACTGGGGGTCAAAGGGTCGCAGGTTCAAATCCTGTCGTCCCGACTTTGCGAAGTCGCAGGTTAGGGCCGGTTTCGGAGGTATCCGAGACCGGTCCTTCGCTGTTCTCGGGGGTGGGGTCGTTAGAGCGGCTTTAGAGGGCGGTTCTAGGGTTCCTGCGGCGAGGGACCGGGAGGGGAGTGCTACATGGCGGGCACGGACGCGGCTTTGCGGAGTGAGTGGCTGCGGGAGTACGC